>JAKSRF010000162.1 GCA_024403755.1 Clostridia bacterium
ATTTTGTTATGCATCCCCTGACATAGAACCCGATATATAACCAACATACATAAAAACAGGAGTCCCGGTGAGATAAACGAGAAGTCAAATGCAAGGTTACGAAAGCAAAAGACTACGAATGCAGATTAATTACTAAGGTGTTATCAACGCTTACATTAATCGCTTATAGATTTCTAACATGCTTTCAATTTGATATTTAAGAAGCCATGCTGCATTGTTGTATTCAGGCACGGACTTAATCACTTTAAGAAGCTCCGGATAGTAGCGTTCAGTCTCGATAATCATACGCCATATGCGTTCGCGTCTCAGTCCCGATGCCATTGTTGTTATGTTGTTGCATCTGTCAATGCATTTAATAAGCGAGGCCTTAGGATTTTGAGATATGGAGGCATAATATTCTTGCATAACTCTGTCGCGATTTTCCGGCGTAGTTTTGGAATGAGAAAGAAGAATCACAAGTTCACGAACCTCTTCGCTTACCGGGAGTTCCTCCGGTCTTTTATTGCAATCCTCAATAACGTCATGGAGCAAGCACGCTGCAAGAACGGCATCATCTTCTATATTCATGGATAACGCATGACAGGCAAGATTCAACGGGTGGTATATATACGGAATCTCAGACTTCTTTCTATTCTGACCTTCATGCGCCTCCGAAGCAAAATCTATTGCCTTCAAAGTATCGACAAAATTAAGTCTCTTGGCTGTAGTCTTAACATAAGTTTTCATATGTTCCCAATCAAAGACAGCTTCCTTCGGTCTTACTGAAGCCGGTCGCTCCTCAGTCAAAGCCGATAATGTCACATCAAAGAGTCCTGCCAAAGCAATCAGCTTCTCAATATCAGGTTTGTACTCATCTCGTTCCCAGGAGGACACTGCCTGAAAAGTGACACCCGTCATATCTGCAACCTGTTCCTGTGTCAAATGCCTTTCAACACGAAGCGTTTTGATATTGCTTCCTATACTCATACGAATTTCTCCTAATCAATAAAGCCGTCATTATAAACATCAGTCGCACCGCCTGCCTCAAGGTCTCCTCTCAAATACCCCTGAACACTTTCCATAAAGCCCTGATCAAAGCCACCGTCCGTATACCCCAAATCAACAGAATTCAATATATAATCAATACCGTTCAGCTTGAAAGAAGTAGTAACAAGCTTTGCAGGCCATCCGGGATTTTCATCCCATTCCTTCTTCCTTTGCGCTAATTCAATCTTCCACTTCTCCTTGAGTAACGCAAGTGTTTGCTCATTTTGAAGCTTAATTGCCTTCTCGAAAGGAACAGTCTCAAACTTATCAACAATGCCAGAGTCACCGATTATCTTATTGCAAACTATTCTCTTCTTTGTCATATGTATCACCTCCTTACATTCAAATGATAAGGTAATACACAATTATATTTTAGCGAGAAAAGCTTTATCTTTCAATTAATAATTCAAGCGGTGCTTGAGTATTCGCAAAAACATTACCGGCAATTGACAATCAACCGATAACCTTATACAATCAAATCAACTCATAAAGAGATGCGAGAGAGACGAGCTCTGTGACCGCACGGCAACCTGTTCTCAAGGTGCTAATGCTCGATACTATGAGGTTCCCGTCGGTAACGGCGGGATTTTTTTATCTTCTAAGGCAACACACAACATCAGCTGTTTGAGATGCACATTAATTGATTTATATCTATATTTATTTTCTCAACATTCTGCGCGTCGACATTGTTTTTTAATAAACCATCACAGAAATTATGAACCTGAACAACATAATCACATCAGCATATATTACACTTGTGTATTATTATACTTGTTAAATATCTTCTTTAACAACTTCACAAGCTTATTACCACTATTGTTATTGAATAAAGAGCATACCGGTGTTATTATATGTGCGACTTTATTACATATTACTTATATAAAAAGAAAAGGAGTTAGAATATGCATAAAAGTAAGTATTCATCTGTAATTGCAGCTTTTACGGCAACAGTATTGTTGTTTACAGGTTGTAATTCAGCAAGCGAGAGTAACAGCAGTAATGAGAACAGCAAGGTTACTGAAAGCAGTATTGAGGAAACAATTGAAAGTACTGAAGGATCAGATTCTGATGCAGCAAAAGCAACAGATACTTCAACCAAGGAAACAAAAGTCAAAGAGACGAAGGACCCAAAAGCTTCAGAGACATCTGAGACTTCCGAAGCAACCGAGGCTACCGAATCACGTGAGGACAGAGCCGCTGTACCTTTTGCCGTTGAAGCAGCCAATTATTTCAGTTTTTTCAGTGATACGGTTATTGATGGTGAGTATTTTCTCTCCATTGATGATATTAAGGATATCACTCCTGATAGCGGTAATTTTCACATATCAGTTACACTGGAATACAGCAAAGATGTATTGAACTGCAATCGAATTCAAATTCCTTCGGCAAACGGAGAAACAGAGTTATCTATCGACAATAACTTAGGAATTTACCAATTAAGCAACGGAAATTACTGTGCAATCCAGGACGATTCTGTATTTTCCGCAAGCATCGGCGACAGTTCAATTCCTATAGCAGATAACGTAGTTATTTATGAATCTCAGTTCATGCCGGCCTTTCACAACTCATTTGACGACCTGACTCCAAGCAAGGACATAACTTCAATCAATGACTTCATTAATTTGGTAAACGGTGGCACAACTTGGTATTTACCATTAATGTACGGTTGCGTTGAAAACGGAGAGATAACAAAGCTTGTGATTCATGTTAACCCGCATCAAGCTTGGCGCGATTAATTGAAGTAAATTGCACTGTTACATAAAAAAGCAAGAGACCATCTCAAATCGAGATGGTCTCTTTTTATTCATTTTGTATCCGGAGAATACATTTTCGAGAAGAAATTCAGTAAAGCTTATTATGCCGTATTCACCG
>JAKSRF010000163.1 GCA_024403755.1 Clostridia bacterium
CATAAGCCACTGTTCCACTACAGTCGGCATCTTATATGCATATATAGGCGTAACTATAACAAGAGGCTTCGCAGATTCAATCAGCGAGAAACTTTATTGCGAATTCTGTCAAACAAATTCATGCAATTATCATTAAGAGATGCGGCCAATCGTTCCGCCACCAACCTTGAATTACCCGTTCCGCTGAAATATAAAACCATAAATATACTCCTGATACAGTGCAATTTTTTACTCATAATGAATAATATAATTGTAGCATAACATAAGAAAGATACTTTACAAAAACAGGATATAGTTTTATACTCATCCTCGTTAATTACAAAAAAGGAGGGCAACTCAAATGCAGCAATACTTAACTATAAACAATTTAACAGCAAGAGGTTCGGTTTCCCTTCCTTCTGTTTCCAAATAATTTTGGCATAGATGTGATAAGATTTCCTGCACCTCGTCTCACAATGCGGGTGCTTTTTTGTACCCGAAATTACAAATTTCAAATTACGAATTACGATACGAAAGGAAATTTTATTATGGACATTCAAGGAACTTGCGCCAACGCGCGAGTATATATTTCAAACAATGAATCAACAGCTATTGACCCGCAAGCAATACATCAAATACAACTGATATGCGATCAGGAGTTCGCCCTGAATGCACGTATCAGAGTGATGCCGGATGTACATCCGGGGAAGTTCGGACCGATCGGTCTTACCATGACGGTAAGTGACAAAATCAATCCGAATCTCATCGGTATTGATATAGGCTGCGGCATGACGATTGCACAAATAAAAGCAAAGAAAACCGAATGTCAGAAACTGGACTCAGTAATAAGAGACTGCGTTCCTTCCGGCTTCTCATCACGCAAAAAAGTTCATCGTTTCGCAGACGAATTTGACTTCGATGAGCTCAGATGTCAAAGACACATCCAGCATCAGAAAGCACTTCTCAGTCTCGGGACATTAGGCTCCGGCAATCACTTTATAGAAGTTGACAAGGATGATGACGGTAATCTTTATCTTGTAGTTCATTCAGGCAGTCGAAGTCTCGGCAAAGCTGTAACCGAATACTATCTCAATATGGGACAGCAAAAATTCAGAAATCTCGGACTTGATATACCCTACGAGATGACTTGGCTTGATTATAAACTTAAAGAAGATTATATACATGACCTTACCGTGGTACAGAAATATGCTTCACTGAATCGTAAAATTATTATCGATGAGATTACCGAAGGTATGCATTGGAAAATAATCGATTGCTATCAATGTATTCATAATTACATTGATACAGGCGAGGATATTATCGCAAGTCTCGGCGCTCCGCTTCTGCGCAAGGGTTCTGTATCTGCACGTCTTAACGAGAAAGTTGTTATTCCGATAAATATGAAGGACGGCATAATTCTCGGCAGAGGGCTCGGTAACAGTGAATGGAACTTCTCAGCGCCGCACGGCTCAGGCAGAATCATCAAGCGTACAGAAGTACAGAACAGTCATACGGTGTCTGAATTTAAAGCCACTATGCAAGGTATATATTCGAGCTCGATAGGAAAAGGAACATTAGACGAAGCACCGTTTGCCTACCGCGGTATAAACGACATTATTGACGTAATAGGCGATACTGTACAGACAGACAAAATAATCAGACCGGTCTACAATTTCAAGGCCGGAAATTAATAGAGGTAAATAAATATGTTAATTCAATTAAGCTCCGGTCAGGGACCGGCTGAATGTGAGCTTGCAGTAACTAAGCTCTACGAATCACTTTCTAAAGAATATGATGATATAGAATTAATAGATTCACATAAATCCAAAACGACAGGTTGTTGCACTTCGATTCTTCTGCACACCGATAACGACCTGTCAAAGTTTGAAGGCACCGTTCTCTGGATTTGTCAGAGTCCTTACCGCCCGCATCACAAACGTAAGAACTGGTATGTTGATGTAAGTATTATCGCGGAAATTGATAATGAGAATATCGGCAACGGGAATATATGTAACGAACAGGATATTAAAGTGGAACGTTTTCACTGCGGAGGCAACGGCGGACAAAATGTAAATAAGGTTGAGACAGGAATCAGGCTTATACATATTCCTACCGGTATCGCAGTTACTTGTACAACCGAGAGAAGCCAGCTTCAGAACAGACACAAAGCTCTTCAAAAGCTCAAGCTTATTCTGGTCGCACAAAGAGCAACGTCCGAAGCTCAGCAACGCAGTGATGCTTGGATGGAACACAAGCGAATCATAAGAGGAAATCCGATAAGAACCTACGAAGGAATGAGATTCACTCTTCGCTCGAAAAAATAATCGGCGGCAGTTAATCGACAGCAAGCAGTAAACCGGTGATACACCTTATGCTTCAATCTGAAGAGCTCTTCGACTTCCGTCATCACGGATAAGCATGACCTCATTGTCACCGGTCTGCTCTGCACCGATTATCCATTCAGTATTATCAGGGTGACTTCCGCCCTCAAACCACTGATCACTCTCCATTACATAATCGTAGTTCTCATATGGTTCTCTGATTCTGTAAACAATATATCCGCAACCGACAGAAATACAGAACTTCTCATTGGTATCAATCAATGCGGCCTCAGGATCACCGTAGAAATGTCCTACACAGCAAAGCTTTTTATCATCTGATTTGCGATACAGACTTACTGTCTCATAACATGCAATCAAATAGTAATTTGTACTTTCGGCCAATAGTCTCTCGGATTGTTCTAAGTCCTTCATTTCTGTCACCTCCCTTTTGACTATTTTACTATTATTTTCGCCTTACAGAAAGTACTATATAGCG
>JAKSRF010000164.1 GCA_024403755.1 Clostridia bacterium
ATCACCGACAACGCCCTTTTTCGCTAATTATAAAAGATATTTAAGTGTACTTCAAGCTTATGATAGCGTATAATTTAAGTTCAGTAAAAAATTATAGGAGAAGAAATATGAATAAACTAGTGAAAAAAGTTTTGTCAGCAGCACTTATTATGTGCATAGGTCTTTCGATGGCTTCATGTTCTTCAAAGAAGTCACTTACTGTTGAAGACGGTGTTCTTACAATGGCTACAAATGCAGCATTTCCTCCGTATGAATTCTATGAGAACAGTAAAATTGTAGGTATTGATGCAGAAATAGCTGAAGCAATTGCCAACAAATTAGGTCTTAAACTTGTTATCGAGGATACAGCATTTGATTCATTGATAACCGGGGTCCAGAGCGGTAAATACGATATCGTTGCCGCAGGTCTTACTGTTACTGAAGAACGTAAGCAGTCAGTATCTTTTACCGAATCTTATTCTACAGGCATTCAGTCAATTATTGTACCTGAAGGCTCTCCTATTACAGATATTGATTCAATTGTTAACGGTGATTATATTGTAGGTGTTCAGATTGCTACCACAGGTGACATCTATATGACAGATGAAATAGGTTCTGAGAGAGTGGAGCAGTACAACAATGGTGCAGATGCAGTACAAGCGTTGGTTACAGGTAAAGTTGATGCTGTTGTAATTGACAATCAGCCTGCTAAATCCTTTGTTGCAGCAAATGAAGGACTTGTTATTCTCGATACACCTTATACAGTAGAAGATTATGCTATTGCCGTTAATAAGGATAACGAAGAGCTTCTCAATAAGATTAACGATGCTCTCAAGGAACTTAAGGAAGACGGAACTATTGATGCTATTATAAACAAATACATTCCTGCTGAATGATTTAGTTTTGATTTATATTGAAACTTACAGCCCTCATGTCATTTACACATTGATATGAGGGATTTTTTTGATATAAAAAGCGGCAATTATGGATTGTATAACAATGTCTCCCCTTTCTAATTGCCGCTATTATTGGTATAATAATAATCTATTACTTTTGGAATGGTTGTTATTATGAATATCTTTTACTTATCCGGTTTTCAGTCTTGGTTACAGGACATCAAAGATACCTTCACATTGAATTTTATTACCGATGACAGATATATGTATTTTGTTAAAGGTCTCGGAGTTACGCTTGAAGTTACATTTTTTGCTTGTCTCCTGGGTATATTCCTTGGTGCATTGGTAGCTGTAATACGTACAACTCATGATAAAACAATTAATGACATTACAAAACCTATTGCCCGCTTCGGACTGAAAT
This sequence comes from Clostridia bacterium, assembly GCA_024403755.1. GTDB lineage: Bacteria > Bacillota > Clostridia > Saccharofermentanales > Saccharofermentanaceae > Saccharofermentans. Next base: position 1,297 of record JAKSRF010000164.1, read on the forward strand.
TTCTGAACTTTATCAGTAAGATTTACTTAACCGTTATTCGAGGAACACCGGTTGTAGTTCAGCTCATGATATGTTACTTCGTAATATTTGCTTCCTCCAAAAACAAAGTTCTGATTGCAGTACTTGCCTTTGGTTTTAACTCCGGTGCTTACGTTGCCGAGATAGTAAGAGCGGGTATAATGAGTATAGACAACGGGCAGTTTGAGGCCGGACGTTCACTTGGTTTTAATTACTTTCAGACTATGTGTTATATTGTATTTCCGCAGGCCTTTAAAAATATCCTTCCTTCATTGGCTAACGAGTTCATCGTTCTTCTTAAAGAAACCTCTGTAGCCGGTTATGTAGGACTTCAGGATTTAACCAAGGGTGGTGATATAGTTCGAGGAAGAACATTCTCGGCATTTATGCCGCTTCTGGCCGTAGCTATTATTTATCTCATAGTAGTAATGTTCTTTACAAGACTGGTTACTCTTCTCGAAAGGAGGCTGAAGAACAGTGAGCGTTGACCATATGATATCCGTTACCGACTTAAAAAAGCATTACAATGACGGTTCAATTAAAGCCATAGACGGCATTTCCACAACGATAGACAAGGGCGAGGTAGTCGTTATTATCGGTCCTTCGGGAAGCGGAAAATCCACCTTTCTACGTTCGCTCAATCTCCTCGAGAAGCCGAGTTCCGGAACTATAGAATTCGAAGGAACTGATATAACTTCTCAAAAGACGGACATTAACAAACTACGTATGAAGATGGGAATGGTATTTCAGCATTTTAATCTCTTTCCTCATCTTACGATACTTGAAAACATGACACTTGCACCGATAAAACTGCTCAAGGTGCCTAAGGCTGATGCCGAAAAGCAGGCAAAGGAGCTTCTCGCCAAGGTTGCTCTTCAAGACAGAGCAAATGCTTACCCAAGTCAACTCTCCGGCGGACAAAAGCAAAGAATTGCTATTGTAAGAGCATTGTGCATGAATCCTGATGTACTTCTCTTCGATGAGCCTACGTCAGCTTTGGACCCTGAAATGGTCGGTGAAGTCCTTGAAGTTATGAAAGAACTGGCAAAATCCGGTATGACCATGATTGTAGTTACACACGAGATGGGATTTGCCCGTGAAGTCGGTTCCCGAGTAATCTTTATGGATGAAGGTAAAATTATCGAAGAAGGAACACCGGAACAGATTTTTAACTCACCTAAGAACGAACGTCTTAAATCGTTTTTGGCAAAAATACTTTAAGCTAAGCAAAAAAAGTGGCTGTCTCAAAACAGCAAAAGTGTATGTAAAGCACCTTCAAATCGTC
>JAKSRF010000165.1 GCA_024403755.1 Clostridia bacterium
GTAACCTAAATGAGCTTATTAATATCGGAGCCGTCAAAGATCATCAGGAATTAGCCGATTTGATTAACAGAAACAAAATTTCGGAAATACGTTATGCTCCGGATAGTAAAGACACCTGCAAAAAACTTCAGGACATAATAAACATGAATTCTCAAATCAGGGAAGCTACTGAAAATATAATAAGTCTGGCTTCAGCCAATAATATCTATTCTGTATCAACGTCAGACGAGGAATACTATCCGATTTCATGGAAAAATCTGAGCGGAATGCCGGTTGTATTGTTCTGCATCGGTCAAAAGGATTTGCTTCGACAGGTTAACCAAAACGGAGCAGCTGCCATAGTCGGGTCACGATATCCAAGCAGATACGCATGTGATGTTACAGAGGAATTCACAAATCAAATATCCGACAGAAACGTTGTAATCGTCTCAGGCATGGCACTCGGAATTGACAGAATTGCACATAAAACAGCATTAAATAACAGTAAATCCACCATTGGGTTCGTACCGGGCGGATGTGACATTATATATCCGTACCAAAATAAAGATTTATATTCGACTATGTATAAGGACGGACTGATTTTGTCTGAACTGCCGCCCGGAACCGGAGTAATCAAACAATACTTTCCAAGCAGAAACAGGTTAATCTCGGCAATTTCAGACACTTGTATGATTATGGAAGCAGGAATGTCCAGCGGAACTCTGCATACTGCTTCCTTTGCGGCAAATCAGGGTAAAAGTGTTTTTGTCCTGCCTAACTCAATATACTGCGAGAACGCATGGGGCGGACTTATGCTCATAAAAGACGGTGCAAGAATTCTTTTGAATACAGATGATGTTTTAAAGGACATAGCCGAACAGGTATATTACAGACTTCTCTCCTGCCCTGAGTTATTATCGGAGATCAACAGTAATCCAAAATCCAATTTGCTTGCGAAGAAAGACATCGATCGTTCCAAGCTTCCGGAATTATATTCAAAGCTTACGTCACCGCAAGCACTATCTGTTGCTGAAATTAAAATATTAATAGAAGATATTCTTTCCGGCAAAAGCAAATGTATCGATGATATACTTAAAGAGCTTCCTGTAGGTTTAAGTCGTTTATCCTCAATACTTGCCGAGATGGAACTTAATAATGAGCTTTGTTCCGATGGTGAGAAATACAGTCTTACATGACCGTAAATAGTATTAATAATACATTATTATTATTGCTTATATTGATTTTAATCGACTAAAGCCTTAGAATAGTAAAGTTAATTTCTGATACAGAGGTACATATAAATATGAAACTTGGAATCGTCGGATTGCCAAATGTCGGCAAAAGCACATTATTTAATGCAATTACAAAAGCAGGTGCTGAATCAGCGAACTACCCTTTCTGCACAATAGAACCAAACGTTGGTGTTGTAGCAGTACCTGATTCTCGTCTTGATAAACTTGCTGAGATGTATAATCCTGAGAAATATACACCTGCCATCATCGAATTTGTTGATATTGCAGGCCTCGTTAAGGGTGCAAGTAAAGGTGAAGGTCTCGGAAACAAATTCCTGTCAAATATTCGTGAAGTAGATGCTATCTGTCATGTAGTCAGATGCTTTGACGATCCGAATGTTGTTCATGTAGACGGAAGCGCAAATCCGAAGCGTGATATTGATACAATTGAACTCGAACTTATTCTTTCCGATATGGAAATAATGGAGAAGCGTATCGATAAAGCAAAGAAGATGATGAAGGGCGGCGACAAATCTTTCCAGGCTGAGCTTGATGTGTATGAGAAAATATATCAATGTTTGACTGAAGAAAAGCCTGCCAGACTTCTTGAGTTTTCTGACGAAGAAAAGGAATTCACCAAGGATTTACAGCTTATATCCATGAAGCCGGTTCTCTATTGTGCAAATATTGCTGAGAGTGACATTAAGAATCCTGATATTCCGTATGTAAATATCGTTCGTGAAATTGCAAAGGAATCTGACAGCGAAGTAGTTGTTATCTCTGCTAAAATTGAAGAAGAACTCGGTCAGCTTGATGAAGACGACCGTCAGATGTTCCTTGATGATCTCGGTATTGACAGTGCCGGTCTCGATAAGATGATTCAGGCTTCTTATAAGCTTTTGGGACTCATTTCTTTCCTTACTGCAGGTCCTCAGGAGGTTCGTGCTTGGACAATTAAAAACGGAACCAAAGCACCTCAGGCAGCAGGTAAAATACATTCAGACTTCGAACGCGGATTTATCAGAGCTGAAGTTGTTGCATATGATGACCTTATGACCTCAGGCACTTATGCTGCCGCTCGTGAGAAAGGTCTCGTAAGATCCGAAGGAAAAGAATATGTCATGAAGGACGGCGACATTGTATTATTCAGATTCAATGTATAACCTAATAATATAAATAAAACATATATAACAATAGGAGTTGTCTCAAAAGTGACTAGTTCACAGCGAGGCAACTCCTTTTAAAATGTTCATAACTGGAAGCAAAACACCAGCGAAATCGTCAAAAATCGAGTCCCATGGGCTATTTTTGTAGATAACTCGATTTCCTGGCATGCTAACGCCGGTTCAGGATGGTTTCTGAACTGTTTATGTGTTTTTCTATGCTG
>JAKSRF010000166.1 GCA_024403755.1 Clostridia bacterium
AAATTTTATTTAATATTTATTCAAAAAATGCTTGCAATCTATTAGCAGGTTTCCTGTTTGACGTCTACATCGTTTTTGGCAAATTTTCGAGTATTATCTTCGGAATTAGAGAAACTTAATATGTTGCAGATAAGTTGATTCATATGCTGAATGCTCTCTTCTATCTGATCGGCATGATAATCAACGCGCTCGCTGTCTTTGTTGAGATTCTCCTTTAGGTTTGCGACAGAAAGGGAGGCTATGGCAAGCGGAGTCTTGAGGTCGTGCGCCATGGCATTTGTTGTTTTTTTACGATACTCGAAAATGTCATATACCGACTTTTTACGCAAATAGTAAATTTCATTGATGATCAGTGCTGCAATCAGCACGATAACGGCAATAAAGCAGCCATATTCCTTACTTAAATTGTTGCGGAAGTTCTGTATAAATGAGCTATTGCTGTCAATGTGAATTTTGTATTTCTCATTGCCGGATATTATGTAGTCATCTATCGTTTCATATTCCTCACCGTCATATGCAGTGCCGGTTATCGAAAAAAGACGCACGCTGAATTCATCTGCTTCACTTATTGGAACGGAGCTTTGGTTCTCGATGTGTTTTAAGCCCTCTACTAAAGACATATCTGACGGAGTGAGATCGAGCTCTTCAACGTTTCCTTCTATGCCGGGCCAAATAGTACCTGAGAGAGTACTGGTTGCAGGATCAAAACTTAATATTGATGGTAAGGCGAATTCCCATTTAACGTCAACCTTTCCCATATACAAGGTACGGCTCTCATAGTCTATGTAGAAATCCTTTACATCAAAGTAGTATCTGTGAAGTAATCCGGAACGGCATTGATAATCGTATAATTTTTGAGCGTTCGGGTCAGTTTGGGGATTCCAATGTGTAAGGAGCCATGTGCTCTCAGCATCAGTATTCGGACTATAAACGATGACAACCATAGCAAAATCGGAATTGCATACTTCGCGATCGTCCAATCTGATGATCATAGGGGTATTCATGAACGTTTGTCTAATACTGTAATTAGATATTTTCTCATAATCTTTTGCACTTAATCCGTCGATAGCCATCAGTTCAATATCGTCCATATAACCGCTCGGATAATCATATTTACCATGCGATGTAAAAAACTCCGCTAAAGGTGATAAAGTTGCGTTCCATATAATATATCCGAAGATTCCGCACACTGTGAGTACACACACAAACGACAGAAACCAATTTGGCTTTTTAATACTCTTTTTCTTCTTCTTTCTGAATAATTTTTTATTACTCATAATTCAGTCCTCAAAGTTCTCTTTAAATGATTTTGTAGCCCCGTCCATAGACCGTCACTAATCTTTTGCCTGATTTGCCGAGACTCTGTCTAAGCTTCTTTATGTGATTGTCCACAACTCTGTCGGTTCCGTCGAAATCATATTCCCAGACGATGTCCAAAAGCTGATTGCGCGAGAAAACCTTTTCCGGGTTCTCCATCAGGATTTTCAGCAAAAAGTATTCCTTCGGCGATAGGTTAACTGCGCTGCCGTTAATCGTAACCTCCATGGTATAGGTGTTAAGTTCAAGTTCTTCACGTTTAAGCACCGTGATTTCCTTGTCACCCTTAAAGCGCTTAACCATGGCCTCTGCCTTTGCATACAAAGTTTTGACGTTGAACGGTTTTACCACATAATCGTCTGCGCCTAATTCATACCCCTTAAGAATGCTTTCTTCACTTCCGAGTGATGTAAGAAAAATAATCGGAGTGTTTTGTGTTTTACGAACTGCCTTACACAGTTCAAATCCTGAAGCGCCCGGGAGCATAATGTCCAGAATAATAAGGTCGTACTGGTTCTCGTTAATCAGACGCAAACCTTCAGTTCCGGTAAAGGCCTGTTCAAAAACAATTCCTCCCTGACTTTTGTCGGTAAAGAACTCGCAGATTCCGTCGGAGATTTTTACTGAGTCTTCAACAATCAAATAATTAAGTGACATTTCTACCTCCTAACGACCTTATAATACTCATCAATTGTATCCATCTTATATCCACTGTGTATGTTGAATAATTTATATTTTCGAAAATAGAATAAATACGACTTCATGTCAACAATTAACACTGTTACAAATGCGATAAGGTTGCACGGCAGAGGCCGGTTGGCATCTTTGTCGGATTATTCCGGAATAATTGAGTGATTTTTTGAGTATAGGATGATTTGTTGAGAAGAGAGTGCGAGTTGGTGATTTTGGATGATTTTCAGTGAATGTGGGTGGTAATCAGCCTAGAATCACTGAAAAACCTGTTTTCAGTCACTGTAAAGTGACTCAAATGGCTATTTGCAGTGAATGAGGGCGCCGAACAGCCTGGAATCACTGAAAAACCTGTTTTCAGTCA
>JAKSRF010000167.1 GCA_024403755.1 Clostridia bacterium
CATCTGCCTCACGGCCGAAGAACATTGAATACATATCTGTTACGAACTGCTCGTTGGTTGTGTTCTTGTTTACATACTCTGCGCTGAAGATAAAGCCAAAGCCTACCTGTGCGCCACATGCTTCTCCGTTTGTAAGCTGATCCTTCCAGTAGTTGTAACCGTCTTCATCTGCCTCACGTCCGAGTGCTACCTCATAACAACGATCTACGAAGTCACCTACATTAAGTTCTGGTGCTGGGGTTGGTGTCGTTGGAGGTACTGTTGGAGTCGGCTCACCGTTTGGCTTAGAAGTAGGAGTCGGCTCACCGCTTGGCTTAGTTGTCGGAGTCGGTTCGCCGCTTGGCTTAGGACTTGGAGTCGGGTCACCCGAAGGCTCCGGTGTAGGTGTCGGGTCTGATTTTGGAATATAACACACTACCATTTTTCCAAACGGATCGCCCTCAATTTTATAGTCTCCGTTTTTTATATCAAAGGCATTATAGCTGACATTATTACCATCATCAGGAAATGCAGCTACCATTAAATCGCCTTCGTTTCCTGCTGTAAATTCAACTCTGCTTCCTTCGATTCCGTCAAGAATAATTCTGCAATCATCGTCTCTATTAAAAACAGCTTTGCCTTGACTGTGAACAGTAAGACAACCACTGTCTTCTACATAAATATTACCGCTCGTAGCTATTCCGAGCTCGCTTACATTTATATCAATCTTTGCATTATCACTGATTACCATCTCTTGGATTATGGAAAAATCATTTGACGGAATTATTCCGTAAACACAATTATCCACTTCAATCATCGAATCATTTTGCGCATAAAGCTTCATCGTTGCAATAGCATAATTGGTATTGCTGATTGACAATTTCGCTTTTCCCTCTAACAGAATCTCTTTGGCAAAAATCATGGCACAGAAATCAGAATTATTCGAAGTATCCGTGGTTACTTTGGCATTATCGGATACTATAAATTTATCCGTATAAACACAATAAGTATCTGTCTTAGTTTCCATAACTAAATTCGTATTATTCTTCACACGAAACGTATCACCGACATCAACAGAGGCACAACCAACAGAAATATCTATTGTGCCGGTTGTATTCAGCACAATACTTCCGTCTCCAAGCGCGAAAAGGCCGGTGCTTTTATCGCTATCACTCTCCACAATAAGATTTCCGCCGCCGGTAATCTCAAGAACATTTGCGGTTATGCCTTCATGTTTAAAATCCCCAATTACATTATCGGTTCCGTCTTCCAGAATAAGATTTTCGCATCCGCAATAAGCTAACCCAATATAGTCGCCTCTGTAACCGCTAAGCGTAAGCGTCTTCTCATCCGAATCCCAATCCCAATGCTCAACGTCACTGCTGTAATCGGTAACATCTGCATCCTTATATTCGTTACCATTTATCCATAAGCTGCCAATTGATGTCTCATCAGCACTTACAGAGGTCGTCCAAAAGCCCATAATCAGGCTCGCTGCTAAAGTCAGGCTTAAAAACCTTTTCATATATGAATTCTCCTCTCCATTTATCCCATTTTCGAAAATGGGTATTCAAATAAACACAACTGATTGTACCATAAATCAAATTGAAAGTAGCGAGAAGGGTATATTTCACGCTGTGATATTACCTTTTCGAAAAAGAAAAGCAAACGACACAAACCGTCTCAAATCCCGTTTTACGCTATGCGACACACAATGTCCGGCATGAAACCGATTGTTGCCTTTGGCTTCGTGGCGTTGCACTTCTTTTATCACCTTGCGCATTTTGTGATGAAAGAATACTTTTGTAAAAGAATTGACATCCCTCATATGGAGAATATAGGCGAAATTACAACATATAAGACAGCCGCCCCGCCTCCGCATAAAGCGGAAACGAGACGGCCGTCGTCATCATTCAGGTCCATACCAAGCTTAACAGAACTTGCGCTGCAAGTTGCGCAGGCACTTTTGTGCCGAGCACTTGTTTGCAGCCAAGCGCAAGTTTCTGTTAAGCGTTAATGCCGTAACCCGCACACAAATTAGCAAACTCAGCTGAACCGCTGAAGCCTG
>JAKSRF010000168.1 GCA_024403755.1 Clostridia bacterium
CTCCCTTTTGACTATTTTACTATTATTTTCGCCTTACAGAAAGTACTATATAGCGCTTAACAGTCAACATTTTCGAGAAGAAGAAAGCAATCTTTTATAAGTACAATCTATCGCAAATGCTCCGAGAGGCGCTGTGATAATAATTGCAAGCACGGCAACCGTCAGTACAGTATCACCGCATGCAAAACCGAGTGCAAGCGGCATACCTCCGAATTGCAATCAAAGCGGAGAATGTCACCGGCGTAGAAAGGCTGTCCTCACATACTGCAAGAAGAAAAGAGACACTCAATATAATCAAGACCTTTGAAGTATCTCTTATGTGCACTTTGCGAAAATATAAGTCCAACAAATACCCCAACAAAATTCCGATAATTATACCCAATATTATCGACATTAAGCAAGCTGCATGAATCAGGATTCAGCCTCAGATTATGTCGAGGGAGCAAGTACCGTGTTTTTACTGTGGATTATTAATAATTCCGGTGAAGATAGGCACTCCGTATTCCGTCACAACCGTCACATAAGGTTTGTTACAATCGAACCTAAGCCTTATCGGCTCAGTAATATCGACACCTATAATCGCGTTTGCTACAGTAGCCGCAGCAGCCTCGACACCGTCCTCGTCATTTATCAGTCTGGCAGCATGAATTACCTGATTTACACTTACATCAGAACTGTCAACAATTGTAAACAAATCACTGTAAGCAGAATCAAAAATATCAGTTACACCTAATTCCATAAGTCCTTCAATTATATCCGCTTTTGACTCAACATCAAGCTTCGGTATTGAATAATCCACCTCACTGTTTTTTAACGCAATTATATTACTATCTTTTCCGCCTAATAATTCATACAAACCCTCATCCTCAAGAATATCCTCGTTCGTATATCCTTCATTCGGAAGAAAATACCATTCTGCGCCGTTTAAAGTCGGAATACTGATTGCAGTGAATGTTTCTGAAATATAGTAATCCATTTCTTCGGAAGAATTGTGCAAAAAATCGAGCCGAATTTCCTCCCCGTCTTTATAGAAGGTTTCCTCATATGTATTTCTTATATCAAATTCATTCTCCCAGCTTACCTTGTAGTATATGGTTGATACCAACGCAATCACAGTATTACTGTCTAATTTGAAGTCTTTTATCTGTTCTATGAGAAGACCGTTTGTATTATCGTTAATCCAATCCTGAAACATTTGGTTAAGCGCTTCACTGCCCATGGCCCCGGAAAAAGTTGAAGTATAATATTCCTCTCCGAGTTCCCTGATAACTTCCTCATTAAATTCCATTCCCGCATTAAGCCAAATTGAATTGGCAAGAGATGTAATACACTTCTCTTCATCAATTGTCAGATTCTCGAAAAGGTACTTTATATTGTCTCTTACCTCATCAATCGTCTCATCGCCCAGCAAATCAAGTATTTGCTGCTGCGCTTCACCCGTTGTACAACGCGCCAGCATTCCCATCGCAATATAAACATTAACCGGTGAATAAACTACATTGCTGTCTACATTCTCACACTGAAGAAAAGTCTTCATCGTCTTCTCATAAAAGTCCTTATGACTTAAATAGAACTCATAGCTGACCGCTCTTGTTCCTGCTTCTTCGATTGTTGCAGCCTGAACCTGTCCGCTGAATTCTTTTTGTATATTCTCTTTGCAGCCTGCCATATTAACAAGCATTGCCGTTCCCAATAATCCTGCTCCGATTCTTTTTTGCAGAGTATTCATTTCTATATCTCCCTTTTCTTTTTCTATATACTTCAATTGATAGATACCGCAC
>JAKSRF010000017.1 GCA_024403755.1 Clostridia bacterium
ACCACGTATAATTCCGTAAGAAGCACATAATGAATCAAATTCTATAGACATAGCAAAACCATTAAAAACTCTTTCTCGTGACTGATAACCATAAGCAAGCTCATGAACCCAAGAATCCAGACTCTCCTTATCAGGCTCACGACTGAGAAATGTTCTATAAAGTGTAGTAACATACTCAGCATTTGTAGTTTCCTTCTTAATAAATTCACCACTGAAAATAAAACCATATGCCATTACTGTACCGGTTAAATATCCGCTAGCTAATTGTTCAACCCAATTTGCCTGACCGTTTAAATCACCTTTTCTTCCAAGACATATCACATAGAAATTATTTACAAAACAATTTATATCAGCATTTCGCTCCATTCCTATGCCCTGTAGATAATGACCTGCAAAAATTCCATATGAATCACAAAGATTATAGAATTCTTGTGAATTAGCAAATCCATAAAATATATCTTCTCTGCTCTGTCCGTTATTAAGTGCATTAACCCAATACTCTTTACCGGAAGCATCTGAATCTCTTCCAAGTAGCATATTGTACATCTTCTCAACATATGTAGCATTATCAAAGCCGGCATTTTGAAATTCAGGAGAATATACAAAACCATAAGCAACAGAAACACCACATGCTGAGCCCTCTGTTAATTTCTGTGTCCAAGATTTAAGACCTTCAGAATCAGGTTGTCTTCCAAGTGCTATCTGGTAACACCTCGTGACAAAATCTTCTACACCACTTGAAGCTGATGATTTAATGCTTAACAGAGAACTGCAACAAATAACGAGCATCAACAACATAGCAGTAAACTTCTTGAACGACGAATACTTTGAATTAGTAATCATAAAATGTCTCCTTCCACGACAAAATATTTAGAAAAGTGAAACAATAATACATGTCACTTTATCTACAAAACAAAGAAAATAAGAATAAACATCAATTTATAAAACACATTTCTCTTAACTAATTGCATTATATATTATGAGCAATTCAAATGTAAGTATTAATTTATCAATTCAACAAATTTGTATATACGTTAAGTCGTTACTTTAATCAAGAGTTGCAAGTTTCTTTATTAGTTGTTGACATTTAGCAGCTTATATCTATATTATCTTACGATTCAGACATATCAGTCTCTCAAAATATAGATCTTCATTAGTTATTCGTTTTCTCATTAGAAAAATCTTATAGTCTGCTTGACAATAAAATTACACTATATTAACATACGTATAAATATTCGTCATTTTGTATATTTATTCATTTTATGCTAGTATTTTCGAAAAGGAGAAATATAATGGAATACAGATTAATGACAATTGACGACTACCCTGCTGTATATGATTTATGGATGTCATGCAAAAATATGGGATTCAACGATAAAGATGATTCTGAAGAAGGAATTAAGAAACTTTTGGACAGAAATCCCAATACCTGTTTTGTTGCAATTTGTGATAATATTATTGTTGGTGTAATTCTGTGCGCTAATGACGGGCGTCGCGGTTTTATTCATCATATGGCTGTACGTGAAAATTACAGAAGACTCGGCATTGCAAAAACACTTCTTGAGATTGGGCTTAAGGCCTTAAAGGATGAAGGAATAACTAAAGTTGCTCTTCTTGTATTTAAATACAATGAAGCCGGAAATGCTTTCTGGGAAAGTCAGGGCTTCGAGCTTCGTACAGATATTAATTATCGTAACAAAGCTCTTACAGAGCTGATTAGAATTGATACATAAGGAGTTTATTATGGCAAAGAAAATGTGGGCCGGACGCTTCCAGAAAGCAACAGACACGGCAGTAAATGATTTTAACTCTTCCCTTCCTTTCGATTGCAGAATGTATAAGCAGGATATTGAGGGTTCTATTGCTCATTCTACGATGCTTGCAGAACAGGGAATTATATCTAAGGAAGATGCTGAGAGCATACGCGAAGGTCTTCTCTCTATTTTGGAAGATATTAACAGCGGTAATCTGACTTTTGACTCTGATGCCGAAGATATTCATATGTTTATAGAGGAAGAATTAACAAACAGAATCGGCGATGCAGGTAAAAGACTTCATACCGGTCGTTCAAGAAACGATCAGGTAGCTTTGGATCAGCGTCTCTACTTAGTTGATGAGTGTTGTGATATTCTTGAGCTTATTGACGATCTTGTTAATGCTTTGATTTCTATTGCTTATGACAATCTTGAGACTTATATGCCGGGATATACTCATCTTCAGAGAGCACAACCTATTACTTATGCTCACTATTTATCTGCATATATTGAAATGTTTTTGAGAGATCAGGAAAGAATCGAGGCTGCAGCAGTACGTGCTAACGTATCTCCTCTCGGTTCAGGAGCTTTGGCGGGAACTACTTATCCTTTGAATCGTGCTCGTGTAGCAGATATTCTCGGTATGAGCGATGTTACCGGTAACTCTTTGGACGGTGTAGCTGACAGAGACTTTGCAATTGAATTTGCTTCTGCCGCTTCTATCTTTATGATGCATCTTTCAAGACTTTCTGAAGAACTTATTCTTCACTCTTCACAGGAATTCAAGTTCATCGAACTTGACGATGCTTATTCTACAGGTTCTTCAATGATGCCTCAAAAGAAAAATCCTGATGTAGCAGAACTCACTCGTGGTAAAACAGGCCGCGTATACGGTGATCTTGTGTCGTTACTGGTAATAATGAAGGGACTTCCTCTTACCTATAACAAAGACATGCAAGAAGTACAGGAATCTATGTTTGATGTGATTGACACCATTAAGGGTGTTCTTGTTCCGTTTACCGGTATGATCAGAACTATGACAATAAACAGTGAGCGCATGGAAGAAGCTGCACTCGGCGGATTTACAAATGCCACTGACCTTGCAGACTATCTTGTGCGTAAAGGAATGCCTTTCAGAGAGACTCATGCAGTATCAGGAAAGCTTGTTCATTATTGTATCGAGAATAAAACAACTCTCGAGAAGCTCGATTTAAAGACTTTAAAGGAATTCTCCGAATTCTTTGAAGAAGATGTATATGAGGCTATCTCTCTTGAGACCTGTGTTAATAAGCGTGTTATTCCGGGGGCACCGGCTCCTTCAGCCGTAAAGGAATATTTGGATTCTTTAATCGTATCTGAATAATATTTTTGTTTTTTCTGTTTTTGTAATGCAAAAAGGTCTGAGTCAATTAAATAACTCAGACCTTTTAATATATTCAAATTCCATTATCAGAAAATCATAAATGCTGCACATAAACCGGAGAATATATCTGATATTGTTTTTATCACACGCAACTATTTTCAAGTTAGAAAGATATAATTTGTATTTTCGATATATATATAATTACCAAAAGTAATTAAAAACTCATTAAAAAGCACTACCCAAACGGATAGTGCCAAATAGATACTATATTTGAAAATTACGGTCTTGGAGCACCGCAAGACGAACAGAACTTACCGGTATTACCTGTACTTCCGCATACGGCACACGACCATTGAGAAACAGTATTAGGAGACTGTACCTGAGGAGTTGCAGCTACTGCTTGAACAGGGATATTACCGGAGACGACAATAGAAGTCTGTGCGATATCTCGTCCCATGTTCCTGAGAGAAATATCACGACCATAATCTTCTACATGCTTTCTGAAGTATTCCTTTGCCTGTGTTGGATCAGAAGGAAGTGGGCCTAAATTCTTAAATACATCCATAATGTATTTAGGATTAACTCCGCTGTTCAAAGAACGTTCAACGAAATAAAGAGTCTCCATCCAAACACGCTGTGTAGTAGTGCACATTCCACCTGCAATCATCAAAATAAAAAGTTGAATTGTCTGGTTGGTCGGATTCTGATCGAACACACGTACCAAAGAAGAAAGATACTGATCAAAGTAATTATTTGCTCTTGGATTAAACCAAGGACTCATTTTCTCATTCTCAATACGTAGTACCTCCTCAAAAATCCTATCAATTGTGATAACTTGACCATTATAGAAATTACTTAATATTTGTCTGGCTTCGTCCAATGAAGGAACAGAATCAGTTGAATAAGCAGTTCCGATACCTGCTGGCGCATTAACCGTACTCGGCTTTGCATTAGGATGCAAAACACCATTGGTATTGCTGCGGACACTGTTTTTACTATCTCTTCTGATTGCCTCACCGATTCTCATATTAATCTCATTCATCATTGCGCTGTATTTATTACTGAGCACCATATTCTGCTGTTCCACTCTGCTGCTGTTGAGATTAAATTCAATTTCGTCAAACCACGGACTATTTACGTATATTCTCACTACATAATCATAACTGTATTTATAACGACGCGGAACATAACTTTTACGATTGCCTTCACTGTCCTTGTAGTAAATCTCTTCCTTATGTTCCTTTGTCTCTGTCTCTACATTAGATACCGAAGCCATGTCAATTACATCAGGATTGGCGGTAGTAAAATTTGCAAGTTTTGCAGAAGTTACTGCAAAAACATCAGCTTTCTTACTGAAATAAAGTTTGGTATTGCCGTCTCCTAATATTTCAGGACCTGCGAGAAGCTGGATTCTGGACTTGTTAGCTTCACGATACTGAAGATGTTCTTTCATTTCTGCTACGGTAGTCTTACGACGATCGGTAAGGAGTGGTGAGATTGCCTTAGCACAATCACTGCACATATTACCATCCTCAAGTTTTCTGTTACAAAGAAACTTAATCTTCTCATTACAAAAATCGCAATACTTCTTGTCAAATAAACCCATGTCTTTTCCTCCTCGGATACTTTTATATTCTGATACAAGATCAGTACATATTATATTATCAAAGTTTTCTTATATCTATGACACATATATTCTACTATTATCAATTAAGAACAACAATTATCAAATCAAAGGATATTAGTAGTTATTTCTGTAATATTACTGAAATAATCTTCCCGAACTTACGTCATGACAACATGATTATACACATTTCATCAATTGTCTACCAAATTCACTGCCCAATTAAGTTTCTTTAAGAATATTGTAGCCAGTATGCATTTAGCAAACTCAGAGAAGGTTACTATTGCATAAATCGGTACAATCGACATAGATGTATAATGAATCAGACAATAAGCAATCGGTACTGTAACCGCCCAACAGTACACACTGTCAAAAAGCAAAGTAATAAACGTTTTTCCTCCTGACCTGATTGCAAAATACGAGGCATGATTATACGCCATCAACGGCATTGCCAAAGCATATACAACAATTAATTGAGAAGCCAAGTTTCTTACCGCTTCAGTAGTTTTATAAACCTGCGGCACCAGATGTGATACGGAAATCATTACAGTACTCGTAATAAGACATGTAGCAACAGAAAATGCTATAAGTTTACGCGTTGTAGCATGTGCTCCGTCTATGTCACCGTTACCTAACTGTTGACCTACAATAATACCTACAGCCGAGCCTAATGCAATAAATACGATATTAAATACGTTACCTATAGTAGAATTAATATTATTTGCAGCTACTACAGTTAATCCACGATAAGAATAACACTGACTTGTTACAGTAATAGATAATACCCAAAATATTTCATTACACATCAAAGGAAAACCTTTAATTGCTATCTGTTTCAGCAATTCACTCGGAACACCGAAAGAATTAAATACATACGATGCAAACTTTAATTTTTCCGAATGACGATGTGTCCATATCATATTAATTATACATTCTGTAAATCTTGAAATTACTGTTGCTATCGCTGCACCTGATACGCCTAACGCAGGAAAACCCAGATTACCGAAAATCATTATCCAGTTTAGTACCAAATCCGTAAGTACTGCGATTATTCCGGAAACCATAGGAACAAATGTCTCTCCGCATTCACGCATTGAGGAAGCATAGCAAATTGACAGAGCCATAGGCGGAAGGCCAATCAGCATTATCATCAAATATTCTTTTGCATATTTAAAGGTCTCAGTAATACTCTCTAAATCTGCCCCATCACCTTCATGAAGATATAAATCGATTAATCCTTTATTGTATATGGAAAAAACTGTTACTCCGACTATTGAGAATAAAAAAGCCATATACAACTTTATTCTCAAAGTATCGGCTACTCCCTTATGATCGCCTTTACCATAGAATTGCGCACCGAAAATCCCGGCACCGGAAACAGCACCGAATATTGCCATTTGGAATACAAAGAGTAATGAACCGGCTATTGCAACACCGCTCATCTGATTAGTTCCCAAACGACCGACCATCATATTATCCAGAAGATTAACAACACTTGTTAATGCATTCTGAAGCATAATAGGTATCGATATTAACATAACTTTTTTATAGAAACTCTTTGTTCCTATAAAGCTTTTGATGTTCATTTATTACCTCCGCATATATACAAAATCATCTGTCCGTTTCTTCGACGAAATGAAGAATTTCTGAGGATGAGATTATTTGAGATATAGATTTTCTGATGAAAGACGGCTTAATATTAACCGATGATATTCTATCTAACGGAATCCAAACCAGTTCCTCTCCTTCATCAGTAATGCTTTTAAGATTATCAAGCTCTGAATCATCCAATCGAACTAAATAGTAGAACTCTATAGTATGACAGTCCATTACCTCTTTACTGCCGCTAATGTCATTTTTAAAGAAGTTCTCACATACAACTGCCAGTCGTTCTGTCTGAACACTTATTCCAATCTCTTCAAGAAGTTCACGCTTTATACAATCTCCGGAACTCTCACCGAGTTTTACTCCGCCGCCGATAACATAATAATAATCTTGAAACTTACACTTAACAAAGAGCATTCTGTTATTACTTACAATCAGCGCCCCGGCGCGATATCTGAACCAATTACTATCACTTCTGAAACAACAATCACTGCTCATAAACAATCTTTCCTTTCGAAAAAAGCGAATAAAAAAACCATCTCAAGACTATCTTGAGATGGCAGTTACTTGATAAGTTATCCAAAAGCTTAAAATTACTTTCTGATTCCAAGCTTTGCGATAATTGCACGATAACGCTCGATATCAATCTTTGCGAGATAATCGAGAAGTCCACGTCTCTTACCAACCATCATAAGAAGTCCACGACGTGAGTGATGATCACCCTGATGTGTCTTTAAGTGCTCAGTGAGGTGATTGATTCTTGCTGTAAGAATAGCAATCTGTACCTCCGGTGAACCTGTGTCACCTTCCTTAAGACCATACTCCTTAATGATTTCTGCCTTGTTAACTGAACTCATAAAACTGTCCTCCGTAATTAAATTTTACACGCGTATCAGAGAAATGGTCGGACGATCCGCTTTCTATGACACCGCAACTCAGAAATAATAACATTTATAGTAATAAAAGTAAATAGCAAAATCCTATTTAATAAGGGAATCTACAAAATATTCAGGATCAAAATCCACCAAATCTTCAGCAGCCTCACCAAGTCCTGCAAGAACCACAGGTTTATCAACAATAGAACGTAAAGCCACAGTCACGCCGCCCTTACTGCTTCCGTCAAGCTTTGTAATTCCGATATAATCAAAATCAACAGCTTCTCCGAATGCCTGAGCCTGCATAATCGCATTTTGACCGGTAGTAGCATCAATTATCAAAAGTGACTTAATATTAGCTTCCGGAGCCTCACGATTTATAACACGATATATTTTCGACAACTCGTTCATTAAATTGGTCTTGTTATGAAGACGACCTGCAGTGTCTATAACCAGAACATCAGCTTTTCGAGAAAGAGCAGCATGGACAGCATCATAACAAACCGCAGCCGGATCTGAACCTGCATCCTGAGAAATAACTGTTGTCTCAGTACTCTCGCCCCAAGCCTTAAGCTGTTCTACTGCAGCAGCACGGAAAGTATCTGCAGCAGCAAGTATAACTTTCTTTCCTTCTTTCTTCCAATTTAACGCCAACTTACCGCAAGTAGTAGTTTTGCCGGTACCGTTAACTCCTATCATAATAAGAATATTAAGTTTACCAGGCTCAAGTTCAATAGTCTTCTTCTCACCGAGAATCTCAAGCATTTTGGTCTTTACATAACCAAGAACGTTCTCTTTGGAATCAAGACCGGTCCTTTTAATCTCAGACTTTACATAATCTATTATTCTTGAAGAAGCTTCCACACCGCAATCAGCCATTACAAGTAACTCCTCAAGCTCATCAAGCATATCATCATCAAACTTTCCGCTTGAAGCGGCGATTTTGGTAAAGTTCTTACTGAAAAACTCCGATGTTTTATTTAAACCCTTTTTAAATGTATCAAATAAACCCATAAAAAACCTCTTTTTTATTTATCATCACCAAGACGCATTGAAAGCACCTTGGATATACCTCTCTCCTGCATAGTTACACCGTACATTCTGTCACATGCTTCCATTGTTCCCTTACGGTGCGTAACCAGTATGAACTGAGACTTTGAAGTATACCTGCGCACAAAATCCGTAAACCTTACAACATTAACTTCATCAAGTGCGGCCTCAACCTCGTCCAAAATTACAAACGGTGAAGGTCTGAGTTGTAATATACCGAACAACAAAGCAATAGCCGTAAGACATCTCTCACCACCTGACAGGAGCGAGAGACTTTGTAATTTCTTTCCCGGAGGTTGTGCTTTAATCTCTATACCGCAGTTAAGAACATCTTCTTCATTATCAAGATATATCTCTGCAGTACCGCCGTTAAACAAATCTTCAAATACCTTCTTAAAATTATCATTAATAATATTAAAGTGATTAATGAATTGTTTCCTCATCTCTTCAACAAGATCAAGTATTACCTTCTCAAGATCATTCTTGGAGTTGACTATGTCATCTCTTTGTTCTTTCTTGAAATTATATTCATCAGAAACCTGCTTATACTCTTCAATTGCATTTAGGTTAACATTACCGATGTTTCTTATTTGTGATTTCAATGAAGAAACAAGTCTGGCTGTCTTGGCTTCATCCTTAATTTCAGGATAATCACCTTCTATGTTGCCGTAAGATAATTCATATTCTTCCCACAAATGATTCTTACAGGAATCAATCTCATCAATATATCTTTCGTATTTTACAGTAAGATTATTAAGCTCATTTCTGATACTGTTTATTGTATCTGTTAAACCTGTAACTCTGTCTACATAACTGTCAATGTTTCCGCTTAAATCATCACGCTCTTTATTGAGGGCATTAATTTCAGTCTGTTTACCCGACATGACAGTATTAAATTCTTCTACTCTCTTTGAGTTAACTTCATTTTTAGCAATAATATCCTTAACTTCCTGCTCAGAATCGGTAATTTCCTTTATCTTATCTGCCAAATTAACTTCCAGACTTTTGCGTTCACGACCGATAACGGTTGTCAAATCAATAATACCGTTACGTGAAGCAATAAGACGTTCGGACTTCATCTTAGAATCATTAATGTCTGCTTTAAGCTTCTCGATATAATCAAGTGACTTCTTATTTTTACTGTCGCCTTTAAGGATAGAATCTCTGTAATCATTCAAATCATTCTCAATCTCATCAATTACAGTTTTACTCTCTTCCTGATCATCAATCATCTCCAAACGCTGCTTAGATACTTCTTCAATTGAAGTATTTACATTGGCAAGATTATCAATAAGTTCCTTGAGCTTATCCTTATCACTGTTATACTGAGTCTCTGCTTTAACTCGTTCCATCGAAAAATACTTCAACTGTTCATCTAACTGCAGAAGCTCTCTCTCAATATCATTTTTCTCTTCATCAATTTCCTGACGTTCAGTCTCGCTTATAGCAAGTTGCTGTTCAAGTTTCTCACAAGCAAGCTTAAGGTCTTCAATCTCACGACTTCTTCCAAGGATACCGAAATTATTCTTTCTTACAGAACCACCGGTAAGAGAACCACCCGGATTAATAGAGTCACCGTCCAATGTGATAACTCTGATTTGGTATCTGGTTGCAGAAGCAATATTTCTTGCCGCATTCATATCATTGCATATGAAAACACGACCGAGAAGATTAGCAACTATGTCCTTGATGTTATAATCACAATCAACAAGATTAGAAGCAATTCCTATATATCCGTTAACCTTTTTTGCCTTACTTACAAAGTCGTTCTCGATTTCTCTTGGTTTAATATTCTCGATAGGAAGAAAAGTAACTCTTCCCATCTTTCCTTCTTTGAGAAAATTGATAAGATCTGATGCATCCTGCTCTGTCTCGGTTACAACATTATGTATGGCATTGGCCAAAGCAATCTCAATTGCTACATCATATTTTGCATCGGTTGATATTAAATCACCGAGAATTCCGACAATCTTTGATGCATATTTTGTTCCATCAGCCTCTTTTACGAGCCTTCTGACTGACTCCTGATAACCTTCCTTGGACTTCTCGGTCTCAATAAGTGTCTTAAGCTTTGCATTATTGGATATAAGCTTTCTGTTATTTTCTTCATAAAGCTTATTCATCTCAATAAATCGCTTATTAATATCCTTAAGAAGATCCTGACGTTCATTAATATCAGAGGTAACATTACCTACCTGTGTAATCATATCGTGAAAATACTTATCACTCTCAGATAATGACTTCTTTAATTCTTCTGTAGAAGTATTTCCATCCTTACGTAAATCAATCAATTCCTTCAGCTTATCATCGGCATTTTGAATTTTGGCATCAAGAACATTTATCTGTTCCTTTGTATTTATAAGTTCCTGAGTTTTATCCTCTATGTTCTGTTTAATTTCATTTTGTGAATTAACAGCGGCATCAAATTCATCAAGAAGTTTATTAAGTTCAGCATTTAAAGAATCTGCTCTCTTCTCTTCGGCACGAAGCTCATCCAGAATGCTGTCTGCTTTCTTTGTATTATCAGAATATTCGGTAGTGAACTCGGCAATCTTCTCCTCAAGACGCGTCTTCTCTTCCTTCATTTCCTCTATTCTCTGGTTTATCATTTCGCTTCGCTCGACAGAAGCTCGTATTTCTGCTTTCACTTCATACGATTCTTCACTTATATCTGATAATTCCTGTCTCTTATCTTCAATAAGATTATCAAGCTCTTCTACTTTATTATTTAACTCCCTGTTCTCTTCACGAAGCTTAACTAACAAATCTTCATTCTTCTTAACGTCTTCTTCCAGTTTCTCTTTAACATCACCGGAATCACCCATAGCAGAATTCGCATTCTTGATTTTCTGAATCATGAGTGCGATATCGTTCTCTCTCAATTCGTTGTAGAGTTTACGATATTTTGCGGCTTCTTCAGACTGCAATCTTAATGGTTCGATACGTTCTTCGAGACTGCTTATCTGATCATTTATTCTGACCAAATTCTGTTCCGTAGAATTAAGCTTACGCTCTGCTTCCTCTTTTTTTACTTTATATTTTACTATTCCTGAAGCTTCTTCTAATACTCTTCTTCTGTCCTCTGATTTTGTTGACAAAATCTCATCAACTCTGCCCTGACCTACAATTGAATAACCGTCCTTACCCAATCCTGTATCAAGAAACAACGAAGTAATGTCCTTAAGTCTGCAATTAACTTTATTAATCTGATATTCGCTCTCACCGGATCTGTAAAGACGTCTTGTTATCTGAATCTCATCATACTCATAATCTACAAAATGGTCGCTGTTATCGAGTGTCATTGAAACTTCGGCATAATTCATAGCCTTACGGGACTGTGTACCGTTAAAAATGACATCTTCCATTTTGCCGCCGCGTAAAGATTTAACGCTTTGCTCACCCAAAACCCATCGAATGGCATCGGTAACATTGGATTTACCACTTCCATTCGGACCTACTACGGCAGTCATACCTTTATCAAACTCGATGAGTGTATATTCAGGAAAAGACTTAAATCCCTGAAGCTCCAGTTTCTTTAAATGCATTTAATAATCCTTATCAAATAATAGTCAATGTATTATATCATTAAGGTACGTTAATCTACAAAGATTTTGTTGTACTCTTCTATCGCCAATTCAGCACATTTCTGTTCCGCATCTCTCTTACTTTTACCGGAAGCCGTAGCAAGAACTCTACCATCTGCCGTTACCTGTGCTTCAAACACACGCATATGAGAAGGGCCGCTCTCATTAATTATCGAAAATTTGACCTCATGCTGATGGTCTTTGGTTTGAGCGATTTCCAAAAGCTTACTTTTATAATCCAAAAATATTTTGCCTTCAACGGCAAGATCAATAATCTCTCTTAAATTATTCAAAGCAACCTGTCTTACTGTTATAAAATCACTGTCAAAGTATACAGCTGCAATAATAGACTCAAATGCATCGGCCAAAGTAGACTCTGTATCAGCACCGCCCTGTGCCATCTCACCTTTACCGAGTAACATATACTCACCGACACCGAGTTGTCTTGCTACTTTTGCAAATGACTTCTCACAAACAATAATACTTCTTACTTTTGAAAGATAACCTTCCCCTTCATATGGTTTCAACTCATACAATTCTCTTCCGATTACCAAATCAAGAATTGCATCACCTATAAACTCTAATCTCTGATTAGACTGATAATGTTGTTGCTGGTGTTCAAATACATAAGTGGTATGTGTGAAAGCCAGTTTTAACAACTCTTTATTTTTAAACTTATATCCAAGTTTTCCTTCAAAAGCCTCATAATCCGAATTCATTCTTTTCACCCCAAAAAAAACTGAATACGATTATTATACAATAATAATCGTATTCAGCCAAATAACTTCAGATTTTATCACTCCATCAAGTTCTTAACAAACTCAATTGCTTCGCCTACTGTAGAAACCTTCTCAGCAACCTCATCGGGAATAGAAACGTCAAACTCCTGCTCCATTGCCATTACAAGTTCAACCATATCAAGAGAATCTGCATTCAAATCATCAACAAAAGATGAATCCATTGTAATTAAACTCTCATCAACACCTAACTGATTAACAATCATCATCTTGATACTATTAAACATTTCCTCTGTAGAAATCATTTTACTACCTCCAAATAATCGTAATTATTATTACTTTATTTTTTTAATGTAATAACAAGCAAAAGTCAATACTTATTTTTTTTATTTTTCCTCTTTGAAGTAATTTAAGTTCTTCATAAGATAGTCTAAACCTGATATTACGGTCATTATTACACATATTATGAACAATATGTTACCAACTGTCGTAACGATATTTTCATGAGCAAATATCTTAATAAATGTCGGCTCCAAAAGCAAATATATAATTGCTATCATCTGTGTAGTAGTTTTAATCTTACCGATCATTTTGGCAGCCATAACAGTACCCTTCTCGGCCGCGAGCATTCTGATTCCTGTAACCATAAATTCACGAAGAACAATTATCATTAACCACCATGAAGAAATTCTGTTAATCTCTACAAAAGCAGTAAGTACTGCAATTATAAGCATCTTATCTGCCAAAGAATCCAAAAACTTACCAAGATTGGTAATAAGATTATATTTTCTTGCAATCTTACCATCAAACATATCTGTCAAAGATGCAATAACAAATAATAAATCTGCTACAAACATCTGATTACTTACTACAAAGCTAATAAATGAATTATCTCCGCTGTAGGAAATAGGCAATATAAAAAACATTACCAACGGAATCATAAAAATTCTTAATAATGAGAGTTTATTAGGTAAATTCATAAACATACTCCAGTCATATCATATTCTGAACAATCTACAATTTTTACATCATATCTTTGTCCTATCTCAAGTTCCCTCTCACCTGCCACTACATAAATAACAGGATCGACTTCAGGAGCTTCACCGCAACTGCGACCAATATAAAATATACCATCTTCTGAGATAGAATCAATTCGTACAGGTGCAACACTTTCTAAGCGTTTTTTGTTATTTTCTTTTGCAATTTCACTTTGCATTTTATAAATCTCATCATATCTCTTTTGTTTTAAGTCTTCCGGTACCTGATTTTCCATACGTTCGGCAATCGTACCTTCCTGTGGTGAAAACATAAAACAGCCCAGTCTGTCGAATTTCCATCTCTTGAGATTTTCCTTTAAATTATTGAAGGTCTCTTCCGTCTCACCCGGAAAGCCAACCATAACAGTTGTTCGTATGATAATATCCGGAACTGCCTGTCTTAACTTATCCAGACGTTCTGTAATCAATTCAACAGTATCCCTTCTGTTCATTGCTTTCAGTATTGTATTGTCACCATACTGTATAGGAATGTCCATATAGTGAGCAACTTTCTCATTAGTTCTGAACTCTTCTATTAATTCGTCATCAAGGCCGTCCATATAACCATACATAACTCTTATTGTCTCCAAACCTTTTATTTGGGACAACTTATTTAATAAAGTGCTTAAGCTTCGTTTTCCGTACAAATCTATACCGTAATTTGTTGTATCCTGTGCAGCCAATATTAATTCTTTGTATCCCTTACCTACCAAAATCTCGGCTTCTTCAAGAATATCCTCCATTTTACGTGAAATGAATTTTCCTCTGATTAACGGAATTGCACAAAAAGAACAGCAATTACGACACCCTTCACCAATTTTAAGCCACGCATATGATTGGGTGGATACATATCTGTCCTTTAACAGATGTTCTATACCGCCTGCCTTTGATATGTATTCTCTTCTGAATTCTTGTGAATTATCAGTCAATGAATGTACTGCTTCACATATATCCTGATAATGTGATGTTCCTAATACAATATCAACCTCAGGCATATTCTCCAAGGTCTCTTTACCAAATCTCTGGGACATACATCCGGTTACTATTATATGTTCAACCTTACCGTTAGGAACTTTATAGTCTGCTACATCCAATATTGTACTTATTGCTTCACTGATTGCCGATTCAATAAAACCACAGGTATTTATTATTACAATACCGGCCTCTGTATAATCTTCAGTTAATTCAAAACCGTCATCCATAAGCATCTTAATCATGCATTCAGCATCAACAAGATTCTTTGAACAGCCTAATGTAATTAATGATATTTTTAATTTGCACATAAATAATCTCCTTAGTACATTAGAGATTATATTATAATTATCCAAAAAAAATCATTGTGAATGTAAACAAAAGTAACTTAACATCCAAAATCTTCGGATGCTTTTACTGCAATTTCAGTCGTATAACCTCTCTTAACAGCGTATTTAATAAGTAATAAACGATAATCTTCAGGTGTAATATCTACAATTTGAGAATTAAACTCATTAGAAGTTAAAATCGCAGAATACAGGTTTTTACATGTAATAAGATCAGAATCCAAATGAGAAATATAATCTTCAGCTATCTCCGGCTCAACCCCTGCTGCAACTAAACGATTATAGGAATATTTTTTACTTTCCTGCTTTTTACCGCAACGTGAAATTAAAATCTGCTTACAGGCTTTATAATCATCAATAAAGTTACGCTCTGTAAGTTCTTCAACTACAGCATCTGCCAAAAAGGCATCATAGCCTTTATCGACCAAATACTTGCGAACTTTACCTGAAGAACAAGAACGAAATCCTATATACTTTAATGCATTGGCACGTGCATGATAAAAAATCTCACTGTTACTTATGTCTGACATACATATACCCCTTATATATATCAAGACCTCCGTTTCCGAAGGTCTTGACAGAAAAATTCAAATCAAAAAAATTCAATTAATTCAAATCATCAATTCCCAGAATATCATCATCATCTATAAGCTCTTCTGCTTCACCGTCTTCAACTATCATAGTATCGGCAGGTTTATATGAATCTCTTATAAGAGCTTCTACCTCCTTCATAAAATCAGGATGTTCCTTTATATAAACTCTTGCATTATCACGGCCCTGTGCAATCTTATTGCCCCTGTACGCAAACCATGAACCTGACTTCTCTATGATATTATTCTCTACTGCAAGATCCAAAATACAGCCTTCGCTTGAAATTCCTTCACCGTAAAGAATATCAAACTCTGCTTCCTTAAACGGCGGAGCAACTTTATTCTTAACTACTTTTACTCTTGTGTGTGAACCGATTACCTCTGTACCGTTCTTCAATGTCTCAACTTTACGAACATCAAGTCTTACAGAAGAATAGAATTTAAGTGCTCTACCACCGGTTGTTGTCTCCGGATTACCGAACATAACACCAACCTTCTCACGAAGCTGATTAATAAAAATACATACTGTATTTGATTTTGCAACTACAGGTGTAAGCTTACGCAAAGCCTGGCTCATCAAACGTGCCTGTAAACCTACATGTGAATCGCCCATATCTCCTTCAATCTCAGCTCTCGGAACAAGTGCTGCAACTGAGTCAACAACGACAACATCTATACACCCGCTTCGAATTAAGCTCTCTGTTATATCAAGAGCATTCTCTCCGCAATCAGGTTGAGACAATAACAAACTGTCAACATCTACACCTATCTTAGCTGCATATACAGGATCTAATGCATGCTCGGCATCTATAAATGCACAAATTCCGCCTGTCTTCTGTGCTTCAGCAACTGCATGAAGTGCTACTGTTGTCTTACCTGAAGATTCGGGTCCGTATATCTCAATAATTCTTCCTCTAGGGAAACCGCCGATACCTAATGCCATATCAAGCGTTAATGCACCTGTAGGTATAGCTTCTATCTCAGCCATTCCCTTATCACCCATTCTCATTACTGAGCCCTTACCGAACTGCTGCTCTATTTGTGCGATTGCTGCATCCAAAGCCTTCTTACGTGCATCTTGATCTGTTATATTTTGAACTGAAGCCTTACCGGTGCTTTTACTCTTTGCCATATTTCCTCCTAAAAAAGCAGAACTTTTGTTCTTTTTATGTTCTTATTGTATTAATATAATATATTTTTGTCAACAACTTTTTTAGTACTAAAATTCGACAATTGTCGGAAAATTTCCGACAATATAAAGCGCCTGTTTTACTGTATTTCTTATAGATTATTCACTCTGATTGTCGCGACAAATTCTTTTTTGCCTTACGCACACACAAAAAAGAGTCATTACATTCATTTATAGATTCTCAATATGACTTAATATAAGTTCCATTGCTTTATCACAAGTAGCTTTTCTTACATCGGTCCTGTTACCTTCAAATACAAATCTATAGGATTTATTAAAACCTGATTTATCAGCTAATCCTATGAAAACAGTGCCGACCGGTTTACCCGGTTCTTCACCGCCGGGACCGGCAATACCTGTAACAGAAACTGCAAAATCAGACAACATAAGCTGTAATACCCCTGCAGCCATATAGACTGCACATTCAGCCGAGACAGCACCGACAGAATTCAAAACACTTTCAGGCACTTTAAGTTTGGACATTTTTACATCATTTGAATACGATACAACACTTCCGTCCAAAACAGAACTTGATCCCGGTACATCAACAAGCATTGAAGTAAGCATCCCACCGGTCAAGCTCTCGGCAAAGGCAATCTTTAAATGTCTGTCGCTAAGTAATTTTACAAGCCTTACAGCGTTGGAATTACAAATAACACCATCATATTCACAACAGTTACTCATGCAAATCTCCTTTTGCCTGAATCTCAAGCCAATCCGTTCTGTTAATCAAAACCTTTCGAGGTTTAGAACCTTCATAAGGTCCTATGTACCCCTTCTTCTCCATAGTATCAATAAGGCGTGCTGCTCTCGGATAACCGATTCCGAGTCTTCTCTGTAATATAGATACACTTGCGTAATTAACCTCAATAACAGTCTCAACAGCCTGACTTAACAAATTGTCACCCTCATCAGAACCTGATGCTCCGGTACCCGGAATATTAATACTGTTATCTTCAGTACAGCTGCTCTGAATGGACTTTATAATATCATCATCATAATTTGCTCCGTAACTTTGAGAAAGATAACTTACAATCTCTTCTACCTCTTCATCAGAAACAAACGCACCCTGACCTCTTATCGGCTTACTGGCAGACAACGGATTATAAAGCATATCTCCTTTACCTAGAAGTTTCTCTGCACCATTCGAATCAAGAATTGTACGAGAATCAACACCTGAAGATACTGCAAACGCAATACGCGAAGCTATATTACTCTTAATAGTACCGGTAATAACGTCAACAGACGGACGCTGTGTAGCAATAATCATATGCATACCTGCAGCTCTTGCAAGAGCCGCCAAACGATTGATATGACCTTCAACCTCCTTGGCAGCAACTGCCATAAGATCGGCAAGCTCATCTATAACAATTAATATCCACGGCAAAGTTTCTTCACCATTACATCTTGCAAAATCATTATAACCTTGAATATTACGTACACCGCTGTCTGCAAACAACTGATATCTTCTCGTCATTTCACTTACAGCCCATTGCAATGTTGCAGCAGCTTTCTTTGAATCTGTAACAACAGGCATAATCAAATGAGGTATACCGTTATACATCTGAAGCTCAACTATCTTCGGATCAATAAGAATCATTCTTACCTGATCCGGTGTTGCCTTACAAAGAATACTGGTAAGAATCGTATTAATACAAACAGATTTACCTGAACCGGTAGAACCGGCAATCAAAAGATGAGGCATCTTGGTAAGATCACACATAACCGGTTTGCCCGGAATATCTCTGCCTAAAGGTACACAAAGAGGCGCTGAATTACGACTCTCCTTGGACTCCAAAAGAGAACGAAGCTTAACGGCTGAGGTCTTGTCATTAGGAATCTCAATACCGATAGCACTCTTACCCGGAATCGGTGCCTCTATTCTTACAGAAACAACAGCCATTGCATACTGAATATCATCCTGATATTTCAAAACTTTACTAACCATAACACCGGTAGGGATTGTAAGTTCAAATCTGGTAATAGACGGTCCATGAGTTATATTTACTACATTGGCCTCAATGTTAAAGCTTCTGAATACCTCAACTAATTTTTGTGCTTTAGCTCTGAGTTCTTCATCCGAATTAGAATTAATCTTATCCGAATCAGGAGCAAGAAGCTTGGTCGGTGCAGGCTTATACGAGAGTTTTCTTCCTGTTGCTTTTGCAACAATACCCGCTGAATAACGAGGTCTTTGAGTCGGGACATCATTATCAATAATTCTTCCTTCGGTTCTGCTGAATCCGGCAGAATTCTCATCCAAAGAATTTATAGGAATCTCGTCTGCTTCGACAGTTGCACTAACTTTCTCTGTCTCAAAATCATTACTGTGTGAAGAAGCATCAACAAAACAATTATCATCTACTTCAGCCGGACGAACATCAGGAACAATATCATCAACCTCATCAGTCTCTAACTCAAACGGAGGAGCTGACTGTACAGGTTCACCTTCTGCTTCATCAGTACCGAAATCATAAAAAGCCGGTTCTTCCTCCTGAGCAAGGAATTTTGGCATCTCTTTACGTTTAAGTTGCTTCTCAGGAGCAACACGGGTAGTCGTATAATTAAAATCAGCTACTGCTTTCAAATCTTTATCATTCTTATTAATATTTACAGACTTCTCGCCATAATAGATTACGGAAGCATCTGACTCAAAACCGTAACTGCTGGTTCTATCCTGAATGTCAGGAAATCCGTTTGCATCCACAGGTAAAGAATTGTCGGCACCCTGTACCTTCTGAAGATTGGCCGGAACCGTAGTTAATACGCGATTGCCGTTTACTTTTGCATTTCCGTTCCTGCTTCTCAAAACCTGAGGTGAATCAGGACGCGATATTCTGGTATATCCGCCTTGCGGATTATTTCTGTTTTGTACTGTTCTGTAAACATTATTTGTTGCCTTTGTAATAGCATGAACAGTTTTCTTAGCAGTCCTTTTAAGTGAAATTTTATATACCAAAATAATCTGAGAAAGAATAAAAACAATAACAGCTATTATAGATATAACCTTGTTAGCAATTCGGCATAATGCTACACAAATAGAACCACCGAGAAGACCGCCCGGAATAAAAACCATAGAATTCGGATCGGTATCAGCAATAACAGATGTATCATAACCTGATACCCACAAAAGCTTTAAAGCCTTAAATGCAGAGAACCCTTCACCGCTGTCATTGGAACACAAAAATTTGAAGTGCTCAAAATCCAAAGTAAATAAAGACAGAACAGAAGAAACACAAATCAATATTAAAATAATCGATTTCACACGAGCAGGAGTTACCCCGTTACGCTTTTCGAGAAAAAAATCTATAGCAGCATAAAGGAAAAAAACAGGTATAACATATGCAGTAACACCGATTAAACCAAATCCGACTGTACGCAAAATTTTACCCAACATGCCTGTAATATCCGCCGGAAGATACATTAAAGCAAATGCAACTGCAAGAAAAAACAGTGATATACCTGTTACTTCACCTTTGGCATCGAAATTTTCTTTCTCTCGAATACGATTCTCCATCATAAACCTCAACAAAAATATATTTACGGAGAATCAGAGTTTTATATTAAGCTTACGTACCGCCTTATATAAACATACCAGGCTCTTACCATCGTTAATCTTACCCTTGTCAGCCATATCAAGCACTTCGGACAGAGGAAGTTTAACAACATCAAGAAATTCTCCGTCATCGAGCTTTTGACCGTCATACTTAAGACCGGTTGCAGCAAAAAGATAAATTCTTTCCGAATCATAACCCGGTGAAGCTATCTCATAACCCAAATCGACAACATTATCAGCACAAAAGCCCGTCTCTTCTTTAAGTTCTCTGACAGCGCAACTGATTGGTTCTTCACCAATCTCAAGCTTTCCTGCAGGAACTTCAAGCAAAATCTCTTCAAAAGGACTTCTGAACTGTTTTACAAGATAAACATTCATATCATCGTCAATCGGAAGAATGCAAGCTCCGCCTCTGTGTCTGACTATCTCTCTGGTAGAAATTCTTCCGCTCGGAAGCTGAACCTTCTTTACATCAACCTCGAATACGCGACCGCGAAAAATACTCTCAGAGGATATAGTCTTTTCAATCAAATGCTCATCCATATTATCACCTAATTTAGCGTTATCTAAAATTACAATCAGATTAAATTTGCAATTAAGCAAATTCAGCAGCAGCAGCTACTGCCAATTTATCACAGCGATTATTATATTCATTATCAGCATGTCCCTTAACTTTAATAAATGTAACATCATGCTTAGAAGTCAAAACAAGAAGTTTTTTCCACAAATCGACATTAGCTACTTCTTCTCTCGCCTTATTACGCCAACCGTTACGCTGCCAATTGTCAATCCAATGCTGATTAAATGCATTAATAACATATGCGCTGTCACTGTAAAGATTAACCTTGCACGGTCTCGTAAGTGCCTCAAGTCCCTTTATAACGGCAGTAAGTTCCATTTTATTATTTGTGGTATTTCTATCACCGCCGGACAATTCTTTAGTGTGTCCGCCGGCCATAAGTACAACACCCCATCCGCCGGGACCGGGATTACCGGAACATGCTCCGTCAGTATAAATTGTTACTTCATTAATAAGTGTTGCCATTATTTACCTTGCATCTTCTTTGTTTTCTCATCAGCAGCAAGAACGGACTTAATCACTGCATTTCTAAGTCCGGCCTCCTCAAGAGCCATAACACCGGCAATTGTAGTACCGCCCGGAGAGCATACAGCATCTTTCAAAACAGCCGGATGCGTTTTAGTCTCTAGACAAAGCTTACCGGAACCCATCACCGTAGCAGCTGAAATCTTTAATGCATCATCACGTTTAATACCTAAGCTTACCGCTGCATCAGCCATAGCTTCTATAAAGAGCATTACATAAGCAGGACCTGTACCTGATACACAACCGATAGCATCAAGAGTTTTCTCATCACAAATAATAACCTCTCCGCAGGTACCGAGAAGACGTTTTACAAACTCAACCTCTTCATCGTTTAATCCTACAGGACAAACAGCCGATACACCGCAGCCCACCTGAGCAGGTGTGTTAGGCATAATTCTTACAAACTTTCTCTCATTACCGAGAATCCCCTGAATTCTGGCTACTGTAACAGCAGCAGCAATAGAAAGGACAATTGCATTTGCTTTAAGGTTATTTTTTAATCCTTCCAAAGCAGCATCAAAATGTTGCGGCTTAACAGCCATAAGAACATAATCACAACCCTCTACAGCCTTTGAAGCTTCTGTAAAACCGTTAACACCATACTTAGAAGTAACTGCATTAAGTGCAGTCTCATTTATATCACTGACATTAATATCTTCTTTCTCGAAAATCTTACCTTCAATAAAACCATTGAGCAATGCCTTGCCCATATTACCTGTACCGATGATTGCAAGTTTCATAATATCACCTCTAAAAAATTAATCACTGAATAATAATAACATTCTACTTGACATAGTGCAAACAAATGGATAAAATAATTGAGCACTTAGGGGAGTGGCTCAACGGTAGAGCAGCGGTCTCCAAAACCGCTGGTTGCGCGTTCAAATCGTGTCTCCCCTGCCAAAGTAAAGACTGTCTCAATGAGACAGTCTTTTTTGTTGCTATTAAAAGATTTTTTTGGTAATTAACGCTTAAAAACCGCCGTCAACACAAAATATCTGACCTGTAATAAATGAGGCGGCATCATCAGACAAAAATAAAACGGTATTTGCAATATCTTCAGGCTTACCTATTCTCATCAATGGTGTATCATTCTTTAAACTCTCTTTATCCTCTTCACTGAAGCAACTGAGCATATCTGTATCAATTACACCCGGAGAGACGGCATTAACTCTGATTCCGGAAGGTCCGAGTTCTTTTGCCAAAGATTTAACATATGAATCAACAGCACCTTTACTTGCCGAATACAAAGCTTCACATGATGCCCCGCGTTGTCCCCACATGGAAGATACTGCAATAATACAACCGGTCTTATTGTGTACCATCATAGGAATCACATTACGACAAAGATTAAATAATCCGCCGAAATTTGTATCCATTACCAAATGATAGTCATCAAAAGTAAAATCAGTAGCCAGACCGACTCTGGATATACCACTCACAGAGACGAGAATATCAATATCTCCGTAAACCTTAACAGAGCTTTCAACGGCTTGTTTTACCTGAATCGGATCGGATACATCTGCTTTTATAGGATTTACATTAACTTTATTTACACCAAAGCCGCTGATTAATTCTTCTCTGTCATAATCGGAATGATAAATAAAAGAGACATTAAAGCCTTTTCTTAGATAAGCCTCAACAACGGCACGACCTATGCCTCTTGAACCACCGGATACAAAAACATGCGTCATAATATTCCTCCAAAAGCATTTTACATATCACTTAAATAATTATACAATAAAATGGTTTGCAAAATCATTTTGTTTTTCAGAGGTGAAAAATGGACAATAATTTAAATAATAATACATGTGACGATTTTGAAAAAAATTATTCCGATGAAGAGTATGAAGAAGCATTGGCTAAATTATATCAGTCAAAATCCAAAAGAGAACGTTCTATTATTAAAGAGAACAAAAATAAGAAACATTCAACATCTGATAAATCAAATAATAAGTCGTTTATCGAGAGATGCAAAGAAGACCTTGTTATACCGATATGTTTACTCTGTATACTCTTGGTAGTGGTCGGATTAATTCTTTATATGATATTACCGAGTATGTTTACCAAAACTCTTGATATCACCGTAGATGAACTCCGTAACCAATACAAAACAACACAAATTTATGTAGATGCTTTGCAGGGATTTAACTTCGATATACCTGAAGTCGAATATGTAACTAAAGACGAAGCTGTTACTGCTGAAGAAACTGCTGAAACAGAAGAGAACTCAGATGATTATAATTACTTTAAAGCTGAAATTGCAAACACAGCAACAAGTTTCGCGACAGGAATACAAGGTTCTGTCAAAAAATCAAATAATGAAATAGTCAGTCTCAGAGTTTTGATTGAATACTCAAATGATGAGAATTTCTATTCATTCATGCAGATATATTTCGCTTCATATCTTCAAACCGTATTTCCTGAAATGAATAAAGATGAAGCTTCAACTGCAGTTTTAAATTCACTTAATTCCATCGAAAACGGAATATCACCGTTTACAGTAAAAAATGATAAGGCATACAGAACAATGATCGGAAAAGACGGAGATATTGCTTATATTGCATTAGACATTATTCCATCCGACAAAGTACCGGTAAATTAATGTAAAAATCTTAAGAAAGTACAAAAAGCGGTGTATCAACAAAATGTCGATCACCGCTTTTATTTTACTCTGTTAAATATGATTAACCTTGTGTTGCAGATGGCTCCGGTGACGGAATAATCGGACCTAAAGCCTCAGACTCACCGGTAGTCTCGACACTGGTTTCCGCTACCTTCTTCTCAACTTCCTCAATATCAACACCCTCTTTTTCAGGGAAATTAACATTCAGAGGATAATACGGCAATAATGAAACAATATTCTCCTGAATACCTACATCATCAAAACCTGCTTTATCACTAATATCTGAATCATTACGATACGGAACCGTAATTGCTACGTTGCTAACGCCCCATATGATAAGTGCTACAATAATTAACTCAAAAACAAGAAGCGGAGTTACAGGAAAAAGTTCATTTAATTTCTTTACCTGACTTGTTGCCTGTAATTTCTTACCGTCATTGGAGGAAATAACTTCAACAAACTTGTAGCCTGCAGAATCAATTCTGTTTAATATCTTCTGCAACATAAAACCACTTGTAAACTCATCAAGATTACGCGAAGTAAAAACCACATTTGAAGGTGTAGGATACTTCTCAAGCATACTCTTTGAATTCTTCTGCAGAATATCACTGAAAACAAATTCGGCATCACCAGGAGCAATAGTACTTCTCTGCTGATACAAATCCAAATAAGATTTTATTATTACCTGCTCAGTTTTTGTTGGTTCCTTAAGCATATCAAAAACAGCTGTATAAACCATGCCGACAGTGTACTCATAAAACTCCTTTATATTCTCTCTGTTTAACTTCTTATCCCAACATTCCATTAAGCATCACCTCCAAAAGGATTATCATTAAGGAACGATGTTTCATCGTTAGCAGTATACTGATTGTTATCATTAACAGGCTCAGAATAATCGTTTACATATGGTTGTTGTACCGGTTCAGCATAAGCATTAGGATATGCTGACTGCTCAGGTTCAGTATAATCAGTAGGATAAGGCGTCTGATTGTAGGCCTGAGGGTTAACGTAATCCTGAACCGGAGGTTGCTGAACATAATTTTCGGAAACTGTTACAGGTGCCTCCTTCTTAACTTTCTGCTTCTTCTTAGGCTTTACAGCAACTGTCTTCTTTTGTACTGAATCAACAAGACTTGCTACAGAAGAAACAGGATACATGAAAGCAAATACAACCAAAATAATCACCGTAACTATAAATACAATTCTTAATTTGTTCAAGCTCAATGCAATAGCATTAACAAACAAACCGAAGCAAATTCCGAGCACAAAAGTCTTCTCTGCCAACCTTCTGACACTTAATGATATACCGCCGCTTTTCGCAAGATAAGCCAAAGCATAAAGATAAGTAAAATCATTCATACCGAGAGATAATCCCAAAAGCATAACAGTTACAACAAGTACTTTGGCAGTAGGCAATAAAGCAAAAAGTAATAATCCGATAACAGCAGCACTTGAAGAAATAGTAACCTTTACCTTTGTAGACATTATATTAGAGAACGAATTACGAATAATAACTGCAATAAAACATGCAACAAAAGCACAAATCAAATAATAAAATGACGACGTTGCCAAGGTAATACCGACAGTCTCAAGGAAATTCGGAACAAATCCTAATATAAAAGCAAAAATAAATCCCAATACAAGATATGCTGATAACAGCAATCCGCCCAAATAATGATTACCCAGCATCTCGAGATGATTGCCCAAGGATACATATTGCTCATTACGCGGATTATTACTCTTAAAGAAGAATGACAAACCTATGGCAGTAAGTATCAAACATGCACCGCTGATAAGCGTTACTACAAGGATACCGAATCTCTCATAACAAACACCTGCTACAACAGTACCTACTGCAATTCCGAGGAAATGAGAGGTATTCTGTAGACTGTGAATCTTTGAATCATTAAAATCCTCAAATCTCAATGAAGCAGCATTTATTCTGTAGTCACGCAGATAATCAAAGACAAATCCTGAAGCAAAGGATATCGGCAATACCAATACCATAGTAACAACTAAATTATTTACAAGACCGCAAACCAACGACAACAAATAACTTACAACAGGAATGGCAATAATTGAAATTCTGCTGGTAATTTTAAACTTAATTGACTTCTTTATGCTCTTAAAGCCGAAGAATCCGGCAACAAAAATCAAAAGAGCTACCAAAATCAATAATTGTACAATTATATCTTTTGAATCACCCAAGGAGTAATTATCTTTGAATTTATCTTTAATATAACTGGACAGAATAATCGGTTGCATTACAGAGCTGAAAGCCATAAAGAAAGACAAAAATCTTACAGCATTCTCACCGTATGCAAACAATTGAGGGACATTATTTGAATAACCGGCAGACATTGATGTAACAAGCAGGTTAATCTCAAAAATGAAAATACCCATAGAAACCGCGATTGCAAAAATAGTAAATATCCAACTTAAAGACATACCGTTAACTGTTGACTCAAAGTCTGAAGAAGGCATTCTTATCTCAATAATTCCGGATACAGTATTTTCTGATGAAATAATCGGAGCTATGGCACAAACATAGTTAACCTTCTTGTCCGTACGCTTTGTTAAGCACACAGTCTGTTCCTCAAAACAGGTATTATAATCATCACCTGCACCTGATAAAGTATAATCTTCCTCAGAATCAGGATCGGAAGAATAAAGTCTTATGTATGAATTACCGGCTCTTGTATATATATCTACAGTATACGGCTTATTCTCAGCATAACAGTACTCAGGAAGCGGGTACTGCATACCTTCATGAATATCGGTATAATTCAATGTAGTGGAGCAAGCCAAAGCCAAAGACTTCATTGTTGCAGCCCTCTCGGTTCGTAATACACCTATATATACATCCGACAAATATGATGACATAACCAACAATACAACCAAAACCGTTACAAAGCAGTAACCGATTGTCGCACTGATAGCTCTCTTCTCTCTTAATCTTCTCTTCTCTGCACTGTTACGACTCATCTGTTATCACCTCTCTTCTTCTCACCGAAAAGAATTTTCGGTAAAAACAAATGAATAATAAACAAAACCACACTGGCAAAAACAGATAACAAAACAGCCTTCAAAATTCTATTCTCACGAACATTACCAAAATCCGAAAGCTCATCAAAATCCGTATGGTACTCAAATACGGCAACACATCTTCCCTGACTGTCGCTGATTGGTACAATAACACTTTCATAGGTATCTGAAACAGATGTATAATTCTCGTTATCTGCAGTTAACCATTCACTGATTTCCTTCTTAGTAACAACAAAATCATCGCTCTTGGCGCCTTCCTTTGAAGTCATCATAGAAATCTGTCCGCCGCTGTAAAGAAACATAGCATAAGTACTGTCACAAAAATTCTCATCAGTAACATCCTTAAGCATAAGATTGAAAACACCTGTGTATTTAAGAGCGGCTACATTAGAATCCTGAACAATCTCATCACCGCTTACAGTCATCTTAATCATATCGCAAACCTGTTGCATTCTTCTGTCTGCAATAGCTCTGTATTCATCCTCAAATTGCAATCTCATATGATGCATTGCAAATGATACTGATAAAACCGATATCAAAAGAGATGCTATTATTAAAACAACAGCTCTTATTACTCTGTTTAACAAGCCCGAAGAAGTACCTGCTTCACTCTGTTGCATAAATTTACCTCAAAACAAAATAATATATATTATTATACATTAATTTTCTTCATTTACGTCATCATTATAATAAATTTGTCCATACTCTACCGCAGAATAATCATTTAAGCTATTTGAGACATTTTTCGGCAGCATTGAAACATCAGTATAAGGTATACCGTGCTTATCATAGACTGCTACTGCACTGACGGCACAAATATCTTCTTTAAGAATTCTCAAAACACTTCTTGAACAAGGAGATAAAATACCTGACATATCCAAGACAGTCTGTCCGAGAAAATTCGGTGAAGTAATCAAACTACTGCTTTCAAAATTTCTGTTGTTGTACAAATCATAATTTGCCCAAATGAAGTAATCGGTATTATACAAAGGGAGTGAATCCTCAAGACTTATAGTACCCATATCATTCTCAAGAAGTTTATCATAGAAACCGTCGCTTAATGTCGGCATATGGTCTCCGAAAAAGCATACAATTGTAGGATAGTCAGATTCTTTAATATGGTTAATCAAATATTCCAAAGCTTCATCTGACTCTTTCTGTAAAGACAGATAGTTCTGAGCATAAACAAAATCATTACCTTCGTCATCCTTCATATCTGTAATATGAACATCATATTTCATATTATCGAAATGCTGGCTGAAATCAGCATGATTCTGCATCGTTACGCAAAATAAGAACAACGGTTCACCCATACTCACACTCTCATCATAAATATCTGTAATCTTCTCGAAAGTAGATAAATCAGAGATATAGTTACGAACATAATGAGTTGTCATCGGATCAAAGTCATCTCTTGTATAGAATTCCTCAAAACCAAGCAACGGATACTTCTCTCTTCTGTCCCACCAATCACCGTCAAAAGAATGTAAAGCAACCGTGCGATAACCATTCTCGGCATAAATATTAGGTAAAGCATTCTCAGTATAATCATTAACATAGAAAGTATATACTGATGATCCCGGCAAAAGAGATGACATGGAATAACCCGTCAAAAATTCAAATTCAGTATTACATGTACCTCCGCCGAATATACTTACGGCAAGATCACCATGTATTGTCTCATCTTCAAAAGAATCCATAAACGGAGTAACCGGAATATCAGTTTTAAACTCTCGTATATCAGATAAATCGGCATATGCCTCACTCATAATGCAAATGACATTCGGCTTCACCAATTTTCCGGTACTGTCTGTGCATCTTATATTGTTTCCGAAAACATTTAAATCAAGTCTTCTCTTAGCAATTTCAAGTGAATACTTATCTTCAATACTTAACATATTGGCGTAAGAATCAACTTCAGATCCTCTGCTGTTTATATTATTTAAATGCAACAGGAAAGCAAAATACGTACCGTTCTCGTTATAGCTTTGAATCGGAGGATAAACTTCATAGTAAATATTTAATTTTTTAAGTAAACTCTTATTCAGAATTCCGCTGAAAACAAACAAAGCTACCAAAACAGAACACAAAGCAAAACAAGTCGACCTTTGCTTATTAAGCTTTTGTCTCGGAGTCTTGGTAATTAATAATATTAATGCCCAAGCAACAGTTAACATAATACCGGAAACAAAAGCTTTGGTTATATGAAAATAATACGTTGATCCGGTTTTAACAGCTATTCCCGCCGAGAGTAAATCCCATGGCATAAACGAGTCTCCGCGCATAACAAGCTTAACTGAATTAACATAAGCAAGAACAATAAACGGCAATGATACAATGAAAAATGACAGACTGCCTCTTCCAATCAACATATATACGGCGTAGTACAAAAGAACGATAATGATAAACATCAAAATAAAGCAAAAGTAATGCTTAAGCGTAAAAGGGAAAATAAAATTCAACGGAGAAGCATTCTCAACATTTAAAATATCTCCTATGATAAGCAAATATAATGAACCGAACACACATCTGTAAAATTCTTTAAAACTATCTTTCTTCCATAACGAAAAAATAAAAAGCAAACTCAAAGAAAGAATATACACAACAAAATTAAGGATTACATATTTTAAATTAATTTTTGAATAACTGTAATTTATATTCAACATCTTCGAGAAGCCAACAGCTAAATCAAAAGACATATCATCTTCGGTATCGGCATTTAAGACATAATTACGCGAAGAATCAAAACCACCGGTTGTGTGCGCATCAAAAACTATAATTGTATCAGGTGCACAATCACTGAAAGATAACTTAACGTAATAACGTTCATCCTCATCCAAATCTAATCCCTTACATTTTACTTCGACATAATCTCTGGACTTGTTATAAAGATATGCTTGTCCGCTGAATACTTCATTGCCGACATCATCATGAATCAGCACATTTAATTTATCCGAAGAACTTAAATGTGAAGATTTTTTATTATAATACAATTTAAAATTATCAAGAGTACTGTCCTTTGCTTCAAAACTGAAATTATATGAAG
Source organism: Clostridia bacterium (assembly GCA_024403755.1). Lineage (GTDB taxonomy): Bacteria > Bacillota > Clostridia > Saccharofermentanales > Saccharofermentanaceae > Saccharofermentans. The sequence continues at coordinate 30,106 of JAKSRF010000017.1, forward strand.
AAGACTGTGCAAAAGCAAGCGTACATACATCAGAATCGACATAATTACGACAATCCTTATAAGAAACAAAAGATTCAATATTTACAAACAATGTACACAAAACCAATATGCATATCAGTATTTGATAAATATAATACTTAATACATTTACTGTTTATTATGCTCAATATGTTTTTAATTTTTAATAATATTCTTTTCACTTTACATTACCTTCAAACAGAAACCATTATATCGCAAATTCTATTTTTCGAAAATAAAAAAATCTGTCTCAGATGAACTAAGACAGACAAGGCTTGATTTGGCTGGGGTGGCAGGATTCGGACCTACGAATGCAACAGTCAAAGTGTTGTGTCTTACCGCTTGACGACACCCCAATAAAAATAGGTAAAAAAAAAGAATGGGGTGGGATATGGGACTCGAACCCATGATATCCAGTGCCACAAACTGGCGCTCTAACCAACTGAACTAATCCCACCATGTTTCTTTTGCAAGAGATATTATATTTATAAGTGCACTAATTGTCAAGAACGATTTTTAAGAGTAAAATACCTAAGTATTATTTTTGACTAAGGAGATAAAAAATGGAAGGTTTAAAAGAAATAGATAAAGCTTACATTACAATGCCTAAAGGCTTCAAGGCCAATGGTATCAGCGCAGACCTTAAGGGCAATAATGCTCTTGACGTTGCTCTTATTATCTCAGATGTTCCTTGTAATGTTGCAGGAACATATACTTCAAATCTCGTTAAAGGACACTCACTTGTTCGTTCAATAGATGTAATTAATCAGAATAACAAGATAAGAGGAATTATTGTTAACAGTAAAAATGCAAATGCTTGTGTCGGTCAAGTCGGTTATGATGATGCTTGTGATATTGCAAAAACTGTTGCTTCGGAGATTGGCTGCAATGAAAATGAGATTTTGACAGCGTCTACCGGCGTTATCGGTTCAAGACTACCGGCAGATAAAATCAAAGCTGTAATTCCTGAGCTTGTTAAATCACTTTCGATTGATGAACAGGCAGCACATAATGCAGAGCTCGCAATGATGACAACAGACACTGTACCGAAAGAAGTAAGTGCTTCAGTTACTCTCAAGAATGGTAAGCAGGTTACTATATCAGGTATGGCAAAGGGTTCAGGAATGATTCATCCTAATCTTGCAACAATGATAGGAATTTTCACTACTGATGCCGATATCGACTCAAAAGTGCTTAATACACTTATCCATAATGCAGTTAAACACACTTTTAACAGAGTAAGCGTTGATGGTGATACTTCTGTATGTGATATGGTCATCGTAATGGCTAACGGTGAATCAGGTGTAACTATCGAAGAAGGAACTGAAGACTTCACAATTTTTGACGAAGCTCTTACCTCTTTGGCAAATGACATTGCTCAAATGATTGCATCAGACGGAGAAGGTGCTACAAAATTCATTGAAATAGAAGTTTATGGTGCAAAGAATGAAGCAGATGCAAAACTTATCGTAACATCTGTAGCAAGGTCTCCTCTTTGCAAAACAGCATTCTTCGGTATGGATGCAAACTGCGGAAGAATCATTACTGCCGTAGGATATTCGGGAGCTGATTTTGATCCGAATAAAGTTGACTTGGACTTAAGCGGTTTACCTGTTTATCGTAACGGATGTGCAATTGATTTTGATGAAGACTTAGCACACGAACTTCTTACCAAACATGATATTAATGTTAAAATAACGCTTCACGAAGGCGAAGCATATGACAGAATGTACACTTGTGATTTCTCATATGATTATGTAAAGATTAACGGAAGCTACAGATCGTAATATTTCACTTTTCATCTGAAAATGTAATTAATATATATCCCATACTCACCTTACTTCAACAGTACGGAAGTTATGGGATATATTTTATGTAAAAAATAGTTTCTTCACGAAAAGCTGGGGAATAAATAGATTATAAAGGAGTATTTATATTCTAACGTTTGAGTTACAAACACTGAACTGACAATAATCGTCGCTCTCCACGCTAAGCCCCGGTCAAACTTCTCCAAATTGAGGTGTTTTCTTCTCCAACGGAAAAGTTTGGGAACCATTTTGGAGAAGTAATGTTTGAAGAAGGCAATTCCGCAAGATGTGTCCATAGAATTTGAAGGAAAAACGCTGATTCTTGCGGAATTTATGGTTGAAGACTACAATTCCGCAAGATGTGTCCATAGAATTTGAAGGAAAAACGCTGATTCTTGCGGAATTTATGGTTGAAGGACGGAAATTCCCGAGAATCGAGCACGGAATTCAAAAAAATATTGCAATTCTACGGGAATTCTTGGTTTTGAAGCAACAAATTCCCGAGATTCAGTCACGCTTTCTGATAAAACCTGCAATTTCACGGGAATTTTGTAATATAAATTGTCGAATTCCCGAGAATCGAGCACGGAATTCAAAAAATATTGCAATTCTACGGGAATTCTTGGTTTTGAAGCAACAAATTCCCGAG
>JAKSRF010000018.1 GCA_024403755.1 Clostridia bacterium
ATTTTCCATTTGAAAATCAGTACATGCGTTTTTGTGCATTTTTTCATTTTTGCGAAAAAAAACACAAAAACAAGCTGGTTTTATGGCTAATATTAAGTAATATATCTATTTGCAATCGTTAAGTTTGAGTGTAAAATTATTAAGGCTGTTTATAATAGCCTTAAATAGATTTTTTATCGAGGTTTTAGTATGCATAAGAAATTATTTATTCCGGGTCCTACCGAGGTTAAAGATGATGTTCTTGCTAAGATGGCAGAACCGATGATCGGTCATAGGACAAAAGATGCTTCCAAGTTACAACAGGACATTTCTGAAAAACTTCAGAAAGTAATGGGGACAAAAAATACTATTGTTCTTTCAACATCCTCAGGAAGCGGGCTTATGGAAGGTGCAGTGAGATGTTTTACAAAGAATCGCGCTGCCGTTTTCTCAATCGGTGCTTTCGGTAAAAGATGGTATAAGATGTGTACAAGCAATGGTATTGCTGCAGATATTTTTGAGTCGGAAATGGGAAAGATTACTACTCCTGAAATGGTAGATGAAGCTCTTTCAACAGGCAAGTATGATTTAATTACTATTACACATAATGAGACCAGTTCCGGTATTCATAATCCTGTAGGCGAGATTATGGAAGTTGTTAAGGCTAAATATCCGGAAGTAATTGTTTGTGTAGATACAGTTTCGTCTATGGCAGGTGATTATATTCCTGTAGATGAGTGGGGAATAGATGTTTGTATTACTTCAACACAGAAGTGTCTCGGATTGCCTCCGGGAATGGCTATTGCCGCTGTATCTGACAGAGCTATAGAAAAGGCAAAGACAATCGAGAACAGAGGACTTTATTTTGACTATGTTGAGTTGGTAAAGTTTGTAAAGGAAAAGCCGTATCAGTATCCTTCAACACCTTCACTTTCGCATATGTATGCTTTGGATTATCAGCTTGATAAAATCCTTAATGAAGGAGTTATGAACAGATATAAGAGACATTGTGAGATGGCAGAGATTGTAAGAGATTGGGCTCGTAAGAATTGTGAACTTTATTCAGATCCTGAGCATTTGTCAGTAACCGTTACATGTATCACAAATACTTTGGGTGTTCCGTTCTCTGAACTTAACAAAGCAATGGGAGAGAAGGGTTATCTTATCAGTAACGGATACGGTGATTTGAAGGATAAGACTTTCAGGATTGCTCACATGGGTGATACAACTATCGAAGAGATAAAGGAAATGCTTGAGGCTTTAGATGAGGTTGTAGCTCAGATAAAGAAGTAATTAATTGGTAGATAATAAACGGAGGAGTTACTTATATGAAGATTCTTGTTACAGAGAGTATTGCAGCAGATGCAATTCAGTATTTAAAAGATCAAGGTTTTGAAGTAGAAGAATATCTCGGACATAAGCAGGAAGAGATTGAAGAATATATAAAGGGTTTTGACGGACTTATTGTTCGTTCAGCTACAAAGGTTAACGAGAATTTGCTTTCTAATGCAGATTGTCTTAAAGTTGTAGGTCGTGCCGGCAATGGTATTGATAACATTGATGTTAAGGCATGTACAGCACACGGTGTTGTTGCAGTTAATACTCCTGAAGCCAATATAATGGCTGCAGGTGAGTTGGCAGTAGCTCATGCTTTTGCTATTTTCCGTAATATTTGTGCTGCAAATCAGGGTGTTCATACAGATGATTTCAGACGCGGAAATTGGATTGGAAATGAGCTCGAGGGAAAGACTGTAGGTATTATCGGACTTGGTCGTATCGGTTCAATAGTAGCCAGAAAATTCAGAGGAATCGGAATGAATGTTATTGCATATGATCCATATGTTCCTCAGGAAAAATTTGATATGTGTAATGTTAAGCGTTGTAAGGAACTTGATGATCTTCTTAAGGAATCTGATCTTATTACGATTCATACTCCGAAGAATAAGGAGACATACAACATTCTTACAAAGACAGAGCTTTATAAGTGTAAGAAAGGTGTTCGTATTGTAAATGCAGCAAGAGGCGGACTTATTAATGAGGCTGATCTTGCGGAGGCATTGACATCCGGCCAGGTTGCTGCAGCTGCAATTGATGTTTTTGATGTTGAGCCTTCATATAACAAGGAGCCGGGTTCACAGAATTTTGACAATCCTTTGATTCACTGCCCGAATTGTACAATTACTCCGCATCTCGGTGCTTCTACACAGGAAGCTAACCACAATGTAGGTGCTAAGGTTACTGAGCTTGTAGCTAAAGTATTAAAAGGTGAGTTGGTAGCTGCAATTAATATGCCTTCATTCTCAGGAAATATGGCAGCAATCAAGCCTTATGTATCACTTGCAGAGAAGCTTGGTAAGCTTTATTTCCAGGCAGAATCAGCATCGGTTTCTAAGATTGATGTTACTTACGGCGGTAAAATCGCTGAGCAGGAGACAGGCATTGTTACATTGAGCCTTCTCAAGGGTGTACTTGAAGGTATGGGTAAGGAGAATGTTTCTTTTGTTAATGTAAATGAGACTGTTAAAGAAATCGGTATAAAAGTAGTTGAGTCAAAGACTGCAGAGGTAGCAAAGTATACCAATCTTATTTCTGTAAAATTCTTTACTGATGATAACCGAGTTCTTGAGTTGTGCGGTACTATTTTCGGTCAGGAGACGGAGGTTCTTGTTTCATTCTTCGGATATGAGATGAATTTTGAATTGGCTGAAAGATTTATTGCTATGCAGAATAAAGATGTACCGGGTGTTATCGGAAAGATTGCAACAATACTCGGAAACAGCGGTATTAATATCGGTGCAATGCATTGGGGTCGTAAGGCAGATAAGTCTTCTGACAAGGCTCAGTCTTTTGTTGCTGTTGAATCAGATGTTTCGGCAAAAGTAATGGATGAGTTAAAGGCAGTACCGGAAGTATTAAAGCTTTCATATATTGAATTATGATGCAAAATGTAATTAAATAAATAAGAAGGCCGTTTGGAAATAGCTTTTCGAACGGCCTTAATTTTTTAGAAAGAGTATGCTTATGTACTATCATTTTGAGAATAAAAAAGGCTGGATGAACGATCCGAATGGTTTGGTATATTTTAAAGGAAAATACCATGCTTTTTTTCAACATTATCCATATGCCACTCATTGGGGCCAAATGCATTGGGGACATGCTGTAAGTGATGATTTGATACATTGGGATGAAATGAATATAGCTTTGTATCCTGACCAAGCGTATGAGAATGACGGGGGATGTTTTTCCGGTTCTGCAATAGTAAAGGATGACAGATTGTATCTGTTCTATACATCGGTGTCACATGAATTTGGACAGACACAGTCTCTGGCATATTCGGATGACGGAATTACTTTTACCAAATATGAAGGTAATCCTATAATTAAGCATTCTCCTCTCGGAGATAACAAAGAGTTCAGAGATCCTAAAGTTATACATTATTCGGGTGATAATTTGTATCCATACAGAATGGTGGTTGGCGCAGGAATTGATGGAATAGGAAAGATTCTTCTTTTTAAATCTTCTGATTTGTTCGATTGGGAGTATTGCGGTGAACTGTTATCAGATCAGGATTTGGGACCTTGTGCAGAGTGTCCGGATTTATTTGTTGTAACAAATGAAAAAACAAATGCTGTCGATGATTTGAGTTCGCCTTTTTATGATATATATAAGGAATTGGGAATTGAACCTCCCCAACCAATTATCAATGATGGGAAGTCTGTTGAGAACAGGTGGATTCTTATGTATTCATGTATAAAAGCACGCCCGTACAGAGTGTGTTTTCGTACCTGTGATTTTGACGGAGTGCATTTAAACAATCTGTCGGAGCCTTTTGCTTTGGAGTCAGGTCCCGATTTTTATGCTCCTCAGACATTTGAAGCTCCGGATAAGCGAAGAATACTGATTGCATGGATGTACAATTGGCAAAGAAGTCCATCCTGTGCTGCTACACATATCGGTGCTTTTACAATTCCGCGCGAAATGAAACTTAATTCGGAATCGAAGTTAACTATGCGTCCTATAAGCGAGATTATGAAAAAGATAAAAAGCGAAAGCGTATTTGTTAAGTATGATCGCGGAAGACTGGAGATTGGATATAAAGGAATAAAGGTTTTCGATAAGGCTTATAAGGATGAACCTACAATTGAAGTTCTTGAGGACATTGGTGTGGTTGAGGTTTTTATAAACGGTGGAGAAGAGGTAGTAACTTCGTACGTGTGTTAAAATGGGAAAGATAGTATTTGAAGATAGTGAAGTAATTGTTTACTTTAAAGAGGTCGGTGAAAATTCCGAGAAATTGGGAGAGTCATTGAACGGTGCTTTGGTTATTCACAGACTTGATTTGCCTGTATCAGGTTTATTGGTGCTTGCAAAGAATAAAAAGTCAGCAGATAAACTGAGCAGAGATATTGCTGAATCTCGCTTTGAGAAGATTTATACTGCTGAAGTCGGCGGAAAGATAGAACAAGGGGAAGTTTATAAAGATATTCTTTATCATGATAAGAGAAACAATAAGACTTTTCCTGTTAAGTCGCTTCGTAAGGGGGCTAAAGAAGCTGAATTGGAGTTTGAAGTTCTTGAGAAGCGGCAGGAGAGTACTGTGGTAAAGATTAGGCTTAAAACCGGACGCACACATCAAATCAGGGTTCAGTTTGCTTCACGTCGACATCCTTTACTCGGAGATGGTAAATATGGCAGTAAAGTTAACGGAAAAATCAGGCTGTGTGCCTCGGAGGTTTCATTTTTTCATCCGTTAACATGCGCGAAAATGTACTTTTCCTGTGTTCCGTGGTTTTTGGAAAAAAATGAATAAATTTACAAATTGTTTTCATTTATAAATCACATTTTTGTTTGTCAAAGTATTATGATATTTAAGTAATGGGTTATTTATACGGAGGCTTAAATTGAGAACAGGTACTTTACAATATTCAATGTGGGAATTTGAGTATGATTCAGGCAAACTCAAATTGTCAGACGGAAATTTACTTGGTGAGTTTGGGATAGAGGCACCAAGAGGCGTATCAGATTTTAAGAAACAATTGGTTGATTGGCCAATAGGTTTTTGTGATAAGACCTTGTTTAAGGATAAGGTTTTTTCATTTCTTGAATCAGGTAATCCCGAATATAAACCTCAATTTACATATCAAATGCAAATAGGAAATCCTGATGAATCGAATTGGGTTAATGTAATTGCAATTAATATGTTTGACGGTACAAACATTTATAAGCGACTTTTCTTTACTCCTATAGATGATTATAAGTCGGAGATAAATGATATTTTAATCAATTCCAATAAAGACCCGCTTACAGGTTGTATGAACAGAATGGCACTCCAGAATGTTGTCGAAGAGATGCTTCTCGATGAACAGCAACATGCGTTTATTATGTTCGATATAGACAATTTTAAGAGCCTGAACGATACATTCGGACATGCAACCGGTGATAAAATGTTGGTTAATATTGTCAAGCGAATAAAAAAAGAGTTGGGACCTATGGATCATATCGGACGTATAGGCGGTGACGAGTTTTTTATTTGTTTAGACAGATTTATAAGTAAGGAAGAGACTGAACATTTTGCAAGAAATCTTTGTATGACTGTGCGAAGAGGTCTGCCTAACGGAATGATTCTCTCGGTAAGTATGGGAATAGTAATTGCACCTGATGATGGTGATGATTTTGATGAACTATACCATAAAGCTGACATTGCCATGTACAGTATAAAGAATACCGGCGGTAACAGTGTTCTGTTCTATTCAGATATTGATAAGAACAGTAATCAGGTGGACGCAATAGAAGAAAGCGTAATTGAAAATTCTACATTGAATTCAGATAAATCCATTCTGATACGTTTCTTCTACGGAAAATCCGATATTGATTCACGTCATAAGAATGATTATATATTTAGTGACAGCGTAAATGAACTTTTTGATTTTAAGAAAGAAAGTTCTTTGCTTCATACTGTCAGAAGTGCCAGAATTTTGTCTGACAAGAACTTAGAGAAAGTACTATATAAAATTCGCTCGCTTCTTAATGATAAGAAGCGTAACGTAGGCTTTTTGCAGTCACAACTTATGACAAAGGCCGGTATTCAGAAATGGTATGATATAGGCTTGATAAAAGAACCGCGAATGAAATGTCTGTATATTACATTGACGGATATCAATGAGTTTGTTGTTAAATATGCAAAATACGAACAGTTGCTGGAATATGATGAGTTGACTCATTTGTATACAAGGCGTAGTTTTGTTCAGCATGTACAGGAAGTTATCCATAAGAATAATAAGGATGTTGTTGACGGAAAATACGCATTGCTGTTCTTTGATGTATCAAGATTTAAGATGATTAACGATATACTCGGAATGGATATCGGAGATCATCTGCTTAAATTTATGTCAGATTCAATATATGAGTATGCCCAAGGTGAGTTTTATCCTTGCAGAATAGATTCAGATCGATTTGTTTTATTCATGAGAGCTACATATGATGAGATTAATGCATTTGTAGAGCATTATTGTGAGGCGGTTGCTGACTATTCTGAAACATTCAGAATAGTATGTAATTTTGGTATCTATGTTACTGACGGTTCAACTGATTCAGTAGAAATTATGATTGACAGAGCCGCTATAGCTCAGAGTTCAATAAAAGGCAGTTACATAGAGAAGAGTAATTTCTACGGCGAAATAATGCGTAACCAACTTGTAAGTGAGCAGGAAATTGTCAGTTCAATGGCTGCTGCGTTGGAGAAACACCAGTTTATTGTGTATTATCAGCCTCAATTTAATCATTTAGATACTACGATTGTCGGTGCTGAGGCATTGGTCAGATGGAGACACCCTGAGAAGGGGCTTATCAGTCCTGCAACTTTTATCGGCATTTTCGAGAAAAACGGTTTTATTACTGAATTGGATTTATTTGTTTTCGAGGAAACCTGCAAGTTTATCAGGTATCTGCTTAATACCGGTATAACTCCTGTACCGATATCGATTAATATATCTCGTTGTGATATTTTCCGAATACATTTTATAGAGAATATCGAGAAGATAAGAAAGAGTTACGATATAGATACTAAGTATATCCGTCTTGAGATAACCGAGACTATTATGGCAGGTGAGAGCCTATATGCCAATGAAGTCATTACACAGCTTCATAAGTGCGGTTATATTATAGAGATGGATGATTTTGGCACCGGATATTCTTCCTTGACCGTACTCAAGGACATAAATATGGATATTCTTAAACTTGATTTTAAGTTTATGAGCGGTGATTTCTCTAATGAGAGAGCGGGTACAATATTAAGCTCTATTTTGAGGATGGCACGTTGGCTTGATATTCCTGTAATAGCTGAAGGCGTAGAACTTCTGGATCAGGCTGATTTTCTCCAAAGTATAGGTTGTAACTATATACAAGGATATTTATATTCAAAGCCGATTCCTGCTGATGAATTCGTTCAATTGTTACGTGGCAAGAAGATAGACAAGTCTTTCATGAAGCCGAAGGGTAACGGTAATATGCGTGTAAGAAGTTTTTGGACACCGAATTCTCCTGAATCAAAGATATTCAATAACTTTGTAGGTGCTGCGGCTATAATAGAGATGTCTGACAGCGAATTGGATATAATCAGAATAAATTCAAAGTATTTGGAAGAAATCGGAAGAGAGTACAGTGAGTCGTTGGTTCTCTCTTCAAAGAATTGTATGTTCCTAGACGATGAAAATCGTGAGAGATTACTCAGGGCCTGCAAAGAGGCAAAGAGAACTAAGAGTGAAGTAAACATAGAGACATGGCGAGACTATTCCGGTCAGTACGAGAGAGGAATATGCATAAAAAGCAAGATAAAATTCATCGGAACCAATCAGGGAAGTTATATTTTCTGTGAGATGATTGAGAACATAACTGACAGAAAATTGAAAGAAGAAAGACAACAACGTAAAGACGATGTAATCAGATATGGTTGCAGAACCGGTGATATTTATCTTTGGGAATATGATATCGAGAATGATGTAATCTATCCGATAACGGGTGGTAAGGATACAGGGAATTTACCTGATATTATTTTGGATTTGACCGCATATAATGAAGATTCCGGGGTTTTCAGCGAAGAGTGTATCAAAGTGTTAGAAAGATTGCAGAGCGATATCCGTAAGGGAGCAAAGCAAGTATCTTCCCAGATAACCTTACGAGATGGCAATAGATATTTAGTGCAATATTCAACATGTGGAACAAAAGAGAAGTATAATAATAAAAGGGCTATGGGCTTTGCCTTTCCGTTGAATGATAAAGGTTCAGTGTAAATGATATATCGATGCGATAAATACGGAACGCAGCTTTCTCAATTGGGATTCGGTTGCATGAGATTTGTTCAGTCAAAAGGTAAAATTGACCTTATAAAAACAGAAGAGCAAATTATGGAAGCATATTCGGCTGGGATAAACTATTTTGATACCGCTTATCTGTATCCCGGAAGTGAAGCGGCACTCGGCGAGATATTGGAGAAAAACAGTATCAGAGATAAGGTTTATATTGCTACCAAGCTTCCGCACTATCGTGTAAGTAAAAGTGAGGATTTCGATAAATTTTTTAATGAAGAACTATTAAGATTGAGAACTTCTTACGTTGATTATTATCTTTGCCATATGCTTACTGATATAGAAACCTGGGAACGATTAAAAGCTTTGGGAATTGTTGAGTGGATAAAAAGCAAAAAAGAGAGCGGAATAATTAAGCAAATTGGTTTCTCATATCACGGAAATGCTGATATGTTTATAAAACTTATAGATGCATATGAATGGGATTTTTGTCAGATTCAGTATAACTATCTTGATGAGAATGCGCAGGCAGGCAGAACCGGTTTGCGATATGCTAACAGTAAGGGACTTCCTGTAATGATAATGGAACCGCTGCGCGGCGGGAAATTAGTCAATAATCTCTCTGATGAAGCAAAGGCTATAATGGCAAATTCCGACAGAAAGTGGACTGCGCCTGAATGGTCATTCAGATGGTTATGGAATCAACCTGAAGTTACAGTGGTACTGTCCGGAATGAATTCTATTGAGATGGTAAGAGAAAATGTAAGGATTGCTTCTGAATCAGAAGCAGGATGTCTTGAGGAAAAAGATTCGGAAGTAATAAGAAATCTTGTATCGGCAATTAACAGAAGCAGCAAAGTTGGTTGTACCGGTTGCAGATATTGTATGCCTTGCCCTAAGGGTGTAGATATTCCCGGAATATTTTCTGCATATAATAAGATTGGTATAGACGGAAGCAGAGCAGCCAAAGCCGAGTATCTGATGTGTACTGCTTTACGTAAGGATTATACCGGACCTGATAATTGCGTTGAGTGCGGCAAATGTGAGAAGCAGTGTCCGCAACATATTGAGATAAGAAAAGAATTAAAAAATGCGCGCAAGTCGTTGGAAACACCGATATACAGACTTGCACGCAAATTAAGTTCGTTTTTTATAAAGTTTTAATTCAGATATCCTTTGTGTGAATATTCTCAAATCTAAGTTTCATTGACTCATTATGATCAACAGCCCAATCAACAGCCCAATCTGATTCAAATAAAACAACCGGTTCATCGTCTCTGTCTAAAACAAGCATTGAAGTTGAAGTAAGTGTAAGATTATGATAATCGAATTCTTCTTCGGCATCGCTCTTAACCCATCTTGCCAATCTGTAATTCAGAGGTGTTTTAATTAAATCAACACCATATTCGGTTTTGAGTCTGTACTCAAGAACATCAAACTGAAGAACGCCGACAACGCCCATGATATACGTTTCGGTACCGATATCAGGTTGTTTATACAATTGAACAGCACCTTCCTCTGAAAGCTGCTCAATACCCTTAAGAAATTGTTTGCGCTTCATTGAGTCTTTTGGCTGAACCTTTGCAAAATTCTCAGAAGGGAATACAGGAATAGGATCAAAAGAGAATTTTGTATTTGAGCCTATGAGTGTATCTCCGATTCTGAAATGACCCGGATCAAATACACCGATAATGTCTCCTGCAAATGCATCTTCAACGATATTTCTGTCTTGAGCCATAAACTGTTGCGGCTGAGCGAGCGTAATTCTCTTTCCGAGACGCATGTGCGCAACTGACATGTTCTTCTCGTACTTACCGGAACAGATTCTTATGAAAGCCATTCTGTCACGATGGTTAGGATCCATGTTAGCCTGAATCTTGAACACGAAACCGGTGAAATCTTTATCAAGAGGCGAAATTGAATCCTCTTCACCGTTATTTAAAGTAATGTGATGATTCTGAGGCATCGGAGCAATCTCGAGAAACTTTTTAAGGAATGGCTCAACACCGAAATTTGTAATTGCAGAACCAAAGAATACAGGCGTTAAGTCTCCTCTTAAAATACGATCCAAATCAAATTCATCGCCGGCCATATCAAGAAGTTCGATATCATTCTTCAACGTGGTAAGATGATCGGCGCTCATAAGAGTTGCCAACTTAGGATCATCTATACCGGTAGAAGATGCAGTTACCATAGAAGCACCGTGATCCTGTGTTTTAGAATCGAAAAGGAGAACCTCACCGTTCTCACGGCAATAAACTCCTTCGAAGTCACCGTCTGTGCCGATAGGCCAGTTAATCGGAGTGGATCTGATGCCGAGTACTTTTTCAAGTTCGTCAATTAAGTCGAAAGGATTCTTAGCTGCACGATCCATTTTGTTTATAAATGTAAATATAGGAATTCTTCTGGCACGACATACAGCAAAAAGCTTAATTGTTTGTGCTTCGACACCTTTGGCACCGTCAAGAAGCATAACTGCGGCATCAGCTGCACAAAGAGTACGATAAGTATCCTCGGAGAAGTCCTGGTGACCGGGAGTGTCAAGAATGTTGATGCAATAACCGTCATAATTGAATTGCATTACTGATGATGTAACAGAGATACCACGCTGTTTTTCTATTTCCATCCAGTCAGAAGTAGCATGTTTTGCCGCCTTACGAGCCTTAACAGAACCTGCCATGTGTATAGCACCTCCGTAAAGGAGAAGCTTTTCTGTCATTGTTGTTTTACCGGCATCAGGGTGAGAAATAATCGCAAAGGTTCTTCTTCTTTTAATTTCTTCTTCAGTTGAATATGCCATAAATTACCTCTATAATACGTATACTGAATAATAATACTTAAAATTTGCCCAAATATTATAACAATTAATGTGTAATATATAAAGCGGTTGAAATATAGCATTTTACACAACTTACATGGCATGGAGGTAACTAATGAGAAGAGGCGCAGGAGTTTTGATGCATATTGCATCTTTACCGGGACCGTTTGGTATAGGGGTATTCGGAGAGGAAGCAATTAATTTTGCTGCTCAGTTAAAAAGACAAGGCATGAGGTACTGGCAAGTGTTACCATTCTCGTATCCCGGTATGGGTAATTCACCATATCAGAGTTTCTCTGCTTTTGCCGGTAATTGGTTATTTATTGATCCAAGAAGCTTAATGAGAAGGAATCTTATTACAGCAGGCGAAGTTGTAGCCTCTGAATATAATGTTAACCGATGGAGAATCGACTATGATTATTTAAGAGTCAATCGTGAAGAGCTTTTAAGAAAAGCGTTTTCGAGAGTTTCTTCCGAGTTAATGAATGAGGTTCAGGATTTTATAAAAAGAAATAAGTGGGTAGATGACGTTGCACTTTATCAGGCTATAAAGGACGACAATTATCAGAGACCTTGGTGGGAGTGGCAGGATGCCGAACTTCGAGATTATAATAAGGAAGCACTGAAGAAAATCAGAGGTAATGATAACTACTATTTTCATGCGTTTGTGCAGTATATCTTTATCAGTGAATGGTGTGAGATAAAAAGAAAGATAAACGAGCTCGGAATTGAAATTATCGGTGATATGCCGATTTATGTTTCAGGTGATTCTTCTGATATTTGGGCTAATCGAGATATGTTTTTAATGGCAACGGATGAGACTAAGAAAGCTAATCCGAATTTAATTTTTGATAAAGTTGCCGGTGTTCCGCCTGATTATTTTTGTGCAGACGGACAGCTTTGGGGAAATCCTATATATGACTGGCAAAAACATATAGACAGTAATTTTGATTGGTGGATGAAAAGACTGGAAATGAATTACTGTTTATATGATTATGTAAGAATTGACCATTTTCGTGCTTTCAGTACTTATTGGGAAGTTCCTGCAACGGCATTAACTGCAAAGGAAGGTGTTTGGAAGCAAGGGCCGGGAATGAAGTTTTTTGAGGCACATAATAAGTATTTCGGTTCCTCTGATAAACTGATAGCGGAGGATTTGGGAGATAAGTCTCCGGATGTCGACATACTGCTTGATGAGTGCGGTTTACCGCGAATGAAGATAATGCAGTTTTCATTTAATCCAAATGATAACAGTCTTTATATGCCGCATAATTACGAAGCAAATTGTGTTGCATATACCGGTACGCATGATAATAATACTCTCCTGGGTTGGCTTTGGGAGGCCTCGGAGGCTGAACGTAAGGAGTGTCTGGATTATTGCGGCTTTGAAGGAAATAATTGGGGTGATGGAGGAACACATTCGGCATCCTGTAGGGCGATAATTAAAACCCTTTGGATGAGTCATGCCAACTGTGTAATTCTTCCGATTCAGGATATGCTCGGCTATGGTTCGGATACACGAATGAATATTCCGGGAACCGCGACAGGAAATTGGGTTGTAAGGTTCACTTCTGATGATTTAAGCGCCATTGATGATAATTGGTATTGTGAGATTAACCGCCTATATCGTCGCTGACGGATTATGTACTTAATTTGTTAATATTTTATAAATTTATAAACAATATCGGCTTTAACTTGATATTATTAAACACATGTTGCTAAAATGATAATGTAAAAAATATTTTTGGTTTGCGTTTGGTGTTTATCAAAGGAGCATGGTTATGGCTGAGAGAGAGTTACGTAAACTTAATCGAAATGAGTTATTGGACGTAGTTTATGAGTATCAACAGACTGAAAAAAAGTTAAGAGAACGTATAGCTTTATTGGAGGAAGAACTGAGCAATAAAGAAATTAAAGCTAAAGAGTGTGGTTCTATTGCCAAAGAAGCTATGGAATTGAACGGTATTTTCGAGGCTGCTCAGAAGGCTGCTGATCAATATGTTGAAGCTGTTAAGCAGGCACAGGTTGCCAAAGGTGAAGAGATAACTCGTCTGGCAGAAGAAGAAGCAAGGACGATAATTGAAGATGCGGTTAAACATAGTGAGGCTATTATAAAGAGAGCAGAAGAGCAGACTTTAAAACTTAATAGAACTTTGGAAGAAGCTCTTTTACAGTTCAGCAGAGAGAAACCTACGATTTGAGCCAATATATCAAAGGTTTTGCGTCGAAGATTTGGCTATAATATAGATTGAACATAGTTGGTTGCGGTGATAGAATTCAACGTATGTTAACTTTGTTACCACTGATTTTTCAAATGGCTTTTTTAATTTTACTTGGTTTTATTCTTCGTAAGACCAGGGTTATTGATGAGCGCATTCAAAAGGGACTCTCCGAGATATTGCTGAAAGCTGTATTACCGTTCAGCATTTTGATGTCATCGAATATAGAATATAGTTATGATTTTGTAAAAGCCATGATAGCAGTTGCTGCTGCCGCCGCTTGTTACTATTTTTTCGGCATTGTTGTTCTTAATTATTTTACCGGAAGATTTAAACTTGACAGTAACGAGAGAATAGTAATCATAATGGTTTCCATTTTTGCTAATACCAGTTTTGTCGGGTTCCCGGTGATGTCAGCACTGTTTGGAGAGAGCGGTTTGCTTTTGGCTTCTGTTTATAATTTAGTGTTTAATGTTTTCTTTTATACATATGGTTTGGCTGCGTTCTCACATAGGAAAATGTCAGTACGCAGTATGTCAGTAAGTATGATTACGCTTGCTTCGATAGCGGCAATTGCAATATTTATTTCCCCGTTCAGATTGCCGTCATTTGCAACAGATACACTTTTATCTGTAGCTAATATGGCTACTCCGATGTCAATGATGATTGTCGGTTCCTCCTTGGCTACAGTTGATTCTCATAAGTTGTTCTCTGATAAGAAATCATTTGTGGCTGCTTTGTTGAGAACTGTTGTTTTTCCGTTCATTATGTTGTTAGCTGTTCTTTTGGTGAGATTGAGATTTTACATGATGCCTGTTACGGCAACTGCAATTGTTCTTATGACTTCTTTACCTTCAGGATTAATGAGCGTTGTTATTTCAGAACAAACAGATTGTGCACCTAAGTTTTGTGTAAGAACTGTATTCTTATCTTTTATTTTTATGATTATTACTCTTCCGTTAATGATGTTTATTTGCGGCAAATTGTTTGTATAATTAAGCATTGGTGGATTTAATGCATTGATGTGCTATAATACTTTGTATTGTGTTTATAATTATTTAGGAGGAAATATATATGTCAGCATGTGATTCGTGTCCGTCAAAAGCAACATGTACTTCACAGAGTACTTGTGCTTCTGCAAACGGTGATGAGCAGCAGCAGGAACAGAGAATTGAGTTCGAGAAGATGAACGATAAGTCCTCTGCAAAGAAAGTAATCGGAATTTGCAGCGGCAAGGGCGGCGTTGGTAAGTCATTGGTTACATCAGTTCTTGCAGCAAGACTTGCAAGAGACGGTTATAAGGTCGGAATACTTGATGCAGATATTACCGGACCGTCTATACCAAAAGCTTTCGGTATAAAGGGAAGCCTTAAGGGTGATGAAAACAAGCTTATAATTCCTGCAGTAAGTCATTCGGGAATTAAAATTGTAAGTGTTAATCTTCTTCTCGAAAATGAGGATGCTCCGGTATTATGGAGAGGACCGGTAATAGCCGGATTGGTTAAGCAGTTCTATACTGATGTTAAGTGGGAAGGCCTGGATGTTCTTCTTATCGATATGCCACCGGGCACAGGTGATGTTCCGCTCACTGTATTTCAGTCCATTCCGCTTGATGGAATTGTACTTGTATCAACAGCTCAGGATTTAGTTTCAATGATTGTTAATAAGGCTCGTAACATGGCTCTTCTTATGCAGGTAAAGATTCTTGGATTTGTAGAGAATATGAGTTATGTAAAATGTCCTGACTGCAATAAGGAAATTCGTATTTTCGGTAAGGAAGGAACTGTAGAGGCTGCTGCAAAGGAAATGGGTTCAGTTCTTCTTGATAAGGTTCCGCTTGATCCTCAGATTACTACTCTTGTGGATGAAGGACATATTGAACGTGTTCCGGCCGGTATTCTTGACGGTGCAGTTGAATTAGTAGAAGGAATGTTGGATTGATAATGATAAGGCACTTATTACGAATGAGAAGACTATGCGCTTTGCTTTTGGCAATAAGTGTCTTTTTATTTACTTTGAATTCTTGTAAAAGTAATTCTTCGGTTGAGCATAACACGCCGCCAGTAATAGGAGACATATCTTATTCTTCTCCGATTTTTCTGATGTCTTTAGAGACAATAGAAGGAGAAGAAGAACCCGGAATAGTATATCGTGAAGTGCTTGACTTTAATAATTTGATAACATCGGACAAAACAATAATTTTATATTTCTTTACAACTGCGAACTCGGATTTATCCGGAATAACGGCAGGAGTTGAGGATATGGCACAGTATTATGGCGATAGTATTTTATTTGTCGGGGTGGATTGCAGTCAGAGAAAAGATATAACTACGGCATATGGTGTGGTTGCGTTGCCTGAGTTTGTGTATATTCGTAATAATGTACTTGTTTCTTATTTTGAAGGATACAAGTATGATTATTGGGAAATTGAGGACGTTATGAATTGGATAGAGGAGATGAAGTAATGGAATATTGTTTTAGCACGATTGGTCAGGACAGTCATCGTTTTACAGAAAGTGTTACGAACGATGCAGGTATTGTTCTCGGCGGCATTACTATTCCGTCACAGCGCAATATAGAGGCCAACAGTGATGGGGACGTATTGTTACATGCTGTTACGAATGCAATTTCGGGAGCTACCGGAGTTAATATTCTTGGGAAACGAGCGGATGAGCTTTGTATAAAAGAAGGAATAAAGGATAGTAAAGTATATCTTAATGAAGCTTTGAAATACCTTAATAAGACCAGATTGATACACATTTCAATTTCTGTGGAATGTCTTTATCCCAAATTAAGTCCATACATAGAAGATATTAAAACTAATATTGCTGAATTACTTGACATTTCAGTTAGTCAAGTTGGGCTTACTGCTACAACCGGTGAAGGACTTACTGAGTTTGGAAAGGGTAATGGAATTCAAGTATTTGTTTGTGCTTCATTTATTCGAACAATTGAATGAGAATTTTATCACAAAAAAAGGACTGCTTCAGCAGTCCTTTTTCATTTAACAATCAATCAGTTGTTCTGGTCCTGAGATGCAATTTTCTTCAAAAGCATTTCTGCCAGTGAGATGTCCTCGAAAGAAGTAACCTTAATATTATTGTAAGAACCTTCAATCAGATTTACTTTGTAGTGCATTGCTTCAGCAAGAGATGAATCATCATCTGCTTCAATGTTGTTTCTTCTTGCGTTGAGATAACTCTGAAGAAGCTTGTTATATCTAAATACTTGCGGAGTCTGAACCTCCTTCATGTCATTTCCGTTAGCTGACATTTTTACAACAGGAACTTTTGGTTCTTCAACAATGCGAGGTGCAGGTTTTTCTTCAACAATAGACTCAAGCGGCTTAAACAATGCTGAAGCACGCAAGCGAGCAATAGGAGGAAGTTTTGACAAATCTTCGGTCTCTTTCTTCTCTTCAACCTTAGTCTCATATACCGGTGCCGGAATATTTATTTCCTTGGCTGTACCCTTGGCATCTACTGCTGCTGCACAAATCTCAAAACTGGTTGCACTTTCCAAACAACGCTCGAGTAAATCCTGATCAACCAAACATCTTGTACCATCGTGAATAAATATTACATCACTATCGACAGGAGGAAAAGGAAGCTCGTTTAATGCTTCAATACCTTTCCAAACTGAATCAGTGTGAGTAGCCCCGCCTTCTACTACCGAGTGAACAAAATCAAATCCTTCTCGTTTTACCAGACTTTTAACCTTATAAACAAAATCCTGCGGAGTCACTACAACAGCCTTAAGAGAAATACCTGAATTAAACAAATTATCAGAAAAAGTCTTGAAAGACTTAAGGGTTCTTGTAATAACCGGTACACCGTCAACTTCAAAAAGCAGTTGTCTGTTCTCCTCAGAATCCTCTCTGTAACCGATACCGATAGCAGGAATAATGACATATACTCGTTTAATATCACTTACTACATGCTTTTTGCTAAATCCATATGCCATATAATGACACCCTCCTCAAAGTGTAAAAATCATAAGATAGACGTATTTGATGATTTAGATGATTACCCCTTGTCAGAAAACAGAACGTCTATTGCCTCAAATAAATTATCAACATACATAAACTCACACTTTGATATTTTATCACAAAGGCTTGTTGTTTTGCTAATATTATTCTGATTTTTTTTATTTGTTATTTCTTCAATTTGTTTTTTACAACTTCCGGGTAAGATAATCGTGTTAATTCCCAAACTCAGTGCTTCACTGATTCGTTTACTTATTTGTGTTGTCGGACGTAACTCACCTGTAAGTCCTACTTCTCCGAGAATCAGAGAATTTTGTTTAGCAGGTATATTTTTATATGAGGATACTACAGCAGTAATTACAGATAAATCACAAGCATAATCATTGATTTTTATGCCGCCTATCACATTGATAAATACGTCCTTTGTACTAACCGGTATTTTCAAAATTTTCTCGCATATGGCAAGAAGCATGGCTACTCTGTTACGATCCAATCCGGAAGTCATTCTTTGTGCGGTTCCGTAAGGACTGTCTGTAATTAATGCTTGTATTTCAATAACCAGAGATTTTGTTCCTTCCAAAGTTGATGTAAGTACAGAACCTGATACGTTTACGGGACGACCTGACAAGAGAAGCTTCGAGGCACTGTCTACCGGTTTTAAACCGTGTTCACACATTTCAAAGAAAGCAATCTCATTGCTTCTTCCGAATCTGTTCTTTATAGATCTGAGAATTCGGTAGTTACCCATATTATCACCTTCAAAATAGAGAACCGTATCAACCATGTGTTCAAGCGTTTTAGGTCCTGCTATCGAACCGTCTTTGGTTACGTGACCTACCAGTATTACAGTAAGAGAATTACTTTTAGCTAACCGAATCAACCCTGCAGTAACTTCACGTGCCTGTGCTAAACTGCCCGGCGTACCGCTTAGATTTTCCGAGTAAAGTGTTTGTATAGAATCAATTATGCAAAGTGCCGGTTTAATTCTGTTTAATTCGGAAGCTATAGTCTCAAAGCATGTCTCGGCGCACAACATTATTTTGCTGTTACGGACATTAAGTCTTTCAGCTCGCATTCCGATTTGTGCCGGAGATTCTTCACCCGAAACATATAAAATATCTTTATCTAAAGGAAAACTGTCAGCCAGTTGAAGAAGAAGTGTAGATTTACCGATGCCCGGTTCACCGCCGACCAAAACAACGGAGCCGTCTGTTAAACCACCGCCCAAAATTCGATTTATCTCATCATTCCCTGTTGATGTTCTTGTATATTCGGTGCGTGTTGCTTCGCTGAGCGGAATTGTTCCGTTAGATTCAGTCCAAGCGTATTGAGCTGTGGTGAATATCGGAGCATCAGCTTGTTTTTTTGATTTGGTACTGCCTGTAACAGTTGTTTTAGAAACAAGTGTATTCCAAGCACCGCATGAAGGACATTTTCCCATCCAACCGGAAACTTCACAACCACACTCCGTACAGAAAAAAACAGAAATATTTTTAACCATAATTATATCCTTTTGTTTTTTTTATATTATAGCATTGTATTTTTACAAAAAGAACGTAAGTTTGCGGGATATTATGTATAAAATTACTATTTACTTATTGCTCAACATTTTGCTATATATATTGTATCTGTGTGTGCCAGCATACAAAAAAGAAGACAAGGAGATATAAATGAAAAAGAGTTTCAAAGTATTAACCGTGATGGTGTGTCTTTGTTTGGCAATGAATGTATGTTCATGTTCTTCAGTAAAAGATTTTTTCTCAAGTGACACTTCATCAAATTATTCACACAAAAAGGATAAAAAGGACAAGAAGGATAAGAAGAGTAAGAAAAACAAAGAAACAGAGAATTCGGAAGAAACAGAGGCTACAGAGCCTACAGACGAGACTGAGTCTTCTGAAGAGACTGAGATTACTGAGGCTTCTGAGACAACTGCTGTTTCAGTATCAGGTATAGACCTTTCAGAGTTGCCTGAATTGACTTATCCGGATCATGTTTATACATATGAGGAGATTCATCCTCAACATGATAAAGGAACAGTATCGGGAGAGGAAGCAAGTGATCTTCTTGATACAATAGAATTTGAAGTATTAAATGATCAGATAGGTTCTTCCTATGTAGATTTGATGCTTTTATATGATGATCCTGAGGCTGCCGGCTTTACTGTACCAGAACCAAGTTGGGGAGATGTAGATTTAAGTGAGGAATCAAGACTTGAAAGTTTGGATTTCATTAACGAGGAACTTGCAAAGCTTTATACAATTGACCGAGACTCACTTGATGAGGAAGATAAAATTTTCTATGACAAAATAATATATGATCTTGAAGAGTCTGCTTATGCCAATCAGTTTTCCTGCTTCAATTACTATACTACGGCATTGAATCCTTTGATAGGCCCGCAGTGTGATTTGATGTTTTTGCTTGAAGTTTTTACTTTCGATACGGTTCAAGATGCTCAAGACTACATAGAATTGGTTAAATCAACCGACAGCTATTATGACAGTTTATGCCTGTTCGAGGAGATGAGAGCGGCATATGGTTTTGCTTCTTCTGATGAGATATATGAGCAAATTGCTGAGTCTTTTGATGCGCTGTTTGAACAGAAAGACGATTGTTTTCTTTATGAGTCTTTCGAGACGAGACTTGATAATATTGCTGACTTAAGTGAAGCTGACAGAGAAACGCTTATCAGTAATCACGAGGATGCAATGAAAAATTTCTTTTTCCCGGAGTTTGAGGAGTGTGCTTCAAGGATGCGTGCATTAAAGGGCTCCGGCGGAGTTGATTGCGGAATGTGTGATATTACAGGCGGTGATGCATATTTTGATATGCTTTATCGTTCTCAGTCAAATGCCGATTATTCTATTGAGGAAGGCATAGAGAAACTGGAAGCTCGTCTTGCTGAAGATATGGATGAAATGAATGCAATTGTAAACAGCGGTGATTTCAGTTGGTACGAGGAGTATATGAATCCGGGATATACTAAGGGAGATACAAAAGCTAATTTGGATTATCTGTCTGTTGCAATCCTTGATGATTTTGATGAACTTCCTGAACACTCCTACGCATTAATTGATGTTCCTAAGGCACTTCAGGATAATTTCAGTCCTGCGGCTTATCTTGGTTATCATCTTGACAGGATGGATGACAATCTTATTATTACAAATCCTTCCAATGTAGATGATACTTTTGGCATTACCTGTGCACATGAAGGTTATCCGGGACATATGTATCAGTCTGTATATTCCAGAAGTATTTGCAGTCATACATATATGTATGTATGTGATTCAATTGCATATAGAGAAGGCTGGGCTACATATGTTGAGAATTATTCTTTCAGATATTTTGCTTCGAATGAAGATGCGTCAAAGCTTCATCAGATTGAAAATGAATTGAATATAATCATCATGGCTCGTATGGACATTGGTATTCATTATGAGGGCTGGGATTTAGACAAATGCTGTGAATTTTACGGTACAGCATTGGGTTATGGTTCACCTATTGATGCAGCTATACTCAAAGATACCTATTATCTGCTTGTAAGTGATCCTTGTTATGCAGTTAAGTACGGTATAGGATATATAAACACTACAACTATTATGCGTAATGCTGTGGAAGCTCATCCGGATGTTGATATTCAGGATATTCATATGGCTTATCTTAATTGTCAACCGGGTACATTTAACCAAATAAGTGAGAATCTTGAGGCTGCAATAGAGGAAAGAGTAGGTTAAGTAACGAGTTAACTGACATAATATTATTGTATTTTTCATACCGCTTCACCTGATTGGTGCGGCGGTTTTTTTTGTGCACTATGTATACTACACTTATACACTCTTTAAATTAAAATAGTATTTGTAAAAATATGTTTTAGTTTGACAAAGTATGGAACTTTGTACGGAAAGAAGGTTTTAAATGGGGACACTGTGGAAACTCCGCGGTTGTGTCAAGGAAAATCTTAAGCCTACTCTTTTGTGTTTATTCTTTATCGTAGGAGAAGTGGCAATAGAAGTTATAATTCCTTTTCTGACTGCAGATTTACTTAATGTTATTAAAGCCGGAGCGGAGATTAAGCAAATAGTATCTACCGGCATTGTGCTTGTTTTATTGGCTTTGATTTCTCTGACTTGCGGCGGTGTGGCCGGAGTAGAGTGCTCTAAGGCGGCTACCGGTTTTGCAAAAAACGTGCGTGAGGAACTTTTTATTAGAATTCAAGGTTTTGGTTTCTCCAATATCGATAAGTTTTCATCATCTTCACTTGTTACGCGAATGACGACTGACATAAATAATGTACAGATGGCATATATGATGACGGTAAGAACTGCAGTAAGAGCTCCGCTCATGCTTATTTGTTCGGTTATTTTTGCTTACGTACTCGGTGGTAAATTGGCAGGTTCTTTTGCTGTTGTTATTCCGGTTTTAGCATTCGGACTTATTATTGTTGCTAAATTTGCTATGCCTGCTTTCAGTGCTGTATTTAAAAAATACGATAAGCTGAATGAATCTATAGAAGAAAATGTACGTGCAATGCGAGTTGTAAAAGGCTTCTCACGTGAAGAATATGAGAAAGAGAAATTCAATTCTGCTGCTGACAGTATATGTAAGGACTTTACAAAAGCTGAAAGAATAGTTGCAATAAACTCACCTCTTATGCAGTTATGTATGTATTTTAATATGGTATTCATTCTTGCTGTAGGTTCCAAGATGATAGTAACATCCGGCGGAACAATATTGGATGTCGGTCAGATTACTGCCATGCTTACATACGGATTTCAGATTTTATTCTCTTTGATGATGCTTTCAATGATTTATGTTATGCTTACGATATCTGCAGAATCATTCAAACGTATCGCAGAGGTTATGGATGAGGTTCCTTGCATTAAGAATCCGGAGAATCCGGTGACCGAAGTAAAAGACGGCAGTATTAATTTTACTGATGTAGCGTTCAAGTATTCCTCAAAGGCAAAGCGTAATGCTTTATTCGATATCGATTTGGATATAAAGAGCGGTATGACAGTAGGAATTCTCGGTGGTACAGGTTCGTCAAAAACCACGCTTATTCAGTTGATACCAAGATTGTACGATGTAACTGACGGATCGGTAAAAGTCGGCGGAGTTGATGTTCGAGACTACGATTTGAAGACTTTACGTGATAATGTAGCAGTTGTACTGCAGAAGAATGAGCTTTTCTCAGGAACCATCAGAGAGAACCTTCTTTGGGGTAATGAAAATGCTTCTGACGAAGAAGTAATGAAAGCTTGTGAGCTCGCACAGGCTGCTGAGTTTGTAAAGTCATTTCCTGAAGGCCTTGATACTCATATAGAGCAAGGCGGAACTAATGTCTCAGGCGGTCAGAAGCAGCGTCTTTGCATAGCAAGAGCTTTGCTTAAGAAACCTAAGATTCTTATTCTTGATGATTCTACAAGTGCTGTTGATACAAAGACCGATGCACTTATTCGTAAGGGATTTAAGTCATATATTCCTGAAACCACAAAAATCATTATTGCGCAGCGAGTTGCCTCAGTTATGGAGTCGGATTTGATTCTTGTAATGGACGGAGGAAAGATTGCCGCTATGGGTAATCATGATGAATTGATGAAAAACAGTGATATCTATCGTGAAATATATGAGCAACAGACAAAGGGAGGTGAGGATAATGCCTAATAATGCACCTAAAGGAGCTCCGCCTAAGGATATGAAGCCTGATTTCAGAAGTCTTAAGAGAGCATTGAAGAAGTTCTTTGAGTATTATCCGGTTTTAGCACCTACGATTGTAGTATGTATTTTATTTGCTTCACTGGTTTCCTCAATACCTGCTCTTTTTTCGCAACGAGTTTTGGAAACCGTAGAGAAGTATATTGAGAATCGTGATTGGACAGCTGCATTGGCAGAGATAAAGCCTAATCTTATTCTTTTGGCTTCTCTTTATGTTCTTTCCATATTGGCACTTGTATTGCAGTCACAGCTAATGGCTTATATGACACAGGGTTATCTTAATAAGTTCCGAAAAGAGATGTTCGGCGGTATGCAAAATCTTCCGATAAGATATTTTGATACCAATAAGCATGGCGATATAATGAGTTACTATACAAATGATATTGATACACTTCGTCAGCTTATTTCTCAGACATTTCCTACACTTATTCAATCCGGTGCGGTTGTTGTTTGTGTATTTTTTGTAATGCTTTATTTCAGTTTCTGGCTTACTCTTGTGCTCTTGCTTGGCGTTTTGGCGATGTTTATTGTTACCAAAAAGGTAGGCGGAGGTTCTGCAAAGTATTTTATTCGTCAACAGAAAGCCGTTGCTGATACAGAAGGTTACGTTCAGGAAATGATGAACGGACAAAAGGTGGTTAAGGTATTTAATCATGAGGAGAAATCAATAGAAGATTTCAAGAATGTAAATAATCGTTGGTGTGAAGTTTCAACTAAGGCACATGCTTATTCAAATATTCTCGGTCCTATTATTCAAAACATCGGTAATATTCTTTATGTTTTGCTTGCATTGGTCGGAGGAATCCTTATTGCACTTAAAGTACCTAATGCAAGCTTATCAGGAAAAATACTCGATATTTCAATTCTTGTTCCGTTCTTAAATATGGCAAAGCAGTTTACAGGTAATGTTAATACTCTTTCACAGCAGGTTAACTTCATAGTAATGGGTTCTGCAGGAGCTCAGCGTATCTTTAATTTGATTGATGAGAAGCCTGAAGATGATGAGGGCTATGTTAAACTGGTTAATGTCAATATTAAGCCGGACGGCACTTTGGAGGAAACTGTTGAGCGAACCAATCATTGGGCCTGGAAGCATCCTCATAAAGCTGACGGTACTGTAACTTATCAGCTCCTTGAAGGTGATGTTGAAATGCATAATGTTGATTTTGCTTATGTTGAAGGTAAGCAGGTTCTTAATGACATTACTCTTTATGCAAAGCCGGGTCAGAAGGTAGCTTTTGTAGGTGCAACCGGTGCAGGTAAGACAACTATTACCAATCTTATTAATCGCTATTATGATATTGCTGACGGAAAGATACGTTATGATGGTATTAACATTAATAAGATAGTAAAGTCAGATTTGAGAAAATCACTCGGAATCGTACTTCAGGAAACCAATCTTTTTGCCGGAACTGTAATGGATAATATCAGGTACGGTTTGCTTGAAGCTACTGATGAGGAATGTATTGCTGCTGCAAAACTTGCCGGTGCAGATGACTTCATAACGCGTTTGCCTGACGGCTATGATACTATGCTTACAAATAACGGAAGTAATTTATCACAGGGACAGCGTCAATTGTTGGCTATAGCAAGAGCTGCTGTGGCTAATCCTCCGGTAATGATTCTTGATGAAGCAACTTCTTCTATTGATACGCGTACCGAGGCAATAGTTCAACGCGGTATGGATAAGCTCATGGAAGGTCGTACGGTATTTGTTATTGCTCACAGACTTTCGACTGTTATGAATGCAAATGTTATTATGGTTTTGGATCACGGCAGTATTATTGAGAGAGGTACCCACGATGAACTTATAGCTCAGAAGGGCGTATATTACCAATTATATACCGGTGCTTTTGAGTTGGAATAATTCATGTAACAATGTTAAATAAGCGCTTTAAGAGGACAGGTTGACTGCCCTCTTTTTCATTATGAGATATAAATGATAAGTGTGATATAATTTATTAGTGTTAATTTATTAAGGGGCAAAGATATGACGGAAACAAAAAGAATAAATTTATGGGATAACATAAAAGGTATATTGATAGTATTTGTCGTACTTGGACATTGCTTATGGGAGTTTTCTGCTATCTCCGTTGTCAGTGACATCTTAAAGTTTATTTATATATTTCATATGCCGGCTTTTATTTTTGTTTCCGGATATTTCGGAACGAAGAAAACTTCATCTCTCAGTATAGCAAAACTGGTATTTGCGTATTTTATATTTAACAGTTTGACCGGTATTTTATACGGATACAGTAATATACTTTTACCATTATATTCATATTGGTATATTTTGGCTTTGATTTTATGGCGTATAACTGCCGATAAGGTAGATAAAATAAAGTACTCTGTTGCAGTTACTGTGGCAGTCGGACTTCTTGTTGGATTTATTCCGGGAATTGATAATACATTGGCATTTGCCAGATTTATAGCTTTTTATCCGTTTTATTTGGTCGGCTATAAATTGGCAGTTAAGAATAGCGAGACAAAAGAGAAGATTCCGGTGCTTAGAAGAGAATATGGTTTGGTTGCTTTATTGTCGGCTATAGGTCTGTCATATTTATTAATTAGATATTTACCTGTTAAGCTCGATAATTTAGTGATGTACAGCTATGTTAATTCGATAGAATTGTTGATACGTTTATCAGTTTATGTAATTGGTTTTTTATTTATAATAGCATTTATTGGAATTGTTTCGAACAGAAAGATTCCGCTTATTACTGATATCGGTCGCAATTCGATGTCTGTTTTCTTAGTTCACAGAGTTATTACTTTGGTATTTACGGAATATATGACGGGAAAGGGTTTGACTTATATTTTGTCAGGTGCTGTTTTAACTACACTTGTTATTTGTATTGTTTTTGGAAATGATTATGTAGGCAGTAAAGTAAATTCATATTTGAAAATGGGCGGAGAAATATTTCTTGATTGGAGGGAATATTATGCCAAGAATCGTTCATACAGTCTTACAGGCGTCTCGGCTGTGATTGTTGCAGCGGCTCTTGTTCTTAATGCTTTTTTACCTACAACAATCAATAGGATATTAAATACTACGGCTTTGGGTCAAAATGAGATTCCTCAGTTAGTAGTTCCGCGAGTATTGACATCTGAACAGAAGGAAAAATTTGATAATGCATACAGACTTGTGTTTGCGGGAGATTTATTGTTATTGGAAGATCAGGTCAAGCGTGGTCTTCAGGATGACGGCACATATAATTTTGATGATGTCTTCGAGTATGCAAAACCTTATATTGAATCGGCTGATTTTTCAATAGGAGTATTTGAGGGACCTATGGCCGGTGCAGATAGCATTTATTCGGAAGGGAATTATGATGATGGTAAGGAATTACATCTGAATTTTCCGAGAGAGTTTGGAGAGGCTGTTTCAAATACAGGCTTTGATTTGGTTACTACGGCAGGAAATCATTTGCTGGATCGTGATTTTGACGGTATGTTTACAACGTTGAATACTTTGGATGACATCGGAATAGATTATGTCGGATCTTATAAATCGCCTGAAGATAAAGAGTCCGAGAATATATTTTATTTCGAACAGGAAGGAATCAGCTTCGCAGTTTTGGCATATACATACGGAATTAACTATCATGATACCGAGGAACTGTATAATGGTGATATATCTTTTTGTACTTCATTTATATACGGAACCGAAGGTGATTTTTTTGAAAAGTTGAAAAGAGATGTAGAACTTGATTTTAAGAAGGCAAAAGAACTGGATCCGGATTTTATAGTTGTTTTACCGCACTATGGCACACAGTTCACTAATACCCCTGATGAGATGCAGTTGGTATGGAATGAAATATTTAAGGAGAATGGTGCGGATATTATTCTCGGTGACCATGCTCATGCTGTTCAACCTGTTAACATTGATTTGAATGAAGACGGAAGCAAGACATTTGAGGCATTCTGTCCGGGTAACTTTGCAAATATATACCGTGATAATCAAGGTGATACCAGTGCACTGATAGAAGTGTATATTGATCGTGATTCAAAAGAAATAATAGGCGGCGGTGTGATACCTTTGTATACGCAGTCGCCTATGGACGGCAATTACAGAGCCATTCCGATATATGAAGTTATGAATAACAGTGATTTGCGTAAAGAACTAACTACTGATGATTATAAAAAAGCAGAAAAAGCAAACAATATTGTAAGTAATACCGTACTGGGAGAAGCTGTGTGCATTCATGATATTCAGCCGACATATTACTTTGATGAGAACGGTTATCTCAGACCGATGACTACGGGATTGGAATTAACAGATGAGATGAGAGACGGTGAATTGTGGCCGCTTATAGAAAGCAGTGAAAGCATATGTTTTCTTGGTGATTCAATAACCGAAGGAACCGCTAATTGCGGTTGTCCGTGGTATGAGCCGATACTGGAGTATATACCTGAAAAAGCAATTACCAATTTTTCAAAAGGCGGCTGTACGGTTAGTTATTTGATAAATAACAGTGATATTATTCCGGCTTCTGATTTATATGTTATAGCTATCGGTACGAATGATGTTCGTCATCTTGACAGAGAAGATGCGGCAGCTACTTCTCAAGAGTATATCAATCGAATAGAAAAATTGACTGATATTCTGTTGCAAAAAAATCCGTCAGCAGATTTGGTATATATAGCTCCGTGGTATTCTACGGATGGGGATTTGTTGACGACATTATCATATGCTGAGAAATTGAATTTGAATAATGCCTTTTCGGATGCTTTGGGTGAATATTGTAAGGAGTGTGGTTTTGTTTATATAAATGTTAATGAAGAACTTAAATATATATTGGATACTGAACTTCGCTCAGAGTATATGGTGGATTTTATTCATCCTAATTCAACAAAAGGAGTACTGCTTTATTCGGAGTTGGTTCTGAATTACAATGAAAAATGATTCTGTCAGAGAGGTTATTTTATGAAAAAAGGAATAATTAAATTTTGTTCTATGGCAACCTGTGCTGTAATGCTTTGCAGTTCGACAGTTGTGGGAGCTTCGACTTTGGGTGAACATCGTGTATCTGTTAATTACGAGTACATATATTCTGATGCTACGGGAAGAATGTACAACGATGAGGAAGAAGTCGGAGGTTTTGTTGCACGCTTGTACAGAATTGCACTTGGTCGAGAATATGAGACCGAGGGTTTTCTTGGTTGGTGTGATAAACTTGCAGAACATGAAGCGGATGGAGCATCTGTAGCACGCGGCTTTATTCTGAGTGATGAGTTTAAAGCTGCAGAACATACCGATGAGGATTATGTTAATATTCTTTACAGAGTTTTTTTTGATCGTGAACCTGATGATTATGCTTCGGACTGGGTTGATAAACTTGAAAACGGTACTTCAAGAGAGGAAGTATTATCCGGTTTTATTGAGTCACCTGAATGGACTAATGTCTGTGATTCCTTCGGAATTCTATCAGGTAATTCGACACAGGCGGCGGTTCCTGAGGAAAACGTTGAGGAGAACGATGACGAGGATGACAGCGACAGTGATAACAGCAGTGTAGAGAACGGTGAAACTGCTGAAATTGATGATGGCATCAAGGTATTTGTAAGAGGATTGTATACCGATTGTCTTGGAAGAGAAGCTGATGAAGTTTGTTTCAATGAGTGGTGTAGTAAATTGGCTAACCATGAAACCACGGGAAAAGAAATTGCTTATTGTTTTTTCTTCAGCCCTGAATTTACCGAAATGACACTCAGTCTTTCCAAAGAGGAGGTAATAGCTAAGTTTTATAAGGTGTTCCTAAATCGTGAACCTGATTCTGCCGGAATGGAACATTGGTTAACTGAAATCAAGTGGGGAAATGATGTAAAGATTTTATTTAAGGGCTTCTCTGACTCAGAAGAATTTGCGAATAAATGTGAATCATACGGTATTGTTTGCGGTGATTCTATTGAGTTACCTGATGAAGAAGTAAACATAGATGAGGATTTTTTGACTTTTGCCGGTTATTCAAGAAATCAACAGGGATTGGAGACAATATCCGGCGCTGAATATGTATATAGAGACTATTTTGCTGTTATTAATTGCCAGAGCAGCGGTGCAGCGCAAGAGACGCATTATCTGAGTTCTTCCGAGAAAAAAATACTTGAGAATTTTGCGAATGAGCATTTTAATCCTGATTGGAGTGACGGACAGAAAGCTCTATATACTCTTTATTGGATTAATCGTAATGTTACTTACGGAAATGCCAACGGTGACTATTGTGAATCTATTTTTATACATAAGACCGGACAGTGTGCTCAGTATAACGGAGCTTTATTATCAATGCTTACTTATCTTGGAATGGATGTCTCGATGATAAGGGGATACAGAGGTTATCCTGACAATAAGTGGTCTCACTTCTGGGGTGAGATATATATCGGCGGAGAAGTATATGTAATGGAGTGCGGAAATTATAATCAGTCAGGAGATTGGTCTTATTTTTGCCAGCCGTATTCAAATACAACAAAGTTTATTAAGTTTGATACACCATGCAGTTAATTAAGGAGAACTAAAATGCAATATCAAAATATGACGGATGCAATAGGCAATACACCGCTTATCAGATTAGGTAATATTGAGAAGGCATATAATCTTAAAGCTAAACTTTATGCTAAAGTTGAAGCGTTAAATCCTGCCGGAAGTGCAAAAGACAGAGCCGTAATGGGAATGATACGACAGGCAGTAATTGAGGGAAAACTTAAACCGGGAGCGACGCTGATAGAACCGACTTCGGGAAATACGGGAATTGCTATGGCTGCTATCGCTGCCAATATGGGTTATAAAGCAGTTATCGTAATGCCTGATTCCATGAGTGTGGAAAGAATTAAATTGATGAAAGTATATGGTGCTGAAGTTATTCTTACACCGGGAAAAGAGGGAATGAGCGGTTCAATAAAGAAGGCTGAGGAACTATGCGCCAATACTGAGAATTCTATGATTCTCGGACAATTCGACAATAAAGCAAATGCGCGTGAGCATTATCGTACAACCGGACCGGAAATTTATCGGGATTTAGGCGGCAAAATCAGTGCTTTTATAGCCGGAGTAGGTACCGGAGGTACATTTACCGGTGTATCTGCATTTCTGAAGGAATGTATAGATGATGTTAAATGTATAGCTGTTGAACCTGCTGCATCTCCTATGCTGAGTGAAGGAAAATTCGGGGCGCATAAAATTCAGGGAATCGGTGCCAACTTTGTTCCGGGTAATTATAACGGTGAATTCTGCGATGAGATAATTACCGTACCTGACGAGAAAGCATTGGAAATGTTCAGACTTCTACCGAGAAAAGAAGGTATTTTTGCAGGAATATCATCCGGCGCAGCATTAGCAGCTGCGATAGAGGTGGGACAACGTAAGGAATATGAAGCAAAAAATATAGTGGTGGTTTTCACAGATACGGGGGACAGATATTTATCTGTAGTAAGTAATGAATGAACCGGTAAAAACTACTCTTTGTTATTTACATAAGTATATAAATAACGAGCTCTGTTATCTTTTGATACATAAAACAAGAAACGATGATCCCAATAAGGATAAATATCTCGGAATAGGAGGGCATTTTCTTCAAGGAGAAAAATCTGAAGAATGTGTTTTAAGAGAAATTAAAGAGGAAACAGGTATAGTCGAAGAAGAAATATTACATTTGGAACACAGGGGCATAGTTCATTTTCACAGCAATATATATGGAGATGAAGATATGTATTTGTATACCGGAGAATATATCGGAGAAGATATTGTCACTTCTCGAAAATGTAATGAGGGGAATTTGATTTGGTATTCCGTTGAAAGAATTTGTGAATTGCCGATTTGGGAAGGCGATAAGGTGATGTTTGAAAGAATGAAGGACCTGTCGAAGCCCATAAATCTGGATTTAACGTACAAAGGCGATAAGCTTGTCAGAGTAATCGGATAAAGATAAATCAAAAAAAATCCAAAAAAAATGCAAAAAGGTATTGCAAAAGAAAATAGATG
>JAKSRF010000019.1 GCA_024403755.1 Clostridia bacterium
CTTTCCAAATCTATCTTTTTAATAGTGTCTTCTAAAATGGCTTCTCGTAATTCTGTAAGCCAAGAGGAAAATGCTACCGTATCAAAAGCATAGGTCTTATTAAGCTCAAATTCATTTTCTGACCAAGTATCAATAGGTGATTCGTTATGCTGAATCAAGGCTTCTAGTTTATCTAACGATTTATATAGCTTAGCTTCCTTGGTTTCTTGTGCATCCATTTCCTTATAGAGTTCAGCTATATCTTCAGATAATTCTGTAGGAAGCGATTTTACCCATTGATTTAATAGTGAATCTTCAACTTCTCTATCAGAATCAGTCTTTATAAAGGTCGGTATGTCGCCCGTAAAGCACTCCCCAAGATCATGTATAAGGCACATATCAACAACCTTGTTTATGTCTAAATCTTTGAATTCATGTCTTAATAAAAAGGCCATAAGCGAGATTCGCCAACTATGTTCGGCTACACTTTCCGTCCTACGCTTTGTTGTCGTGCAATGTCTTGGTGTATCTTTTAGTCTTTCCGCTACATGCAATATTTCCAAGTACTCTCTAGCATTCATAGTATCCTCCCTTTAATTATGCCTGTTTGATAAATTGTGATTCTTTTGATAAAAATATTACTACATTACACTTTCAAAATCCAAGTTTTTATTGACTTACAACATACAGAACTGTATAGTCTAAAAAAGGAAGCAACCAGTCTGATTGCTCCCTCATAAATCTAAATTATCATAGAAGTTCCATATTTACAGAAAATTTTTCATAGTCTCATTTCATGGATTTAGTATTTTTTTGTTTATAAGATGCTTTTTATTCGCCCTAATACGGATTGAAGCGTTCAATGCTTGAAGGTAATCCGAGATAATCAACAAAATCAAATAATACATCTTCACCAAACACATCCTTTAGTAAAACCAGTGATTCTTCAGTTGAAATCATATCAACTTTTCCGTACAACTGATTTGAACGCTCTAATAATGCAGTAAATCCACTTGCTCCGTAGTTATCAAAAATGTAGTTAACCAGTCTGTAGCCGTACAGATAATTTTCCCAACCATCTTCTTTTTCTTCCAGATAAATTTTTTCAACATTCTCTTTGTTTATCTCTACACTATAGTAAGCGTAGTTTTCGTCGATAGATGTTGCATCACCGAGATTTACCAAATCTGTGGTTTGACATACTAAATTGGTTACAGTAGTTGCATATCCTTCATCAAGAATGCTTCCTAAATAGCTGGCATTTGTTCTGTGGATTGCGTGAACCATCTCATGGATAGCGGTCCAGCACATTTTGTCATCGAATTGCAGATCTATCGGGTTAATTACTATGACATTGTGTTCACTGTAAGGTGTTGTTGTCTCCTGAGGAACTACAAGTATATTCATTTTGTCATCGTCAAAGCTTTGACAATCCTTGAAAGCATCACCGTAGAAATATTGCCTCTCAATATCGGCCCAAAGAGAGCAGTCATCGTTATAGGCATAGCCTAAATACTTAAGTCCGGTTATGTTTTCAATGCTGTTCAGACATTCGTTAAAATACTCAAGTGAGTCGCCGTATACTTCGCAGCCCTTATACAGTAAAATTCTTATTCTGCCTGATTCGGCGTAACAAAAGTCGTCGATTGTTATTACATCATTATGATTTCCGCTTAAGGTAATAAGTCTGGGATCGCTTTGTTCCGGTGTCGGAGACGCACTTGGCGTTGCCGAAGGTGTTGATGAAGGAGCTGCTGAAGGCGTTGTTACAGTAGGAGTAACAGTAGGAGTCGTTGTAGGCTCGGTACTGGG
This sequence comes from Clostridia bacterium, assembly GCA_024403755.1. Classification (GTDB taxonomy): domain Bacteria; phylum Bacillota; class Clostridia; order Saccharofermentanales; family Saccharofermentanaceae; genus Saccharofermentans. The sequence goes on from JAKSRF010000019.1 coordinate 1,792, forward strand.
TACAGCTGTCGGCTTTGCTGTAGGTTCGGGTGTAGGCTCAACTGTAGGCGTAACGGGATCATTGTTATTCGGAGTATATGTATTTCCCTGAACAACAAGATTGCCTACTTCAATTCCGACCTCCGCACAGAGATTTGCAAATTCTGCAGAACCTGAGAAACCGTTAAATACATCTTCACGACTCTTCTCGGAGGATACAAGATAAGCCTTCCAGCCGTTAAGTTCATCTTCGCTCGGAGTACGACCGAGGAAAACTTTGTAAAGAGCAGAAATATATTCTTCATTTGTGGTGTTCAGATTCAAAAACTCCTGCGAGAAAATAAATCCGTATACAGCTTCGGTACCTGATATTTGTCTTGCGTAAAGATTCTCTGTCCAGAATGCTTGTCCTGCTAAATCACCTTGCCTTCCGAGACAAACCTTATAAAGCTCAGTTACAAAGTTATTCAATTTGGCATTGTAATCCATGCCGATTCCCATGATATAGTGTCCGGCGGATATTCCGTAGCCACTGCAAAGATTGTAGAATTCCTGTGAATTAGCAAAGCCGTAGAATATCAATTCCTTATCTGTTCCGTTGTTAAGCATATCCACCCAGTAGGCTTTTCCTTCCGGATCGGATTCACGGCCGAGAAGCATGTTATACATTTTCTCTACATAAACGGCATTATCGTATCCGGCATTTTGAAACTCCGGTGAATAAACGAATCCGAATGCAACGGATACACCGCATTGCTTTCCTGAAAGTAAATCTTCGGTCCAGCCTTCCAGTCCTTCTTGATCGGGTTCTCTGTCAAGAGCTATCTCGTAGCAACGCTTTACAAATGCGCTTGCATCTTCATTTTGTTTGTTGCTGTCGGCGTATACCGCATTTGAATTAATGAGTCCCGAACAGAAATTTTCTGTAATCGGTCCGCTCATTGTAATCAGCATTGTTGCACTCAAAACAGAAGCAAACAGTTTAGTTTTGCTTATCATATTCAATTTCCTCCCTTTATTGTTGTGTATGTTGATTATTGCACATGCTGAAATAACAGTAAAGCGCTGTTTGTGTGGTTTTAATGCTGTGTATAGTTATGATTTGACAAAATAGTTATTGTTTACGCTAAATAAAAAGTTCTTTTTTTCTTAAGATATTTTCCGAAAAGATATATAATTAAATAAAAAGATACAGGAGATTTTTGCTATATGCTTCTCGGTGCAGAAATTAGTAATTATGATGTTTTTGATAATGATCTCTGCGGTTGCCTTATGGATGATTATCCTCAGGGAATTAAGCTTAAGAGATTGACTTCCCTTATCGGTCGTAATCAGACGGGCAAGACGTCGTTTATTGATGCTTTGAATTTTGTTAAGGATACAGTAAAAAGAAATGTAGAAGAGGCTTCAATAAATCACGGAAGACCGGGTTTTGCCAAGCTTGTTATTGACAGAGAGAAAATAGCTTCGTTCAAATTGTATTTTAAGTTGCCGTCAATTGATGAAGAGCACAGATATCTTTTGGTTCAATATGAATTGGATGTCAAAGCTTCGGCTAACGGTGGTCCTTATATAACTGCCGAGAGACTTTATATGTTGAAGAAGACAAATGACGGTAAAGAGAATCAATATAATAAGCAGACGATTATGGATTTATGTAACGGGCGAGGATTTGTTACAAACAGAAACGGTAGTACGGAAGCTGTGCAACTTGAGGAGTTAAATGTTACTGCATTGGGTATATGGGGTAAGATTACCAATTATCCTATAATTTGCAGTACCTACAGAGAGATGATGAGATGGTTTTTTTGCAGATTTTCGACAGAAAATAAAAACACTTATTATGTTGAAGGTAATGCACCCGGCGGGCATAAACATTTAAACAGCGACGGAAGCAATGTCGGTAACGTCCTTGAGTATCTCGAATCACTTGATAAAACTCAGTATTCTTCTTTGATAGATGATATCAGAAGTAAGATTCCGAATATGAAGAAGGGCGGAAAGCTTCCTGATAATGTGGAAAGCAGCCCGGATCGACTTTTCCTGTATCTGCTTTTGCTGAGAGATCCTGAACCGAATTCTACTATTTTTATAGAGACACCTGATAAGGATCTTTATCATGATATGGTGGATGTACTGTCAAATGAGATGAGGCAATTCTCACTCAGACGAGGATATTCACAGATTTTGTTTTCTACTCATAATCCTTATATTCTTGAGACAATGTCACCGAATGAGATATGGTTGTTTAAACGTGAGTTTGAGAAGGATGAGGGTGATGTTACAATAAGCTGCGTCGGCAGCAATGATATTGTAAATGCCTTATCGCAGGAAGGAGTCGGAATGGGCGCCATTTGGTACGGCGGATATTTGGACTGAGGTTTTGTTATGCATGTAGAAATATTATCGGAGGACAAATCCGGAGCTGTTGTAGTTGAGCGATTGACCAGACAGCTTTTAGAAAAAGAAAGTAAAGCCTTTACTCTGGCGGTGAGACCTCACAGGGGATGCGGAAGCTTACCAAAAAATCCTGACGATAAACCTGCTCCTTTGGCAAACAGCCTTTTGGGACTTCTTCCGGCAGAGCTTCGCGCATATAATCGCGTTTTAACGGCTAATGAGGATATACTTATAGTTGTTATGGATTCAGATGATAAAGATCCGGTTGAATTGCGAGACAGGCTTTATCAGATTTGCAGGCGCTATGCGACTAACATAAGAACAGTTGTCGGGCTTTGTACCGAAGAGGTTGAGGCGTGGATTTTGGGAGATCCCAAAGCGATTATGGATGCTTTTCCTGAGGCTGATATCGGTGCATTGGATGACTATATTCAGGATTCTGTATGCGGCTCCTGGGAAAAACTTTGTGAAGTAGTATGTCCGGATAATTTCAATGAACTTATAGATATAGGCTATCCTGCAATAGGAAACTATAAGGCATTATGGGCGGAGACTATATCACAGAAAATGCATTATGAGCGTAATGTATCACCAAGCTTTATTCTTTATAAGAATGCTCTTTTTACCGCAATTAGAAATTCGTCGGTTATTTCTAAACCGAGAATAAACAGAACCACTTTCTAGGAGAAATATGGGAAAACATTTTTATATTCATATTCCGTTTTGTCTTAACAAGTGCCCGTATTGTAGTTTTTATTCAGTCAAACCGGATTCTTTTGCTGCGATTAATGACTATACGGCGGCTGTTATCAAGGAAATAGAAATTTGCGCAGCCGATACGGGCTTTGTCGGAGGCTACAGTGAAGATGAGGATACAGATACCGTTTATATTGGTGGGGGAACACCTTCTGTTCTGCCGCCGGAAGGTGCTGTCAAAATTTTAAAAAAACTCGGAGAATGCTTTAAGCTGGATTTAGATAATCCGTCAAAAACGGAGATAACAATTGAAGTTAATCCATTTACTGCAGATTACGGTAAATTGAAGCTTTTGCGTGAAGGAGGTTTTAATCGAATTTCAATCGGAGTACAGTCTCTTGATAATGAAGTGCTCAAAACCCTCGGTCGTCTTCATGATTCTCAAAAAGCACTGGATACTGTCCAAGCGGCACAGAAAGCAGGTTTTGAGAATGTCTCGGCCGACCTCATAATCGGTGTGCCGGGAGAGACAATTGCCGGAGTGATTAAAGATACAGAGACTTTGGTTAATCTCGGTGTTAAACATATAAGTACGTATTCCCTCAGTATCGAGGAGGGAACTCCGTTTGCAAAAAGATATAAAAATCTGGACAGATTTATTTCTCAGGAAGATGAACGTGCTATGTATCACGGCCTTCGAGCTTTTCTTGCGACAAAAGGCTTTATAGATTATGAGATATCTAACTCTTCACTTCCGGGTTATGAGAGCCGTCATAACAGTTGTTATTGGCGTGCCGTTGAGTATTTTGCCTTCGGCGCCGGTGCTCACGGCTATGTTAACAGTGTAAGATTCAGTCATTCTGAAAATTATAAAGATTATACGGAGAAGCTTTTAACATCAGGAAGTCTTGCTATGGCGTCTTACATTAATACCGAAGAAGTTTTGGACGATTATGAGAAAATGAAAGAATACATGATGCTGGCTTTTCGGACAAAAGAAGGTGTTAAGCTTGATTATTTTAAGAGACGGTTTAATAAGGATGCAGAGACTTTATTCAGTGAAGAAATTCAAAGATTGTTCAGCCGGGAACTTATAGTAAAGGATGGCGGTGCTTTGCATTGCACAAAAAAAGGCCTCAATTTTGCCAATATTATTTTTGAAGAATTCGTTTGACATTTTTTGACTTTGACGTATAATGTAGTTGGCACTCGAAGTGATAGAGTGCTAATTATATTGAAACGGAGGAGTTAAAAAGATGCTTGATGCCAGAAAAAAGCAGGTTTTACAGGCTATTGTAGATGATTATGTATCAACGTCTGAACCTGTAGGTTCCAAGTCTCTTATAGAACGTCACAATTTCAGTGTAAGTTCCGCTACTCTCCGTAACGATATGGCTGAGCTTGAGAAAATGGGCCTTATTGAGAAGCCGCATACCTCTGCCGGCAGAATTCCTTCTGATAAGGGATACAGAGAATATGTAAATTCTCTTATGAGAATGGATGTTCTTACCGAGCAGGATAAATCAGATATTCAGGCGAGAATATCTGACAGTGTCTCCCAGGTTACGGATTTGATTCGTAATGCTGCTGATACTTTGTCCGATATGACAGGTTATGTATCGTTAGCACTTACTCCGAAGCTTGCCAAGAGCTATCTGACGCAGCTCAAGATGATGATGATAGAACCGGGTAAAGCACTTGTTGTGGTGGTTTTATCTGTAGGTGTTGTTAAGGATAAGATAGTAAGAATTCCTAATTTTCTTACTAACGAACAGATTTATCAGATATCTAATGCTGTTGAGCGAGGCTTGTGCGGAAAATCTTTAGACGAGATAACACTAATTACGGTTGCTTCTTCTGTTAAAGATACACCGATTCCGGATTCACTTTTGAATCAGATTTTGTATGAGGCATATGTAACCATCAAACAGGCTGATAAGTTGGATGTTTACCTTGAAGGAGAGCATAAACTTTTGTCTTTGCCTGAGTTTAAGGAATTAAGCAGAGCACAGGATTTGCTCGGAACACTGGCTGATGACGGTATGGTTGCAGGATATGTAAGTGAATTGGGTAATTCGTATGACGAGACCAAAGACGATAAGTATCTGATAAGAATAGGTCAGGAAATAACGCTTGAGGGTCTGGAGGAATGCAGCTTTATCACGACGACTTATAATGTCGGTGGAGTATTGTCAGGCAATATAGGCATTATAGGACCTAAGCGAATGGAATATTCGAAGGTTATATCACAGATAGATTTTGTTCGAATGACCTTGAATGATGAAATTAAGAAACTAACCGAATAAATATACGACATAAAAGCGAAAGGAGTTTTTATAAGAAATGCTTTTTGATGATGAGAACGAGGAGAAACAGGATTTAAACAATTCTGAGACAGAGGATAGTGCTGAAGTTGATGCGGATAATAAAGAGAACGAAGACGTTCAGGATGAAGAAACCGCAGAAAATACTACTGAAGAGGAGAATGACACTGATTCGTCCAAAGACCTTGAATTAGAAAAACGTTATTTGAGTCTTTATGCTGAATACGAGAATTTTCGCAAAAGAAGCGTAAAGGAGAAGGAAGCCTTATATGCAGATGCAGTTGCCGAGGTTTCTTCCAACTGGCTTTTGCTTCTTGATAATATTGACCGAGCTATTACAGCAAATAAAGATGTAACGGCCGACACTTATGAAAATGTTATCCAGGGTGTTGAGATGCTCGGTAAGCAGGCACAGGATATTATCGCCAAGATAGGTATCGAGGAAATAGAATGTGCAAGAGGTACAGAGTTTAATCCTGAATTGCATGAAGCCGTAATGCATATTGAGGATGAAGAACTCGGAGAGCAACAGATAGCTAATGTGTTCCAGAAGGGCTTTATCTACAAGGGTAAGGTAATAAGACACGCAGTTGTCCAGGTTGCCAATTAATCAAGTTAATCTATTAGTCAAATAAAGGGATTAAATATTTATATAAAGGAGACGAGAAAATGGAAGATTTATTAAGAGCAGCTTTGGTTCCTACAGTTATTGAGTCGTCAAGCCGCGGTGAACGTGCTTATGATATTTACTCACGTTTGCTTAAGGAACGTATTGTAATACTTTCAGATGAGGTTAATTCAACAACAGCAAGCCTTATCACAGCACAGCTTTTGTTCTTGGAGGCAGAAGATCCTGATAAGGATATTCAGTTCTATATCAACAGCCCGGGAGGATCTGTTACAGACGGTCTTATGATTTATGATACAATGCAGCTTATTAAGCCGGATGTACAGACAATCTGCATGGGTATGGCCGCATCAATGGGTTCATTCCTTCTTGCAGCAGGTACAAAGGGAAAGAGATCAATTCTCCCTAATGCCGAAGTAATGATTCATCAGCCTTTGGGCGGTGCTCAAGGTCAGGCAACCGAGATTTTGATTGCTGCAGATCACATCAAAGCAACCAGAAATCGTTTGAATTCAATTCTTGCAGAAAGAACCGGAAAGACTCTCGAGCAGATTGCATTAGATACTGACAGAGATAATTGGATGACTGCTGAGCAGGCACTTGAATACGGAATCGTAGATAAGATTCTTGAGAGCAAGAAATAATTAATTATAAATTTATTTGCATTTGGAGGAAAATAAAATGTCAAAAGTAATAGGTATTGATTTAGGTACTACTAATTCATGCGTAGCAGTTATGGAAGGCTCAGAAGCAGTAGTTATTCCTAATCCGGAAGGTGCTAGAACTACTCCTTCAGTAGTAGCATTCTCTAAGAACGGTGAGAGACTTGTAGGTCAGGTTGCCAAGAGACAGGCAGTTACAAATCCTGATAAGACAATTCAGTCTATTAAGAGAGAAATGGGTTCGAGCTATAAAGTAAACATCGATGATAAGGCTTATACACCACAGGAAATTTCAGCAATGATTCTTTCTAAGTTGAAAGCTGATGCTGAGGCTTATCTCGGACAGACTGTAACACAGGCAGTTATTACTGTTCCTGCTTACTTCTCAGATTCACAGCGTCAGGCTACAAAGGACGCAGGTAAAATTGCCGGTCTTGAGGTTTTGAGAATTATCAACGAGCCAACAGCAGCTTCACTTGCTTACGGTCTTGATAAAGAAAATGATCAGAAGATTCTTGTATTTGATCTCGGCGGCGGTACATTTGATGTATCTATCCTTGAGATTGGTGACGGTGTATTTGAGGTTCTTGCTACAGCAGGTAACAACAGACTCGGCGGTGATGACTTCGATAATAAGATTGTTGATTATCTCCTTGATACGTTTAAGCAGCAGGAGGGTGTTGATCTCCGTAATGACAGAATGGCAATGCAGCGTTTGAGAGAAGCTGCCGAGAAGGCAAAGATTGAGCTTTCAGGTGTTACTACATCCAATGTTAATCTTCCGTATATCTATTCAGATCCTGCTACAGGCCCTAAGCATATGGACATCACTCTTACAAGAGCTAAGTTTGATGAGATTACAAGAGATCTTGTTCAGGCAACAATGGAGCCTGTAAAGCGCGCTATGTCTGACTCAGGCGTATCAGCAAGCGAGATTGATAAGATTCTCCTTGTAGGTGGTTCTACAAGAATTCCTGCAGTTCAGGATGCAGTAAAGAATTACTTCGGTAAGGAACCGTTTAAGGGAATTAATCCTGATGAGTGTGTTGCTATCGGTGCTGCTATTCAGGCTGCAGTTCTTACAGGTGATGTAAAGGGACTTCTTCTTCTTGATGTTACACCTTTGTCACTCGGTATTGAGACTGCCGGCGGTGTATTTACAAGAATGATTGAGCGTAACACAACAATCCCTACAAAGAAGAGCCAGGTATTCTCGACATATGCCGATAATCAGACACAGGTTGACGTACATGTTCTTCAGGGTGAGCGTGATATGGCTCAGTACAATAAGACTCTCGGTAACTTTATTCTTGACGGTATTGCACCGGCTCCTCGTGGAGTTCCTCAGATTGAGGTTACATTTGATATCGATGCAAACGGTATCGTTAATGTAAGTGCTAAGGATCTCGGTACCGGTCGTGAGCAGAAGATTACTATTACTGCGTCTTCCAACATGAGTGAGGACGAGATTAACCGTGCTGTTAAGGAGGCTGAACTTCACGCAGCAGAGGATAAGGAACGTAAGGAGAAGGTTGAGATTAAGAATCACGCTGAATCCACAGTATATCAGACAGAGAAGACCTTGGGCGAGGTAGGCGATAAGATTTCTGCTGAGGACAAGGCTCCTGTTGAGGAGGCTCTCGGTCGTCTTAAGGATGCAATCTCAAGAGATGATTCTGAGGCAATGAAGACAGAGACAGAGGCAGTTACACAGGCTTTCTATAAGATTTCCGAAAAGCTTTACTCACAGGCTAATCCGGGTGCCGGTGCAGGCCCACAGGATTTCACAGGCTTTAACGGTGCCGGTGCAGGTGCACAGAGTAATTATACAGACTTCAACAATGCAGGCCCTGATATGGGTAATATGGGCGGAGATAATGCCGGTGACGGATTTAAGAGTGCCGGCGGAGATTTCTGATAAAATTAGTTTTGTATTTTTCCCTGAGCTTTGCGTTCATTTGAATGCAAAGCTTTTGGGTTGTCTATTATTGATGGAGGAATAAGACTTTGGCTGATTCAAAAAGAGATTATTACGAGGTGCTGGGCGTTAATAAAGGCGCCAACGATGATGAATTGAAGAAAGCATATCGTAAAATGGCAAAACAGTATCATCCGGATTTGCATCCGGGAGATCAAGAAGCTGAAGCTAAATTTAAGGAAGTAAGCGAGGCTTATGCTGTGCTTTCGGACGCTGATAAGCGTCGTAAGTATGATCAGTTCGGTCATGCGGCATTTGACGGTGCCGGTGGAGGCGGCGGATTCTCGTATCAGAATTTTAATTTTGATGATTTGGGTGATATTTTCGGTTCATTCTTCGGAGGCGGATTCGGCGGTTCAAGAAGTTCCCGTCGTAACGGTCCGCAACGCGGTGCTAACCTTAAATACAACATGAAACTTGAATTTATGGAAGCCGCATTCGGTGTTGAAAAGGATGTAACTATTACAAAGGAAGACACCTGCAGCCAGTGTAAGGGAAGCGGCGCACAGCCGGGAACAGTGCCGGAGACGTGTCCGAACTGTAAGGGATCCGGCAGAATAAATCAGCAGACTCAGACTTTGTTCGGTATGACAATGGTAACCAAGGATTGTCCTACCTGTAACGGTAACGGAACGGTTATACGTACTCCTTGTACGGCGTGCGGCGGTCGCGGAAGAAAGAATATTAAAAAGACCATCCATATTAAAGTTCCTGCCGGTGTAGATAACGGAGATATGCTTCCTATATCCGGTGAGGGTGAGCCTGGAAGAAAAGGAGGACCTAACGGAGACCTTTATGTTGAATTCCGTGTCGGAAAACATGATGTATTTACACGTAACGGAACTACTACATATTGTGAGATTCCTCTTACTATAGCTCAGGCAGTACTCGGCGGTGAGATAGAAATTCCTACTATTGACGGACCGGTTAAGTACAATGTAAAAGAAGGAACCCAAGCCGGTGATACCTATACGATACGCGGAAAAGGTATTCCTAATAAAAATTCTCCGAACATGCGCGGTGACCATGTTTGTAAGTTCAATATTGAGATTCCTACACGACTTTCAGAATCACAAAAACTGAAGTTGCGTGAGTTTGAGGCGACACTTACTGAGCGCAATTACGAGAAGAGAAACGGGTTCTTTAAGAAGGTAAAGAACATATTTAAGTTGTAAGGTCAGTAATTAACGGAAAGTAAAAATCACAGCGGTTTTTACTTTCCTCTTTTTTTTGTCCGAATAATATAGTATTATCACTACAATAAAAACGCGGTCATAAGACTGAACAGTAAATCAAAATACAATAATCAGCGGAGTACAGATAATGCAGTGGCTTGAAATTACAATTGTAACAACAGAGGACGCATCCGATGCAATTTGCGAGATGCTTGCTCAAATAGGAGCGGATGGTATTGCGGTGGAAGATCCGTATGAGATAAAGAGAATTATTGAGGATCCTGATTCGCTTGCGTATGCAGACGAAGGTTATCTTGATTCACTTGGCCTTGATGTGACAATAAAGGCATATTTTGCTGAGTTTGATGACGGTATAAGACTTGGTGCCAAGAGCGAGGAATATGACAATCCTGACGGCGTCGGAATGATTTATTCCAATATACGTAATACAACGGTATCAAAAGATGATGCTATAGAGTTCCTTAAGGAAAGACTTAATAACATAGGCGAGTTTTTGCCGTTGGGGAAGGGCTTAACCGGATATAAATACGTCAAAGACGAAGATTGGGCAAATAATTGGAAGGTAAATTATCATGCATTTGATATTTCTGACCGAATCACAATCTGTCCGTCGTGGCTTGCTGATGAGAATAAATCTGAAAAGATTACTATTTTTCTTGATCCGGGTTCTGCATTCGGTACAGGTACTCATGAGACAACTTCAATGTGTGCCGAGGTTCTTGATCAGGTAATAAGTCCGGATGACAAGATACTTGATGTCGGTACCGGTTCAGGAATTCTTGCAATTATTTGTTCAAAGTTGGGTTGTAAGAATGTCGAAGCCGTTGATATAGACAGATTGGCAGTTGATGTTGCAATTGATAATTGTTCTAAGAATGACTGTGCGGATATATATTGCCATACAGGTGAACTCAAAGATGCGGCGGGAAAAGGTTATACGATAATAGTTGCCAATATTATTGCTGATGTAATTTGTGCTATTGCCGGTGATGTTCCGGATGCGCTTGCACCCGGAGGTACATTTATCTGTTCAGGAATAATAAATACAAAAAAGGATAGAGTTGAAAAAGCACTCAAGGATGCCGGCTTTGAAATCGAAGAAATTCGTGAAAAAAATGATTGGATGCTGTATCGTTGTCGCAAGATTTAAATTGTGCATTTGATATAATAAAAGTCATTTTTTTGTAAATTTTGGATAGAAACGTTTTTTGAAACATTTGATGATTTTTTTGTGAACTTTTGGTGAAAAGCTTTGTAAATCGGAAGGAAAATGATTTTTGTTTCTATTTGATATTTTAAAAAGTGTTAACGAATTGTTGCCGTTTTTTTTCTAATTTTTGTATGTTTTGTGCTATTATTAACAAAAAATAAATCTCACTATTGACAAAATGCACAATTAAATATCTTTTAATTCTACTCTTATAATTATTGAAAAATACTCTTAAATATGAGATTCTAATTATGAAGAAAGTTTAACAATTACGACACATTTTCAGAACGGGGGATGCCTTATGAAGTCTATTCTTATAGTTTCAAACTCAATAGAATACGCAGATTTCGACATAAGGAATGATGTTGACACTGTATCATTCTGTGAGATGGCTCCTGTAGTTGTCGCTCCTGTTATTCAAAATCGTGATTCGGAACCGATTATTTGTGAGGATGTAACCGAAGCAATGGAGTATTGCTTTAAGGAATCGTATCCTTCAGCTATTTGCATAGGCTATCTGAATGACGGAGATATTATTTTCAAGGTAATGGACGATTTGGATGAGCATCCGAGTGTTCCATGTGTTATGTATCCAAAGTTTATTACAGATGACGGCGACCTTATGGTAAGCGAAGACATTTATAATGAACTTGTGACAAAGATTCTTCCTAGAGTTAAGCTTGTAGTTATTAATTCATTGGAAGCAGAGTTGATAGCAGGTTTTACTTGTACAGATGAGAGTACATTCAAACGTGCTATGAAGAAGGTTTATAACTTAAGCGGTTGTTCGGTACTTATCAAACCGAGTGATATTTGTCCGCAGTTCATGTTTTTTGACGGCAGACAATTTTGTAATTTTAAGTCGGAGGAGTTCCGACTTTCGGGATTTGATTTTTCAGAGACGAGTTTTTCTTTAGGCACTGCATGTGCTTGTGCCTTGGGAAGCGGTGCAACAATGTATGATGCCGTTTGTGCAGGCATAGAGGTGTTTATTGAGGGTTCTGCTTCAGCCAGGAGATTGAAGGTTGTTGAGAAGCCTGATATGAGAACAGCAGAGAAGGTTACGGTTAAAGTTGAAGAGAAGGCACCATCAGTTGTTGTATCTGATGAGAGTACTGTGAATGAAGCTGTTTCTACTTCACTTGTATCACCGGTTAAATCTCTTCGTGACAGAGCAAGAAGTCTCGAAGAGAAATACTCTTCAGTTGCAGGAGGAAGCAATGCTTCTTCCGATGAAGAGAGTGATGAGCATAAGCGTGGCGTAGTTCTTGATTTGATGCAGGCAGCTGCTTCAGAGAAGGAAAAGCAGGAGATTGAAGAGCAGAAGAAGGAAAAAGAAGTTGAGAATGATGCTCTCAACAGAATTCATAACCTCCGTAATCGTTTAAGTAACATGTGATACAGCATAATGAAGTTGTTTTTTAAGAGTTCGGTTCGCCGAACTTTTTTGTTGTAAAAAACGAACAGTATATGCTGATAAAATGAATTATTGAGTATGCTTAATAAGAATGATAAAATTAGATGTTATATCATTATTAGTTGAGGTTTGTATTTAAGATGACTCGTCTTTTTATAAATGTCTGTCTTTCAGTTGGCGATGAATACGAGATAACCGGTGAAGATGCTCGATATCTTTCCGGAGTGCTTCGTATGCGTACCGGGGAGCAATTGACAATAGTAAACCAAAACCGAGACGAGTATCTGTGTGAAGTAATTGGTTTTGATAAAAAATCAGTTACTGTTTCAGTTGTCAACAGGAATATAAATGCTTCAGAACCTCCGTTTAAAGCAGTGCTTTATCAGTCTGTATCCAAGGGTGAGCGAATGGATTATACGATTCAGAAGTCTGTTGAACTCGGTGTGTCTGAAATTGTACCGGTTTTTTCCGAAAGATGTGTTGTCAGACAGGAAAACGGTAAAAGCAGCAAGTTGGAACGTTGGCAAAAAATTGCTGAAGAAGCGGCAAGACAATCGGGAAGAGGAATTGTACCGGTTATTTCAGAGCCTCTTAGTTTTGATACGGCAATTAAAAGAGCCGGTGACGGAGACGTTACTCTTTTTGCATGGGAAGAAGAGAAAGATAAGTCTTTGAAGCAGCTTTTGCATGAGTTCCATGCCCGCTTGGGCGAGCAAAATGAATTACCGATAATTAATATTTTTATCGGCCCTGAAGGAGGTTACAGTTCGGAAGAGGCCGTTAAAGCAGAGAATGAGGGCTTTACGCCGGTTACGCTCGGACCCAGAATACTGAGAACTGAGAGTGCCGCACCTTGTGTTCTTTCAATGCTTATTTATGAGTTTGAATTGTAAATTCAAGGCAAAAAGTCAATTGTTTATGTAATACCCGCGCGTTATAATAACGCGGTAGGATAATTGGATAAAAATAGGAGATATAATTATGAAATTTGCAGCACAAAAAGGTACCAGAGATATTTTACCTGCTGATATATATAAATGGCACAAGGCAGAGCGATTGTTTGCCGATGTTTGTCATATGTATGGCTATGAGGAGATAAGAATTCCGACATTTGAGCAGACCGATCTTTTTCAAAGAGGTGTCGGTGATACTACGGATGTAGTTCAGAAGGAAATGTATACATTCAATGATAAGGGCGGAAGATCTATTACACTCAGACCTGAGGGTACGGCCGGAGTTGTACGAAGCTTCATAGAGAACGGTATGACAAGTCTTCCGAGTCCTGTAAGAATGTTTTATAACATCACGGCATTCAGATATGAGAATGTTCAGAAGGGACGTTACAGAGAGTTTCACCAGTTTGGCGTTGAGGCTTTCGGTTCTGAAGGACCGGATATTGATGCGGAAGTAATAAGCATCATGAATACGTTCTTCAAGAAAGTCGGCCTCAAGAGTATTAAGCTTTGCATTAATTCTATCGGATGCCCGAATTGCCGTAAGCAGTATAATGAGGTTCTGAAGGATTATTTCAGACCTAATCTTGATAAGATGTGTGATGATTGTAAGGCAAGATTTGATAAGAATCCTTTGAGAATGATTGATTGTAAGGATGACAGATGTAAGAAGTTTGCAGAAGGGGCACCAAGACTTATTGATTATTTATGTGAGGACTGTGGAGCTCATTTCGAGGGACTTAAGAAGAATCTTGACATACTTAACATTCCTTATACTATCGATTCAGGTATTGTCAGAGGTCTTGATTATTATACAAGAACTGTATTTGAGTTTGTTTCTGAGAATGTAGGAACACAGGGCACTATTCTCGGAGGCGGCCGTTATGACGGTTTGGTAAGCCTTATGGACGGTACACCTACGCCGGGTATCGGTTTTGCAATGGGAGCAGAACGTTTCCTTCTTGAGGCTGAAGCACAGGGAATTGAATTTGAGAAGCCTAATTATGTAAAGGTTTATTTTGCGGATATGTCTCCTGAAGCTAAGGATAAGATAAAAGCAATCGTAAATGATTTAAGAATGGAAGGTATAGGCTGTGAGATGGATTTGGCCGGACGTGCATTCAGAGCTCAGATGAAGTATGCAGGTAAGCGTAATATTCCTTATCTGGTAGTTATCGGAGATGACGAGCTCAGCTCAGGAAAAGTAAATGTAAAGTGCATGGCTGACGGAACACAGTCTGAGATTGAGTTAGGCAGTATAGTTGATTATTTCAAAGGCATATTGGCCTGAGGTTTAATAAGTTAATAATTGAAAGGAAGATAAATATATGTCTGAAAGTATAGTTGGACTGAAGAGAACTTGTATGTGTACTGAATTAAGTACGGAGGATGTAGGCAGAGAAGTGACTCTTATGGGTTGGTGCCATAAGTGCCGCGATTTGGGTGGACTTACATTTATTACACTCAGAGACCGTACAGGAGAGATTCAACTTGTAGTTGATCCTGACAGCAGTGAGGAAATCCGTAATAAAGCTTCACAGGTCAGAAGTGAGTTCGTATTGGCTGCTTCCGGTAAAGTTCAGCTCAGAAGTGCTCCGAATGAGAAGATGAAGACAGGTCTTATTGAAGTTGCACTTTCTGATTTGAGAATAATAAGCGAGTCTCAGACTACTCCGTTCTATATTGAGGAGGATGATAATGCTAATGAGTCTTTAAGACTTAAGTACAGATATCTTGATTTGAGAAGACCTAATATGCAAAAGAATCTTATGATGAGACATAAGATTGCTAAATCTGCCCGTGACTATTTTGATGAGCAGGGCTTTATTGAGGTTGAGACACCGATGCTTGGTAAGAGTACTCCGGAGGGTGCCAGAGATTATCTTGTACCGAGCCGTGTAAAGAATGGTTCTTTCTTTGCTCTTCCACAGTCTCCACAGCTTTATAAGCAGCTTCTTATGCTTGCAGGTTACGACAGATATATGCAGATTGCGAAGTGCTTCAGAGATGAGGATTTAAGAGCTGACAGACAGCCTGAGTTTACTCAGATTGATTTGGAGATGAGCTTTGTTGATCCTGATGATGTAATGAATGTTACAGAGGGGGCACTTGCAAGAATTTTTAATGATGTTCTCGGTTATAAGGTAGAGCTTCCGATCAGAAGAATAACATGGCAGGATGCTATGGATAACTATGGTTCGGATAAGCCGGATTTGAGATTCGATATGAAGCTTAAGGATGTATCTGACATCGCTGCTAAGATGGACTTTGTTGTATTTAAGTCTGCTCTCGATAATGGCGGAAGCGTACGTGCTATTAATGTTAAGGGCGGTGCCAAGTTCTCTCGTAAGGAAATTGATGCTTTGGGTGAAGTTTGTAAGACCTACAAGGCAAAAGGAATGGCATGGATTGTGCCTTCACAGGAACCGAGAGGATCTTTCCTTAAGTTCTTAACTCCTGAACTTATTGAAGAGTTTAAGACTGCTATGGGTGCTACAGAAGAAGACTTAATCTGCTTCGTAGCTGATACAAATAAGGTTGTATATGCGGCTCTCGGTGCACTTCGTTGTGAGGCTGCAAAGAAACTCGGACTCATTGATGAGAAGGAGTTTAAGTTCTGTTGGGTAACTGAGTTCCCTATGTTTGAGTATTCTGAAGAAGAAGGACGATATATGGCAATGCATCATCCTTTCACCTGTCCTATGGATGAGGACCTTGATATGCTTGAGTCAGATCAGGGTAAGGTAAGATCAAAGGCTTACGATATCGTTCTTAACGGTTGTGAGCTTGGCGGTGGTTCTATTCGTATTCATGACAGAAATTTGCAGATGAGAATCTTTAAGCTTTTAGGCTTTACAGAGGAATCCGCTCAGGAGCAGTTCGGTTTCCTTCTCGATGCTTTTAAGTTCGGTGTACCTCCGCACGGCGGACTGGCATTCGGTCTTGATCGTATGGTTATGTTGATGCTTAATTGCGACAGCATAAGAGAGGTTATTGCTTTCCCTAAGGTTCAGAATTCTTCAGACCTTATGACAGAAGCACCGGCTCCGGTAGCATTGAAGCAATTGCAGGAGCTTGGAATTGCTGTAGAAGCTGCAAAAGAAGATTCTGAAGATAATGAGTTTATTGCAGATTAATTCTTAAGGTTAAAGAAAGTTATCAGCAGAGAACGGTAATGAAGTTTTAAGGTGGAATTATGAACAGAATCAGCGTTATTGCTTTAGGTTTGTTAGTGGGAATTGCTTTGGGATTCGGTATGTGTAAGTCGGTTATGTGTGACGGCTTGTTAAATGCTGTTTCAGATCAAAGTGAAGGTCAATGTGTTGAAACAATATTTATAAGTGATAATCTGAAGAATTTTTGAAGTACGAGGGTTAGAGATATGGATAACGATGAAATGCAATCAAATAAATTAATGGATCCGATAAACATCGGTGAAGTGAATGTTAATGAAGTAATTCAAGCTGAAGGCAAGGGTGCTGTTGAGTCTGATGAGCTTCTGACAAAAAAAGATACTTATGCAGACTCTGTTGCATCGGTAACGCCTGATGATACCGAGAACAGTGAGCCTGAGAAGTCGGAAGGACGTAAATTGTTTGAGGACATTCTTGACTGGTTTAAGAGCATCTGTATAGGCCTTATTGTCGGTGTTTTGGTTGTTGTTTTTGTTATTCAGAGAAGTGACGTTTACGGTCAGTCTATGGAAAAAACGCTTTTCAGCGGTGATGTAATTCTTGCCGAGAAGATATCTACATATTTTAAGTCCTTTGACAGAGGGGATATCGTTATCTTGGACGGCAAAGATATGGAAGGCTATGATCGTGAGGAATATCTTGTTAAGAGAGTCATAGGCTTACCGGGTGAAACAATAAAGATTGAGGACGGCAACGTATACATTAAGCAGGTAGGTTCTGATGAGTTTATGCTTCTTGAGGAACCTTATCTCGAGCCGGGCACCGTTACCAATGTTCAGCAGTTCGGAATTGAAAGGGGTTATGATTGTTATACGCTGGCCGATGATGAGTATTTTTGTATGGGCGATAACAGAGGTGTAAGTAACGATTCAAGAAGACTCGGACCTTTTACGGCTAAGAGAATTAAGGGCGTTGCTGTAGTAAGAGTATATCCTTTCAGTACGTTTAAGGTACTTTGAGTTCCTTTTCGAAAAGAAAAATAATAGGTGTTTGATGGAAAGACAAGAATATTTAAGAAATTTTTGTATTATTGCACATATCGATCATGGTAAGTCTACGCTTGCGGATCGATTGATTGAGCATACCGGTGTTAAAGAGAAGCGTGAGATGCAGGCTCAGATTCTTGATAATATGGCTATCGAGAGAGAACGTGGTATTACAATTAAAGCTCAGTCTACAAGAATGGTGTATAAGGCACAGGATGGTAATGAGTATATCCTGAATCTTATTGACACTCCGGGTCATGTTGACTTTAACTATGAAGTATCGAGAAGCCTGGCTGCCTGCGACGGTGCGGTTCTTATAGTTGATTCTTCGCAGGGCGTTGAGGCGCAGACTATGGCTAATGTGTATTTGGCTGTAGATGCTGATCTTGAGATACTTCCTGTAATTAACAAAATTGATTTACCTTCAGCAAGACCGGATTATGTTAAGAGTGAGATAGAGGATGTTATAGGAATTGATGCATCGTATGCTCCGCTTATATCTGCTAAAAATGATATCGGAATAGATGAGGTTCTTGAGAAGATTGTTCAGTATCTTCCGGCGCCTTCAGGTGATGAAGATAAGCCTTTGCGTGCTTTGATTTTTGATTCAAAGTATGATTCCTATAAGGGTGTTATAGTAAGCTGTCGAATTCGAGAGGGCAGTGTAAAGCTCGGTGATAAGATACGTATGATGCATACAGGCAAGGAATTTGTCGTAACAGAACTCGGTTATTTCCATCCGGGTGAATACGTTCCGAGTGAGAGACTTCTTACCGGCGAGGTAGGATATATATGTGCTTCAATCAAAAATGTAAGTGATACTGCTCCGGGTGACACGGTAACGTTGGCTGACAATCCTGCTGAAGAACCGCTTGCAGGATATAAGAGTATACAGCAGATGGTTTTCTGCGGCATATATCCTGTTGATGGTGCTAAATATGGCGATTTGCGTGATGCATTGGAGAAGTTAAGACTTAATGATGCGGCACTGTCTTTTGAAGCTGAGACTTCCGTTGCGTTGGGTTTTGGATTCAGATGTGGATTCCTCGGTCTTCTTCACTATGAGGTAATTCAGGAAAGATTGGAACGTGAATTTAATCTTGATCTTATTTCGACGGCTCCTTCAGTAGTATATAAGATACATAAGTTGGATGGTTCCATGATAGAGATGGATAATCCTACTAATATGCCGGATCCGTCCGAGATTGATTATATGGAAGAACCTATGGTAAATGCTACTGTTATGCTTCCTAAAGAGTATGTAGGAAATATAGAGGAGTTGTGCCAAAACAGAAGTGGTGAGTACAAGGGTATGACAGAGATGGATGGAGAAAGTGATCTCGGGCATGGTGGTATGCCGTTGAATGAGATAATATATGATTTCTTTGACGCATTAAAGTCACGTACACGAGGTTATGCTTCACTTGATTATGAGATGGATGGTTATGACAGATCTAAGCTTGTAAAGCTTGACATTCTTCTTAACGGCGACCCTGTAGATGCACTTTCTTTTATTGTTCATGCTGATAAAGCATACGAGCGCGGAAGAAGAATGGCTGAGAAGCTGAAGGAGAATATACCGAGACAGCAGTTCGAGGTGCCGGTGCAGGCTTGTATCGGCGGAAAGGTAATTGCGCGTGAGACAATTCGTGCTTATCGTAAGGATGTTCTTTCTAAGTGCTACGGTGGTGATATTACGCGTAAGAAGAAGCTTCTCGAGAAACAAAAAGAAGGAAAGAAACGAATGCGCAGCATAGGCTCGGTTGATGTTCCTCAGGAAGCATTTATGAGCGTGCTTAAGTTGGATGAGGATTGATTATGCAGATAGTGTTGAATTTATTATTGCTTTTGGCATGCTTTGCTATATTGATAAAAGGTGCAGATTTTCTTGTAGATGCCTGTAGCTTTATAGCAAAGAAGCTTAAGGTTCCTTCACTTATTATCGGACTTACGATAGTTGCTTTCGGTACCAGTGCTCCGGAAGCAGGTGTAAGTATAGTATCTTCGTTGCAGGGAAGTAACTCATTATCGATATCAAATGTTGTCGGCTCCAATCTGTTTAATCTTCTGGTAATAGTCGGTTTGTGTTCGATAATAGGCAATATAGTAGTAGATAAGGAAATCATTAAGTTTGATTATCCGGTTTGTCTTTTGGCAAGTATTTTATTAGTATTTTTTGTCAGAGATATGGCTGTTGAACGATTAGAAGGAATAGTACTTCTGGTTTTGATAGTAGTATATTGTGTTTATCTTATCAGCCGTGCAAAACGCACACCGGCTCAGCAAGATGAAGAGAACAAAGAGACAGGTAAGGGCAGCTTGAAGGTATTTTTGAATATAGTTATTATTATTGTCTCTATAGCAGCTATTTATTTTGCGTCTAAGGGAATAGTGTCTTCATGTACCTTTTTTGCAAAATTGTTCGGAATATCCGATACAGTTATCGGTTTGACTATTGTAGCTCTCGGAACTTCTCTTCCGGAACTGGTTACGTCACTTGTGGCTCACAAAAAGGGTGAGTATTCAATAGCATTGGGTAATATTATCGGTTCAAATCTTTTCAACATCTTATTTGTTCTTGGTATTGCTTCAACTATTTCACCGTTGGAGTTGTGTTATGATAATGTAGTAGATGCGATTATTTGCTTTGTCGGAATGGCTGTTTGCTATATTTTTGTATGCTCCGGAGCCAAAATTAAAAAGTCTGAAGGCGTTATTATGCTTATTATGTATGCTGCATATATGACTTTTGTGTTTTTGAGAGAATTTGGCATAATTATTTTGTAAAGAATTTTCGAAAGCTTATGGTATAATATTCAAAGGCTTGGGGTAAGAAAGGATTTTTTTGTTATATGAAGAGAACATTAGTTTCTGTTTTATCTATTTCTTTATTGTTGAGTATTGCTTCTTGCAGCGGAAGTACGGATGAGACGACTGCGGTTTCAACTACTGAGGCTGTTACGGTTGCTACTACTGTTGCTACCGAACCTGAAGGACCTACGGTTGTTCCTGTAGACGGTGCATATGAGTTGTTTGATGAGGAGACCATGTTTGAGGTGGTTGAGGAGGCAACGGTATATTCTGATTGCTCACTTACGGAGGTTGTAACGACACTTCCGGAAGGCGGAATGGTTGTTTGCATAGCAACTCACGGACAATATATAGTAACTGACAGCGGTTATTATATTTTTAACACTGCTTTGAAGGAATTTCAGGCACAATAATTTGATTATACTTTTTAACAGATTCAGACTTGTGATGAATCTGTTTAGTATGCGGGTGTGGTGAAATTGGCAGACACGCAAGATTTAGGTTCTTGTGCCGAGAGACGTGCAGGTTCAAGTCCTGTCACCCGCACCAGAATAGGATTGCAATTTTTATTAGAATTGCAATCTTTTTTATGTCCGATTTTTTCTCATTTTGAATGCAGATACCAATGATTAGGATTTGGATTTGTTTTCTAATTATAAAAAGATGGAGAGAAAAGAAATGAGTATTATATAACTCTCCGCAAATGACGCATCGTTTGACTTATTCTATGATAAAATAACGTATTTGACATATATAGCCATAAATAATAAGATTATAGTACAAGTGGAATATGGAGGTTCTTATGTCATTAAGATACGGTATTCTTGGATTGCTTAAGTTCGGACCTAAAACAGGTTATGATGTTAATGCATATTTTCAACATTCTCTGTCATTTTTTTGGAAGGCTCAGACAAGCCAGATATACAGGGAACTTAATAAACTTGAAGAAGCTGAGTATGCTTCAAGTGAGATAGTTGTGCAGTATGATAAGCCGAATCGTAAGGTTTATCATATAACCGATAAAGGCAGTGAGGCCTTTATGCAATGGTTGAATTCTTATGAAGAAGGAGATGAATTAAGAGATTCATTTCTTCTTAAAATGTTTTTCTCGGGTTTCAGGGATAAAAAGAAGAGCATAGCTGCTCTTGAGCACTATATTGAAACGGCAGAGAATGAACTTGCTTTGGCAGAAGAGGAAAGTTCAGAGATTCAAAATACAATTCCTAAGAACAATACTCATCGAAAGTATTGGATTGCCACATCGCAATACGAGATTATGCATTGTAAGATGAAGATTGAATGGGCAGAAAATACAATTAAATCATTAATGTAATTTCAGGTGTGTGTGTGTTATGAGTAATAGTGTAAGTATACTTTTTCCTGATATAGAGAATGTCAAATATAATCAGTTGTCTGCGGTAACCTGTCATGATCTTGGTTTGGATGCAATTTGTAAGCAGCTTGCTGCTAATGAGAAAGAAGAGAAACTGATAATGAGCGTATTATCAAATTTATCTTCTGACAGTCGTGTAGCCGGTTACAGAGCAGAAGTATTTGAGGATATGATAAATCTTCCTTCAATGCGTAATAATATGAAAGAACTGTTGGATCAGGTTCAAATGCTCAAGGATTTTGGAATAATGAAACGTGAGTTTGATAAGAAATCCGGGCTTTGGGATCTTCTTCACAGATTGGATGAGATAAAAGATTACATAAATTGTGTCGAAGCGATAAGTGATTGTTTGAGTGCCAATGACATTAAATCTGAAGGATTGCTTAACCTTAAGGCATTTGTGAATTCAATTATTGAAGATCCGAGCTTTGAAGGCATGAAAAAGGATATAGAGGCACTTAAAGCAGATACATCCAGTCTTCAGAGCATTACAGTCGGTATTAATTTGAATTCGAGATTTGAGGCAGAGAGTATAGGCCTTATATCTGTTAATAATCAGAAATTCAAAAGTTCAGGTATATTAAGTAATTTTACCGAAGCTCTCACTTCAAAGGGCGGTATATCACAGGGAAATGATTGGAACGGTGATATGCATTATCACGACATTGACGGTAAAAGCTTGACGCCTTTTAAGACAGTAGAGAAGTTTGCCGGCCTTATGGCTTTGCAGCAGACTCCGTTAGTTGACAGACGAACAAGCGACTCAATAGGTAATATTCCTGCGAACGGCGGCGAAGAATCACCTTTTTATCTTGATCAGGTCATCAGTAAGATGCTTAATCATCTTGTTAAGAATCTTAAGGAAGTACTCTCAAAATACGTAACCGTTGCCGTAGCCAATATTACCGGACTTATTCCTGAATTTGTGTACTATATTCGTACATCTGAATTTATAGAGAAACTGAAGGAAAAGAATTACTCTTTTTGTATCCCGACTCCTATTGATAAGAACAATAACAGTGGGTTTATGGATGCAAAGGGTATTTATAATCTTAAGTTGGCTTCATCCGGTGTGTGCTCGGCTGAGGAGATAGTGGTTAATGATTTGATTTTCGACAAAGAGAATATGATATATATTCTGACCGGTGCCAACAGAGGCGGTAAGACTACCATTACTCAGGCTGTAGGTTTGTGTTATGTCATGGCACAGGGCGGAATTTACGTTCCGGCTGATTCTTTTTGCTATGTACCGATAGATGCAATATATACGCATTTTCCGGCAGATGAAGATAAAACAATGGATTTGGGCAGACTTGGTGAGGAATGCACCAGATTTAAGGAGCTTTATAACAGTGCGACGGAAGACAGCCTTGTGCTTATGAATGAGACGTTTTCCACTACCTCTTTTGAGGAAGGGTATTATATTGCAGTAGATTCTGTAAAAGCACTTCTTTCCAAGGGGGTAAGGACGATTTATAATACGCATATGCATAAATTGGCATATGATTTGGATTCAATTAACAGTGAAGAGTATAATTCTAAGGCAAAGTCTCTTGTCATGAAATCGGATGAAGGAAAGAGGTCGTTTAAGGTTGCAGTTGCACCGCCGGAAGGGATGTCTTATGCTGTCGATATTGCTCGAAAATACGGCGTTACCTATGATATGTTGACCGGTAACAATTAATCGGAGGAAATATGAGAAAGATATTAACATTAGTTTTGACAATGTGCTTTTGTGCAGGATTTGCATCCTGCGGAAATAATATAGATGAGCAGACTGCTTTTAAGGGTTATGCAAGTGATCGATATTGCAGCAAAAGTAAAGAAAGTGATTCGGCAATCTTTTTGTCGTTGCAGCCGGACGGAAGTGTAGAAGGACAGGAGTATTTTTATAACCCTGATGAAAGTTCTCCTGATTATGAATACGGAACAATATACGGAAATCTGTTTAATTTCAAACTATCGAAATTAAAGAAGATTGACGAGTACACATATTCGGCAATTGTCGGTAATATCACTTATGAATATGAACCAGGTACCGAAGAAATTGATAATGTAAGCACTGATGACGGTAACGGTGGTGTCGTATCGCATGTTGTGAGAAATTTTTATACAGCGCCGCTGAAGGAGGATAAGAATAAAAAAGTTATTATTATCCTGCCTAATACCTTAATCGGAAATATTCCCGAGAATTGTTATACTTATTTGGAAGCATTCGGCTTCAGCACAGAAGACAAGACGATGCCTTTGGATACCATCGTTTTATATTTTGAAGCTACCGGTGAAGCTTTTGTTATGCTACCGAACTGATATTGATATGAAGATAAAGACGATCAGTAAGACATATGAAGAGGTAATGGCTCTTCCGAGACCTGTGCACAGGAAACCCTGCAAGCCGAATTATTTTCTCAGTGCGGTTATGCGTGTAGCCGGAATCGGAGATTTAAAGCAGGTTGATTTCAGCTTTTCGAGACGTGATATGGAGAAAGCAGGCGACGGACCTTGGCTTATACTTATGAATCATTCAAGTTTTTTGGATTTGAAAATTGCTTCGAAAATATTGTTTCCGAAGCGATACAACATAGTATGTACTTCGGACGGCTTTGTCGGAAAAGAATTGCTGATGCGAAAACTGGGTTGTATACCGACGCGGAAGTTTGTCACAGATATATCTTTGATATCAGATATAAATTATGCTTTGAATACGAATAAAACCAGCGTTCTGATGTATCCTGAGGCCAGCTATTCATTTGACGGTACGGCAACTCCTCTGCCGAGAAAATTAGGCGTGATGTTCAAAAGGGTCAGAGTTCCGGTGGTAATGATTACCACATATGGTTCATTTGCAAGGGATCCTCTTTACAACAATCTTCAGAAACGTGATGTGAAAGTAAGTGCGGAAATTAGGTGCCTTTTATCTGTTGATGAGGTTAAGAGTAAGAGCGTATCTGAAATAGATTCTGTTCTGTATGAAGCATTCTCTTTTGATTATTGGAAATGGCAACAGGAGAATCAAATAGTAATTGACGAACCTTTCAGAGCTGACGGATTGGAAAGAATATTGTATCGTTGTGCTTCGTGCGGTTGTGAGGATAAGATGCTGGGAAAGGGTACCGGACTGGTTTGCGGTGCCTGCAATAAGGCATATGTGCTTAATCAATACGGTTTGCTTGAAGCCGAGGACGGTGAACCTGTTTTCGAGCATATTCCTGATTGGTATAAGTGGGAACGACAGTGTGTTGCAGATGATATAAAGAATAAGAAGTATGCGTTGGATGTTGATGTCGAAATAGGGATGATTATCGATTATAAAGCAGTATATATGATCGGTGCAGGAAGATTAAGCCATAATGAGGCGGGATTTATACTTAAGGATTCCGACGGAAAGGTGATTTATAAGCAACCGGCCAACAGTTGTTACAGTTTATATTCTGACTATTTCTGGTATGAAATAGGAGATATGATTTGCATAGGTAATAACGATGTTTTATTCTATTGTTTTCCAAAGGGTAAAAATCTTGCAGCTAAAGCAAGAATAGCCGTTGAGGAAATGTACAAACTCAGTAAAAGTTGACGGAGAATATAAAATGAATTTCTTACTTGTTGCTATTAATGCAAAATATATACACTCAAATCCGGCAGTGTTTTCATTGAAAGCTTTTGTTGACAAAAGTTTTCCGAATTCGGTTAATATTGCTGAATATACAATAAATAATAAAACCGACGATATATTGGAGGATATTTATCAGCACAAGCCTGATGCAATCGGTTTCTCGGTATATATATGGAATATAGAGACGGTTAAAGAACTTGTGACAGAGCTTTCAAAGATTTTACCTGACACGGATATATGGCTCGGCGGTCCTGAGGTGTCATATGATTATAAGAACACCTTTGAAGCAATGCCTCTGATAAAAGGAGTTTTTATAGGCGAGGGTGAGAAACCGTTTGAAGAAGTTATTGCAAGATATATCGAATCAGGTGATAACGATTTCAGTGATATTCAGGGTGTTGTATTGAGCGAAAGAGATACTGTATCGATGCTTGATGTTGTAAATATGAATGAATTACCATTCTTCTATTACGACGGCCTCGACAAATTTGATAACAGAATTATTTATTATGAGTCAGCAAGAGGTTGTCCTTACAGATGCAGTTATTGCTTATCGTCAATAGAGAAAACCACACGCTTCAGAGAACTTGAACTGGTAAAGAAGGAGATTAAATTTTTCCTTGAACAGAAGGTAAAGCAGGTTAAATTTATAGACAGAACCTTTAATTGCAACAGTGACAGGGCAACAGAGTTGTGGAATTATATATACCAAAACGATAACGGTATTACTAATTTTCATTTTGAAATAGCTGCGGATATACTTGATGATAAGCAAATAAATATTCTGCAGAAGTTGCGTCCGGGATTAGTTCAGCTGGAAATAGGAGTTCAATCCGTTAATTTAAGAACTTTGAAAGAGGTTAACAGAGTAACGGATATAGCTGTGATTGAAAAAAATGTGAAAGCATTAAATCAAAACCATAATATTCATGTTCATCTGGATTTGATTGCCGGGTTGCCGTATGAGAATTATGAGAGCTTCGTTAATTCGTTCAATACAGTTTACAGAATGAGACCGTGTCAGTTGCAGTTAGGTTTCCTTAAAGTGCTTAAAGGAACAGTAATTTCTGAGAAAGCTGATGAATATGAGATAAAATATACCGGAAAACCACCGTATGAGGTATTGTCAACCAAGTGGATTTCTTATGAAGAAATACGCAAACTGAAGGCTGTAGCGGAAATGGTAGAATTCTATTACAACAGTGCTCAATTTATTAACGGAATTGCCCTGTTGGAGAAGGAATTCGAGTCACCTTATGAATTGTACAGTTCATTATCTGAATTTTACAAGCGAAAGGGTTATTTTGTAAGAACTCCGGCAAGGAGCAGAAAATATGAAGTGCTGTTGGAGTTTGCAAGCGAAAATACTGATTGCAACGACAAGAAACTAAGGGAAGCACTGACTTTGGATTATTATATGAGAGAGAATCCTAAGAATAAGCCCGATTTTGCTGTTCAATTGCCTGATAATATCAAATTGGATTATACCCGGAAGGATCCGCTTACCGGCAATTGTTTACAAATTTTTAATTGAAAAATGAAAAACCATATTAATTATTTTTGAAAAAAATGTTATTATTATTCTAATTGGATTTTTTACTGTGTGTGAGGTTTTTATGCGTAAGATATTATGTACGGTATTAACTACTTTACTGATATTGCAATGTTTGCTGTTGTGTTCGTGTAGAAATAATCAAAGCGATTTGTATGCTCGTGAAATAATTAAATATATAGAAGAGCAGATGGAGAATACCGTAGAGTGTAAATATTCTGAATATACAGAAAACAGAAATACTGTAAATATGAAGTTTGTTGATGTAGATAGCATTGCCAAAATAGACGCTATTATTTTTCATTACAATAAATATCTGAAAGAGAATTCTTCCTATTTTATGAATAAGAATAAAAGCGTAATTATAGAGTTCTATTTTGGAGAAGGTTCTACAGGTACAAACAGAGCAGCCACCTGTTCAAATACTGACGATCAATATATTGATTATTTAGATTTGTATTGTTCTTCAAAGGCATATTCTTACAGGTTATCTGAGTTGGATCACAGATTTTCTTCAATAAAATATGTTTGTCTCGGAAATAAGTATTATGCTGATAAGTATGACATCTTTAAAACTTGGCCTAAGATTGAGACAGTTGTTATAGACAGCGGTCGTGACATTGATGCCCTTGATTTACGAGATGAGATTAAGGAAGTTTGTCCGGATTTGCAATTGTATTGTTGATTTAAGTTATTTTGTTTTGTATTAGGTTTCTATTTGTTGTTAACAGATAGGAACCATTTTTTTGACAAAAAATTATTTTTTACTTTTCAATTTATCTGTCAAATGTGTTAAAATAAAGTGAAAGATTTTTGATACTTTATTAGGGGTGATGTTATGGAAATTCGATATGCAAGACCGGATGAATTGAAAGAAGTAAATGAATTGCGTAACAGAATAAGGTCAATAACTACTTATGTCCCTCATAAGGATATGAATCCTGAATTCTTTAAGCATGTAAACATTGATTACTTTTCCGATGATTTTGATGTATTGGTTGTTGTAATAGACGACATAATACGTGGGTTTGCCATTGTGGAATGCTTCAGTAAACCTGAATCATTATATCGATTGGCACGCCAAATTTATCGTATAGTAGATTTGGGAGTTGACGAAGCTTACAGACATCAGGGAATTGGAACGGCACTTGTAGACACAATACGCAGAGATGCCATAGATAAAGGTTTTGACCGCGTTGAGCTGGAAATGTGGGAAATAAGTGATACTTTTGATTTCTTTGAGTATGAAGGTTTCAATACATTCAGAAGGTTTATGGAATTAAAGCTCTGATTGATGCTGATATTTCTTGTTATTAGACAATGTCATTAACTTAAGGATGCGTGACTGTAGTGAGAATAAATACTACGGTTTT
>JAKSRF010000002.1 GCA_024403755.1 Clostridia bacterium
TTTTTGTTGGCTTGTTTTATATTGAATTTTGCTTCTGAAGATTATTCAGCAAGATTTTTCTTATATTCACTCTTTGCAAAATACATTCGTTCATCTGCGAGCTTCATACAAGTAAGGAGTGAAGCACCCATATATTCATCATAGGAGCAGGAACCGAAGCTTGCATGGAACTTATATGGTTTGTCCATGGTTTTCTCACGAAGAGTTATTGCTTCGTATGCACGAGCTTCAAAAGTGTCATGCTTCTCTCGCGTCTTCGAATAAAGAACACAGGCAAATTCATCACCGCCGACTCTTGCACATAAATCATCACTGTCTGTTAATCCTTTAAGAATTGCAGCAAATTCCTTTATTACAAAATCACCTTCGTCATGGCCGTAGTTATCATTAACATACTTCAGATAATCCAAATCAGCCATTACTATCGAGAGACAGCCGCCCTCTGTCTTTAACCTTTGTGAGATGGAATTCAGATACTGATCAAAGCTTCGTCTGTTACCAACACCGGTAAGCGGATCAATGAGACTTTGACGTCTGATATCTCCAAGCTGGTCCAATCGCCTCATAAGGCTTAAGTCTTCATATGTATATGCAAGTGCGGTAGTAAGTGTTGTAACAAAATAGTCGAAGAGCTTATTGCTCGGTTCCATTACAAAATAACCGTATGACATATCTTTGAAGTGAATAGGCATTATGAAGAATCTTGATGGTGTGCTTGAATCCATGAATACTTCTTCCGGTAATATCTCAGAGCGGCTGAACGTAGTTCCGAGACATTCTTTCTTTATTGTTGCGTCTTTATAAGGATAAATATCACGTAAAATAATATCGTCACTGTAAGGACGCGGAACGTCTACGTCGTTTTGTTCACTGCAAAGACAGATATATCCGCGTTCACAGTTGGTTTTGTAGAAATACGATTCAAGGAAAGCAAGCTTATCATCTGCAGTTATATGGTTTTGCAAATCAATAAAAATAAGTGCTGACTGCTTAAGACTTATTGAACTTTCTGCAACCTCATTAACGAGGGCAGCTGCGTCAAAGTTTGCCTTAGGGATATTAATCTCGGAACTTGCCTTGAATTTAAGATCACCGCGAACAAAACAGTCATGTTCTATTGTTTTTCCGTTCAGAGTGTCAACGATTATCTGAATTGTGCGCTTTGCCATCTCAACAGTAGGCATACTTACAGTTGAGAGCTGCGGCTCGTATGCAACACCTTCAAGTGCTTCATCAAAACCGAAAATACAGATATCTTCCGGTATTCTGATTCCGCGTTTCTTAAGAGCATTACATACCGATATAGCCATATAGTCGTTGCCGCATACAATAGCTTCCGGGAGAAGATAGTCATCGTCAAAATGTATTATCTTGGCATCAGGATTATCTTCGCCGTATATTGATTTAGGAAAAGCCTTAAGGAATTGTTCAACTGCAGGCTCACCATGTGTATACCAGTAATCACCCTCGAATGTCATGCTGTCCGTAACCCTGAGACCTGCGTTTGTCATAGCTTCGACATAGGCTTGCTGTCGCGTAAGAGAATCAGGTACATCACGATTGCCTGACATATAGCATATGCGTGAGAAATGGCGATTCTTTATAAAATGGTTTACTATCTGATAAGTTGTGTCATAATCATCAACAAGCACTCTGTATGTTCCAAGAGGACCGTTACGTACTGTAACTATCGGACAGTCCGGATTGCTTGTGTTTATCTTGGAGAGAAGTAATTCCTCCATTCCGTCAATATCAAAAGTATCTGAAAGAGAAATAACTGCATCAAATTTACTGAAATCAGGTATCTCGATGATGTTTCTTTCACCGATTTCGAAAAGCGGGTTATTGGTGTATGAACCCAAATTACAGAAAACAAAAACGTCGAAATCATTTTCTTTGGCCAATTCAAAAATACTTTGTGTAAAGGTGTTTTGAAATTCTCTTATAGGTTCACCTTCAAAAACAGCAATTCTTTTACGCATATTCTATTCCTCACACAATATAAAAAATTATAAGTTATATATAAATATTATTTTAGCACAAGCTATGTGACTTTTCTGTTAATAGTCGAATACAAAGGCGGTTATTTTGTAAATAATTCTTCCTATGTGTATTTGCTGCTTGTTTAATGTTATCATAGAAAAACGGAGGAGATAAATATATGAACGGAAAGAATATTGTAGCCTTGTTAATAACGGCTTGCCTTATCGGTGGTTGTTCGGCACCTGTTGACCAAAAGACGGTCGATACTTCCGTAACGGATGAGACAGAGTCTTCAATCGAAGTAATTGTAACCGATACGTTTCCGGAGGAAAATCAGGAAGCGTTAAGACATATAGATAATTCATATGAACTTATGACAGCGGATAATGTGTCTGAGGCCTTGGAAGAAGCAATGCTTGGCTATGAGACGGCATTGTATCCTGATGATACGGATTTGCCTTTTGTTTTAAGCGAACTCCTGGGAGCGTATGATGTAGGTAACACCTATCGGGCTACAGACTCCTTTGATACAGAATGTGACATCAGTGAAGATACGGTTTTAATGAGTTATCCGGGAAGCCGATATATAGCATTAAAGAATAATGAGAACGTTACTGTAATTGATACCGAGACACACATGACTTTATATGATATTCAGATCAACAGCGGTGACAATAAGTGTGCTTTTGTAAATGAGAACTTATTTTGTTATTGCGGTCCGGACAGTGAAGGAATGTATGGTGAATTCGCTATGGATTTGGCAAGTGGACGTTGTATGCAATTCGGTCTCGGATATGAAGCTGATTCGGTTGTTTTGGCAGACGGCGAAGGTAGAGGAATGTTTTTATACTATAATAACGGCGGTGTCTTACATTTAATACCTACCGAAGAAAATCCGTTTGAAATGGAAACACAGGATTATCAGGAATTGAATAATTGTGAGCCGGGTAACATTCTTTTCGAGAATGATACGGCTATTGTCGGAAAAGACGATGTAATATACGGAGTAAACCTAAACGAGGGCAGGAGAGTTATCAGTAAGAAGGTTAACGGTGCGATTCTTTTTGATGCTGCTTCAATGGGCGATAAGTTTTTACTCAGTTACGGCTTTGAGGATGAGGAAGGGAATATTACGAATTCTCAGATAGATATTTTTGACGGGGAGAACACAGTAACGGTATCTTCTGAAGAACTGACGGCTCCTGAGATTATTGTAATGCCGAATAATGAGGAGAATTTCTATTTATTCAGCGGAAATTCCGTTATTGAGGTTGAGGCAGAGTCTGCTTCTGTCAGTAATCGTATGGAATTTGATAACAACATTGTATCTGTTTACACGGCGGACGGGAACATAAATGTCATTTTGGACGATGGTTCGGTACATGAGGCATATCGTTGTATCGGACTTACAAGTAATTATGTATGCCGCGCAGATGATATATTGAGCGTTACCGAATGCGGAAGCGGATTTGTAATGCTTCCGAGAGACGGAAACAGAGTTATAGTTTTTACGGCTATAGATTCACAAATGTCTGTAACAGTTACGGCTACCGATTCTGATTCGATGAGACCGCAAACCATGGAATGCGACGGTGATTACAGTTTATTTGCTGATTTTAAGCTTGCTCTTAATGATGAGGGAGCAGCGGTTATATACAGCGGTAATGATGAAGTAGGAAGGTTTGAGCTTGTTGATGGGAAACTGCCGTCATCTTCTGTATGTTACGGCGGATACAATATTCTTTATGATTCGGGAAGTCAAATCGGATACATTCTAAAGGGACCACAGCTTATTGGCATCGCACATAATTTTGTTGCATTGGATCCGAGCGATTTGTCGGTATATATCGGTACGGATGTTATGCATAAGATTTTTATAATGGATTGCGAAGACCTTACGGCATTGCTTGAAACCTAAACTTACAGATGAGCAAGATGTGTAAATAAATTGCGCAATATGTGTATAATTGTGCCGAGCAAACTTGTATGGATAAAATAGTGTCAATGCCAATAAATACGGCTGCTGAGTTAAATTATATGAACTGTAAACCCTGTTAATTGTATAAACAATTATTGCCAAATTTGTACAAAAAGTAAGATAAAAAGCATTGAAGTTAACAGTCCTTTTAGCTAATATGGTAATGTTATTTCTTTTGATTGATACGAACAACTCAATCAAAAAATTTACGGAGGACGAAATATGAAGAAGTACAAATTAGGTGCTTTGCTTCTCTCTGTCTCTATGCTCGGTTCTGTAGTGATGACCGGTTGCAGCAATACTGAAGAGACAACAGCAGAGACAACGACAGCACAAACCGAAGCAACAACATCAGCTGCTGAGACGACTCCTGCCGAGACTGCAGGTGAGTATGCACCGGAGTATCCGGATGCCAACGGTGCTCCTGCTCTTTATGAGGATTTCGGTGTAGATCCGATGATGTTTGTTAACAGAGGCGACAGCATTACTACAGAGATGGTAGATGCTGCAGAAGCAGGTAATGTAGCTTGTAAGATTTCCGGCAGAACAGATGCATGGAACGGTATTAATTTCCCGGCTGATGTTTTTGTGGGAAATACAATCAGAATTCAGACTAATTGTAAGTGCGACGGAGGCACGGTAAGAGTATCCGTACAGTACGATACAGCCGGTTCTACAACTTATTCCAATGTGTTTGATATTGTAGGTTGCTCAAGTGATTACGTTTGCGGAGTCGGCACGTTTACAATTCCGGAGCACGTAACCAATTGTTATGTATATGTTGAAGGTGTTGATACAACAGATATTTATGTAGACTATATGTATGCAACCGTTGAGGGCGAGTATGTTGAGCCGGAAGGTGCTATTACAGAGCTTGTTGATACATCGGATTATGTAAATCTCAGCGAGGTTTATGCAGATTATTTCAAGCTTGGATGTGCTATTCCTAATTCACTTGTTACAAATGAATATCAGGAATTCATTACTCTCGTAGGACAGGAATTTAATTCTATTACTCTTGAGAACGAGCTTAAGCCGGACAGTGTACTTGATGCTGAGGCTTGCCTTGCAGATCCTGAGAAATACAATGAGTGCCCTGCAGTTCATTTTGACAATGCAAAGGATGCTTTGGATTGGGCACAGGCTAATGATATAAAGGTAAGAGGTCACGTTCTTATTTGGCACTCACAGACACCGGATTGGTTCTTCTATGAGAATTATGATAATACCGGTAATCTTGCCAGCCGTGAGCTTATGCTTACACGTATGGAGAACTATATCAAGGAAGTTCTCACATATATGAACGACAACTATCCGGGACTTTTCTATGCATACGATGTAGTTAACGAGGCTATCGATGATGAGTATAATCTCCGCGAGAGCTTCTGGACACAAACAATCGGTGATGACTTTATTGAAAAAGCATTTGAGTTTGCACGTAAGTATGCAGGCGAAGGCGTAGATCTTTTCTATAATGATTATAACGAGTATGTTGAAGGTAAGCAGGCTAAGATTATTGAGACACTTAAGCCTGTAGCAGAAGCAGGTAATATTGACGGCTTTGGTATGCAGTCACACATCAATATCAGCATCACTCCTGAAGAGTATGTTGCAGTAATGCAGAAGTATGTTGATGAACTCGGAGTAAAGATTCACATTACAGAGCTTGATATTAAGCAGTCTACAGTATCATTTAATGCTGAATATGATCAGGGTGTATTCTATAATGAGTTGTTCTCAGCTTTGGTTGAGGCTAAGAAGAACGGTATGCCTCTTGAATCAGTTACATTCTGGGGACTTACAGATGATATGTCATGGCGTGCAAATGAGCATCCGCTTCTCTTTAACGGTGATCTTTCAATCAAGGATTCTTTCCGCGGTGTTCTCTATGCCGTAACAGGTGAGGTTCTTGAGAAGCCGGCAGACTATCGTGAGCCGCTCGGACCTGATGATGCAATAGATGAGAACTATGAGGGCGACACTTATTATGGAAATACTCGTATTTCTTCTACATTGACAATCGTTACTGATGATCCGTATGAAGGAAATGCTTGCCTTATGAATTCAGAAGGTTCGGCTGAATATGACGGATATTCATTTGATGTTTCACGTTTCTGCGGTACAACTATCAAGTATTCCTTCGCTATTAAGTCTCCTTGCAAAGAGGTTCACTTCGTAGCAGATATTGAGGGTTCATGGCCATGGATTGAGAATATCGATACTTCAAGCGGAGAGTGGATTTTGGTTGAAGGTACATATGAGATTCCTTCAGATTTAACATATCTTTCACTTTATCTTGAGACACCTGATATGACTGAGTTCTATATTGATGCACTTCACATTGAGGTAGCAGCATAATCCGAATTAATTAGGTTATTTTTGCACCGCACTTTGACATTTTTTGTTGAGGTGCGGTGTTTTTATGTTTTTTTACGGAAACTTGTGGATTCAGCAAAAAAATATACAATTAAGAATGTATTACGATTGGCATAAAGTAAATATTTGTATGTGCAAGTATTATATATTTACATTATGTCTTGAAAACGGAGGATGAATTAGTGAAATAAAGCATTATACAGTCCTGACGGAATAGAATCTGATGAATTGGAAGTGCTCAAAGAATGTACTGACAGTTTTGTTAAGCATACTGTTGAGCAGAACGGAATATGAAAAAAACTTGCCTCTGTCTTTGTATTAATAAAAATCAACTGATTAAAGAAAAACTGTCTCAAACCCGATGAGGGTTTGAGACAGTTTTTATATCTTATCAACTAATAAATTAATAAATCAGAGTGATTCCTTAAGCTCTAATGTATGCTCGGCATTCATTACGCGGCACATCTCTACGAAGTCCTTAAGAGGCATACCCTGAATCTGTTTGTTGTTTCCGCGAATATTTACGGATACAGTCTCTTCTTCGGCTTCCTTATCACCGAGAACAAGAATATAAGGATCCTTGAATGTCTTATAGTTCTTAATCTTATCACGCATGTTCTTGTCGGCATAATCAACTTCAACACGAACACCGGCCTTACGGAGCTCATCATAAACCTTCTTTGCGTAATCATTGTGTGATGTACGAATAGGTACGATTGCTACCTGATAAGGAGAGAGCCAGAATGGGAAAGCACCCTTGAAGTTCTCGATAAGTATACCGATAAATCTCTCAAATGAACCAAAGATAGCACGATGAATCATTACCGGACGCTTCTGAGCACCGTCACTGTCAGTATACTTCAAATCAAAGTTGAGCGGGAGCTGGAAGTCGAGCTGAATTGTACCCATCTGCCACTCACGACCGAGAGCATCCTTCATCTTGAGGTCAATCTTCGGACCGTAGAAAGCGCCGTCACCTTCGTTGATTTCATAACCGCCTTCACCGTAATATTTGTCAAGGATACCCTTAAGCTCTGCTTCGGCCTGGTTCCAAACTTCAATGTCACCCATGAAGTCATCAGGTCTTGTAGAAAGCTCAGCTACATATGAAAGACCGAATGTCTCATATATGCTTGTAGCAATCTTGAGAATATCATCAATCTCGGCACCGATTTGATTTTCCATAAGAAGTGTATGGTCGTCATCCTGACGGAACATCTGTACTCTGAACAGACCGTTAAGCTCTCCGGACTTCTCCTTACGATGAATTACGTCAACCTCGGAGAAACGAAGCGGCAATTCCTTATAAGAACGGCCCTTGCTCTGATAAACCTTAATAGCATTAGGGCAGTTCATAGGCTTTACTGCATATGCTTCTTCCGGATTCTCAGGATTAACAGGAACAATAAACATTCCGTCCTGATAATGTGCCCAGTGACCTGATGTTACCCAAAGCTCCTTCTTCTGAATCTGAGGAGCAGATATTTCCTGATAGCCGTGTTCTTCGTGAATCTCTCTCCAGAAAGAAAGAAGAGCATTGAAGAGCTTCCATCCGCGTGGGAGCCAGTATGGCATAC
The DNA here is from genome assembly GCA_024403755.1 of Clostridia bacterium. Classification (GTDB taxonomy): domain Bacteria; phylum Bacillota; class Clostridia; order Saccharofermentanales; family Saccharofermentanaceae; genus Saccharofermentans. The sequence continues at coordinate 7,915 of JAKSRF010000002.1, forward strand.
CCGGTGCTGTCTCATCAAGCATAAAGAGTTCAAGCTGATTGCCGAGCTTTTTGTGGTCGCGCTCAAGAGCTTCCTGAATGAGAGCCTTGTGCTCCTTAAGCTGCTGCTTGTCAGGGAAAGCGTATGCGTAGATTCTCTGGAGGGAATCACGCTTCTCATCACCTCTCCAGTAAGCACCAGATGTGCTTCTAATCTCGAAAGCAGCATTCATAAGCTCAATAGAATTCTCAACATGAGGTCCGCGGCAGAGATCAACATAATCATCACCTGTGTAATAAACAGTGATAATCTCATCTTCCGGAAGATCCTGAATAAGTTCGATTTTGAACTTCTCACCGGCAAAAATCTCCATAGCTTCTGCCTTTGATACTTCTTTTCTGGTCCACACTTCTTTGCGCTTCATAATCTCGCGCATCTTATCCTCTATCTTCTTGAAGTCATCCTGGTTTACAGAAACTCCTTCAGGAAAGAGAAAATCATAATAAAAACCGTCAGCAATCTGCGGACCGATGGCAATCTGAACATCGTTGCCATAGAGCTCCTTTACCGCTTTAGCCATAATATGAGAAAGACTGTGGCGATAAACACTAAGATAAAAATCCTGTTCCATTTTTTGTCTCCTTTTTTAATATTACCTTTTACAGAATCTGTGCAGGGAATTTTTATAAACAAAAATCCCTCGCACCCGAATGTGCAAGGGACGTAAAATCATTTGCGCGGTTCCACCCTTATTGCAGTACACTATTATGACTGCCACTCTTTAATGATTGTAACGTAATCAACGTGCCTGATTGGGGCCTCTCCGAGGTGGTCTTCGTCTCTTTTTTGGCTTTGAATGCTCTCACCGACTGCATTCTTCTCTGGAAACCTACTCACGAGATTACTCTTCTCATCAACGATTTGTTGTATTGTACAACGATTTTATCAGATTGTGAATACCTAATTTGTGTTATTGAAACAAATGAAAGAATTTTGATACAATTATTATTATATTGATTTATGGAGGTGCGATATGCAACACAGGTTGTTTTTACGTAAACTTCTCCCTAATGTTCTCACAGTAGCATTTATGGCAGTATTTGTTATTAACTACTTTAATCCTGTTAAGGTGCTTGCTGGCGAGAGCTTAGAGGATCCTGCAACTGGCTATTCATGGACAGTTAGTCATCAGGAAGGTGGGTTATATGTTTATGATGTGGATACACATGGTGCGAAGGTAACCAATCTTGTGATTCCTCAAGCCTTTGGTGAAGAGAATGTATTGAGAATAGGCAGTGCTTGCTTTAAAGGAAATACTGATTTGGTATCGGTATATATTCCAGATACAGTTTATAAGATTGAAGAGAGTGCATTTGAAGGATGTACTAACCTGGTTGATGTTCGTTTACCCGATTCTCTTTTGTATATTGATGATAATGCTTTTATGGACTGTGTATCTCTTGGGGATATATATATTCCAAAGAATGCCGATGTTGCTATAGATGCTATTGGTCTTTATCATAATGGAGCTGGTCTGAGGAATGATCCTTATTTTGTAGCTCATGTTGATGTTGATGCAGTAACAGCAAATGACTGGGATCCATGGGGATTACCTATGGCTTATGTTATAGGTGATTATTCATATATGCCTAATAATGTTATGGAACCAACCGAAGTGGTTCTTAAAAAGTACGATATTAAGCATACTGCAACTGCAACAAGCATTGAGATACCAGGTGAGATAATGATACCTAATGCTAGTTCAGCGATTTCTATAGAAACGGTTGCAGCAGATTTCTGCAAAGGGAATGAGTTACTGCATTCTGTTGTTTTTGCTGACAATATTAAATATATTGGGGCTAATGCATTTGATGGTTGTACGGATTTAATGAATCTACACTTACCAGAGAATCTTCAGAGTGTTGGTAGCGAGGCATTCATGGACTGTGGATTACTTGGTGACACATATATTCCACGGTGGGCTGAGTTTGCTTCTGACTCTATTGGCCTAGTGCGTAGTGGTGCTTGCTTGATGAATGCACCTTATTTTGTAGCACATGTTGATTACCTTGCGCCCTCTGCTGATGATTGGGGTCCTTGGGGAACACCATATGTTTATGTTGTAGACGATTTCTCTTACATCCCTGTAGGTTATCCTAATATTACTGAGTTGGTTTTGTATAAATATAATATTAAGGGAACAGCAACTGATGCCGACATCACCATTCCAGGTGAGGTTACACTTAATCCTTCAGATTATGAAATAAATCAGGTTACGGCTCCAGTTACTGAGATATGCGATAATGCTTTTGTAGGTAATAATTTAATTAAAAGTGTTACTATTGGCGAAGGAATTACTATAATTAATGATTATGCATTTGCTGAATGTGAGAATTTATCCTCAGTTACATTCCCTGATACTTTGGAGACAATATATGAGGGAGCTTTCTATGGATGTAAAAAAATTACTGATGTTACATTTCCAAAGTCAGTAGAAGACATAGGTGATTATTCGTTTACTGGTACAGCTCTTACTAGAGCCGTTATTCCAAATGTTGATACTAATGTTGGCTGGAAAGCTTTAGGCTTTGATATGTCATATAATCCAGTAGAAGGCTTTGAGATTATTTGTCCTTATGGTACCAATAGTCAGGGTTATAATTATGCGAATTATTGGGGATTAGATTATCACTATTATGTTGGTAATCTTGTATTTGATATTGTTAACAATGAGATTACAATGGTTGATGTTTTGGATCAGCCAAAAAGTATTTTACTGAATGACAATTTGCATTATAATTCCGAAAATCCAAGTGATTATGCTCCTATTACAACTATTGGACCGAATTTTGCAGAGAATGATACCAATCTGAAGACAATATTCCTTGGTAGCGAGATTGCAACAATTGATGCTCAAGCCTTTACAGGATGTACAAATATTGAGAGTGTTTGTTGTACAAAGGATATTTTTGGTTTGTACGATTGGGATGATAGCGTAACAAGACATGCTTGTGGTGCTGATGGTGTTTGCGAGAAATGTCATTATGCGGTTAATGTAGATGTTACTATTGATAAGCCAGTTGCCGATAAGGCATTAGATACTGATGTCGATTATAGTTTGCCAGATTCTGCAACTATTACTGATAGTGTTAGTTGGTCTCCAGCAGCTTCTAAGGCTGATTATTCTACTTCTTATACAGTTAGTATTCTTACTACAATTCAGAATGTGGATTTGGTTGCAGATATTGAGTTTACTGTTAATGGTAATGAGTGCACTTATAGTAAGATAAGTGATGGTGTTTTCCAGTTGAGCTATACTTTTGATAAGACTTCTGATAAGCCTGAACCGACTCCGGATCCTACACCTGAACCGACGCCTGATCCGACTCCTACCAATAAGCCAACACCGACAAGTGAGCCTACACCAACAGCTTCTCCAAAGCCAAGCGTAGAGCCGACACCTACTGCGGTACCTGAACTTAATGTAGGTGACTTTATTAATCGTTGTTACGAAGTAGCACTCGGACGCGAAGCGGATGAGGCCGGTTTGAATTACTGGGTAGACGGTCTTAACAATGGTGAGTTATGCGGAGCCCAGGTAGGTTTTGGATTTATCTTCAGTGAAGAGTATATAAATAAGAACAGAACTAACGAAGAGTTTGTAAATGATATGTACGCAATGTATTTCGGCCGTGAGGCAGATGAAGCAGGCTTTAACTACTGGGTAGAGCAGCTTAACAATGAGATTGCGACTCGTGAAGACATCATGGCAGGCTTTGCTAACTCAGAAGAGTTCTTTAACCTGTGCGGCAAGTACGGGGTTGTATGCGGTACTTACTTGGTAGGCGTACCGAACGATATGCAGGGCGGAGTTAACAGCTTCGTTGCACGTTTGTACAAGGTGTGTCTGAATCGTCTTCCTGATCAGTTAGGTCAGACCGGTTGGGTAATGAAGTTACAATCCGGCGAAGTGACAGGTTCAACCTGCGCTCATGGATTTGTATTCAGCACTGAGTTCATTGAACTTAACTTAGACAATACAGATTTTGTAAAGTATATGTATCGTGCATTCTTCGGCCGTGAGGCAGATGAAGTCGGTCTTTCATATTGGGTTGATATGCTTAACGGCGAAACAGCAACTCGTGAAGATGTATTTAACGGCTTTACAGGTTCACCGGAGTTCGCTAACTTGTGCGCAAGCTACGGTATTAATGTTTAACAAGCACGCACAGGTTCTTTACTAGGTTTAGAATTGAGTTATTATAAATGGCAGCTGTCCTGCTTCTTGTCGGTTAACAGAAGCAGGATGGTTGTTTTTTGTCGGAGATAAATCTTTTCGCGAAGATAAAAATATGTTATTGTAATGGCGATATTTATTGAAGAGGATTACCGATTATGGCAAATAAAAAGCAAAAGAAGATAGTATACAGATCAATTGCGAATTCAATAAGTCGATTGAACGAATACAGAAAACCTTCAAGTAAATTGAAGTGGATTCCGATAGTTTTACTCGGAATAATCGTAACAATTGTTTTGTGTTTTCTGCCGGGAGTACTTGTTAATTTTACGCCTATTACGGAGACTTATGCCGCTATTCCTTCATTTGCGCTTATTTTCCTGATTCTTGCAGGTTTTGTTTACAGTAAAAAAAGAACTGTCAGAAAATTCATGAAGGTCAGTGATGTGTCGGACTTCGTAGATTATCAGGATATATGTAATATCAACGAGATTATGTCATATAAGGATAAGAGAACGTGGGTTTTCGGAACCAAGAGAGAAATGATGATGCCGTTTTTTTATAATTGGTTTTTGTCATCAGGGATTATAGAGGAAGGAACCAAACTGACCGTATACAGTTTTCCGTTCATGTATCTGAAGGAGAGGTATGAGTTAAAGGATCCGGGTTCTATAAGCGATACGACAACAATTAATTTGTTCTGCCTTGATGAGACAAAAATCAAAGAGGATAAATTGGATGTGTTGAGTGAAGAAGAGAAAATCGTAAAGCCGTTTAACTTCTCAGCTTGGCTTGAATTAAAATGCAAGCCGAAGAGTTATTCCGAATATGTTGAAGATGAGTATGAAGATGACGATGATGAGGCTTATGATGAGGATGGCGAGTACGAGGATGAAGAAGATGAAATGAGTTCTGAGAATGCTGAAGTTGAGGAAGAGAAAGTGAGTTCTGAGAGTGCCGAAGTTGAGGAAGAGAAAGTGAGTTCTGAGAATGAGAATGCTGAAGCGGACTCATCGGACAAGAATTGATGTCGTTATAGGGGCTGTCTCAATAGTGATTGATTCACAGAGAGGCGGCCCTTCAGTATATTCAAAAAATGATGTAAACAGTCTAACTCCAGTCTCTTGAATCGTAAAAAATCGGTTGATTAAGTGCCGCGGAATAAATCTCACCAAAATCGAGGAAAAATCTCACCAAAAGGTGAGAAAAAAGGCCGTTTTAGGTGAGATTCTGTCGGGCGACTTGAGGCTTCGGACTCCGCGAGCCAAATCTCACCAAAATCGAGGAAAAATCTCACCAAAAGGTGAGAAAAAAGGCCGTTTTAGGTGAGATTCTGTCGGGCGACTTGAGGCTTCGGACTCCGCGAGCCAAATCTCACCAAAATCGAGGAAAAATCTCACCAAAAGGTGAGAAAAAAGGCCGTTTTAGGTGAGATTCTGTCGTTCACTGCAAACGGCTGCTTCAGTTACTGCAAAGTGAACGAAAACGTGGTTTTAAGTGATTCTTGTCGGATTATCCGTTCTGAGCCGCCGAGTCCCTGAGCCGCTGAGTCCCTGAGCCGCCGAGTCACCGAACCGACCGAGCGGCTGCACCCGGCACACACCACACGCCACATGCCAAACGGAAACCGCCCGAGGTTTTTGAGACAACCACGTTTTGATTAATTTCGCATAGGAATTGTTACGGAACAGCGGTGACTGTCTAATTTATTGACCTGTTGCTTCGGATACTTGGTTTATAAAGCTTTCGATGGCTTCTGCGTCAGGCAGTTCGACACCTTCAGGAAGTTCAATGCCGTCAGGCAGTTTGATGTCATCAAGATTAATATTTTCACCGACTTCGTCCTTGACGCTCTCGATTGCCTCACTGATGCCTGATTCAACGTTATCTGATACATTTTCTTTTACTGATTCAAAAACTTCACTGACTTGAGAATTTACTGTCTCTTTTATCTCGCTTACCTTTGAATCAATGGCTTCTGAGACGGAAGCTTCATTAATTTCAGGACCGCATGCAGTAAAAGTAAGTACTGCAGAAGCAGTAATGATAGCTAAAATGACAGATTTCTTTTTCATAATAAAATCTCCTTTTTACCAACACATTTACCAACACGCAATAATATTATACCAAACAGATTTTGGAATGGCAAAACACCCATTTTCGAGAAACAGTAAAGGCGAATCTTGCATTTATGAATGTAAGATGATACACTACAACCCGTAGATACAAACCGTTGAATAAGAGTAGTAGCTTGAGTTTAAGGATTTCAGAGAGTTGCCGTTAGCTGTGAAGGCAATATTCCGACTTTTGTGAATGGACTTAGGAGGGCGGCCCCAAAGCAGGTACAAACAGCAAGTAGGCGTCGACGGAAATCCCGACCGTAACATGGGAGCCGCATGATGGTGCGGACTCACAAGGTGGCTAAGCAGAGTAACACTTCTGTCCTTATGAATGAGGATGGAAGTTTTTTGTTTGTAAAAAATCAATGTGGTATAGACTAACTAAGTTAGCAAAACCACTAGAAGGAGACATTTATGGGTAAGATTATTTTAACTGGAGACAGACCTACAGGAAGACTTCATCTTGGACATTATGTAGGTTCTCTTAGAAGAAGAGTTGAACTTCAGAATTCAGGCGAGTTTGAGAAGGTGCTCATTATGATTGCAGATGCACAGGCACTTACTGATAACTTTGATAATCCTGAGAAAATCAGACAGAATATTATCGAGGTTGCACTTGATTATCTTTCAGTAGGACTTGATCCTAACAAGTCTACTCTTTTTGTACAGTCACAGATTTCTGAATTGTGTGAGCTTACATTTTTCTACATGAATTTGGTTACTCTCTCAAGACTTGAGCGTAATCCTACCGTTAAGGCAGAGATTCAGTTACGTAACTTTGAGTCAAGTATTCCTACAGGATTTGTATGTTATCCAATAAGCCAGGCTGCTGATATTACTGCATTTAAGGCTACAACGGTTCCTGTTGGTGAGGATCAGCTCCCTATGATTGAGCAGACAAGAGAGATTGTTCGTAAGTTCAATTCTATCTATAGTGAAGTTCTTGTTGAGCCAGATGTATTGCTTCCTGCTAATCAGGCATGCATGCGTCTTCCTGGTACAGACGGTAAGGCTAAGATGAGTAAGTCACTCGGAAACTGTATTTATCTTTCTGATACTGAAGAGGATGTAAAAAAGAAGGTTATGAGTATGTATACTGATCCACTTCATGTACAGGTATCAGATCCGGGTCATATTGAAGGAAATACCGTATTTACATATCTTGATGCATTCTGTAAGGAAGATTCCTTTGAGAAGTTCTGGCCTGATTATAAGAATCTGGATGAGCTTAAGGAGCATTATCAGAGAGGTGGCCTTGGCGATGTTAAGGTTAAGAAATTCCTTAATAATGTTCTTCAGGAGGAGCTTGCTCCTATTCGCGCACGCCGAAAAGAATATGAGAAGGATATTGCAGGCGTATATGATATTTTGCGTAAGGGCAGTGATGTGGCAAGAACCATTGCGGCTCAGACCTTAAGTGAAGTAAAAGCAGCCATGCAAATTAATTATTTTGAGGATGAGGCACTTATTAAGGCGCATATTGACAAGTATAATGCCTGATTCTTTCTCGAAAATACAGCTGAAAGTTTGAAAATCCTGAGATACCGTAAAAAGTGTCTCGGAATTTTTTGTATACGTTTTTAATATGTGTTAAACAAAATTTAACATATTAATGATGAAATTTATATTTTGAGCAAGTAAGATGATAGTGTATAAGTCAGGTATAGTCACTGTTGACAGTGAGAGGAGGCCAATTATGCGCAAAAGAATTGCAGTACTTGCAGCACAGATAGAAGAGAAAACGCCTTCAGCCTTTTTGCGTGCGTTTACAGACGAAGCATATAAGTACGATTATGATGTTTGTATATTTGCTTCAATACAGAAATTTCAGTTAACCGAACCTCGAATTGTTAACGACAGCAGTGTCTTCTCATTAATACAATATGACAGTTTTGACGGTATAGTTATCTTACTTGATACTATACAAAATCCGGGTATGGGTGACAAAATCCAAAATCAGATAAAGAATGAGTATGACGGTCCGGTGCTTGTTTTTGACCATGAGAGTTCGTTTTTCGAGACGATAATGATAAATCATTACGAGCCGATGAAGAAACTTGTGGATCATGTTATAGAGGCACACGGAGTTACCGATATTGCTTTCCTCGGCGGAAAGCCGGGACACAGTCATTCACTTCAAAGATTGAACGGTTTCCTTGACAGTATGCGCAATCATGATATCCCTGTCAGAAGTGACTGGGTGTTTGACGGAAATTATTGGTATGACAGCGGTAACAGGACTGCACAGAAACTCATGGAACATCCTGAAGATATGCCTAAGGCCGTGGTTTGTGCTAATGATTATATGGCGGTAGGTGTTGCGACAACGCTTACCGAGTGCGGCTACAGAGTTCCTGAAGATATTGCAATTATCGGATATGATTCTTCTGATGTCGGTCGATTAAGTCCGAAGCCTATTACTTCGGCAGAAATTCCGGCAGGAAAGTGCGGCAGACTTGCACTGAGAAGAATACATGAGATGATTACCGATGAGAAACTTCCTGAAATGGAAATGGATACTGAGATTTTTATCGGTGAGAGCTGCGGCTGTTGCGAGGAAAAGCAGATTTATAAGCGATTGAACCGTGATTCCTGGCAGGTATTTAAGAAGACCAACTCTTCGGATTGGGATTTTAATCACATTACGGATGAGCTTCTGTGCCAAACGGAATATGATAAATTTTATGAGGTTCTGTCAGTTTATACATATGAGTTAAGACCGTTTAATCATTTATGGATTTGTATTAATGACGATTTTAAAAATCCTCAAAAGTTTGTCGGTGAGGATTTAATCAGGCATGGTTTTACCGATCGTATGAATATTGTTGTTGAACAGAATGAAGTTCATCGAGACAGAAATACAGTATCCTTTGAAAAATCATTTGATAAGAAGGTTATGCTTCCTGCTCTTAATGAAGACAGCGACAAATCTTCATCCTATTTGTTCCTGCCGTTGTTTTTTGAAGACAGATGCTTCGGCTATGTTGTTCTTAATCATGATAATGATGTCGAAATATACAGTCGTAAGTGTCGTCTCTGGGTAAGAGATGCGGCCCAGGGAATAGAATCTTTTTACAGAACCAAGCTTTTGCTTGAATTGGTAGACAGAATAAAAGCCGATCAGATTCGTGATACACTTACCGGCCTATATAATTATGTCGGCTTCTACGAGAGATTTAAGGCTTTGGTTGAACAGAATGTCGGAACCGGTGATTCAGTAGCCGTTGTCATGTTTGATTTGAGTAACATAAAAAGTATAAACTCGGAATTTGGACGTGCGGCAGGTGATGAAGCAATTATTACACTTTCTCGTTTTATTTCGCGTTCTTTGAAAGAAAATGAGATTTGCGGAAGATTGTGCAATGATGAATTCCTTGTCGGTATTATAAACAGTAATACCAAAAAGCGTTTTGAAGAGATAGTAGGGGCAATTCCTGAAGCTGGTATTACATGTATTTTACCGTCGGGAGAGGATTTACAGATTTTTGTTCACTATGCAATGCAAAGTGAGAGTCTCAGAACAGCACCTAATATTGACTACCTTATTAACAGCGCAGTAAATGCCAAGAATTATAAGAAACGTCTCAGACAGCAAAAGATTGAAGAGTATTCGGAGATGACTCAGGATGAGATAAAGAAACTTCATATAGTTGAGAATATTCTGGATAATAATCTTCTCAATTATCATTTTCAGCCTATTGTCAGTGCTGATACCGGTGATATTTACGGTTACGAAGCACTGATGCGTTATGAAGCGGATAAGTCGATTACTCCGTTTGAGATTCTGCGTTATGCTAAGAAGATGGACCGTCTTTATGACATAGAGAGAGCTACATTTGCAAATGTTCTTCAGATAGTTGAGACTAATATTGATAAGTTTGCAGACCGTAAGGTGTTCATTAACAGCCTTCCTGCATATCATCTTAAGGAAAGAGATTTGACACGTACAATTCGAAAACTTTATTCATACAGAGATCAGATTGTTGTTGAGATTACTGAGGAATCGGAAATACCGGCAGAGTCGTATGAACTGATATATAAAAGATATCAGCAGACTGTACAGCTTGCTTTGGATGATTACGGAAGCGGTTATTCCAATGCAAATAATATTCTCAAATATTGTCCTGCATATGTTAAGGTTGATCGTTCTTTGATATCAAATATCGATACCAATTCTCAGAAACGTTACTTTGTAAAGAGTCTCATTGAATATGCAGCAGATAACGGAATTCTTGTTTTGGCCGAAGGTGTTGAGACGAAAGAAGAATTACGAACGGTTATACTTCTCGGTGTAAATCTTATACAGGGTTACTATACCGGAAAACCTAAAAAGGAAGTACTGCAGTCTGTAGATGAAGAAATAGTGCTGCAGATTAAGGACTTCCAGAGAAGTCGTTTTCAGCCGAGAATTTCTGAATAAAATTTTACAAATGTGCAACTTTGGACTTATTTGCCTAAAACCACTGTAATACCGCAGGTATCGGTTTTGTATGCCCGTTTTTGTAAAGTGTGCTCATAAAAATCAGCAATTTTTATGTAGTCTGCGATAGCTTTTAGTGTTATATTATTAAGCGTCAATTTATATAAAATATTTATAGGAGAGAAGTATTTTTATGAGACGTAAAAACGAGCGTAAACCACTGGTTACAAATATTTATACAGCAGATCCTTCTGCACATGTATTTAACGGAAAGATTTATATTTATCCATCACATGATTTTGAGCATGACTGTCCGGATGATGATAACGGCGATCAGTATATAATGCAGGATTACCATGTTCTTTCTATGGATACTCTTGATTCTGAGTGTGTTGATAACGGACTTGCACTTCATGAGAAGGATGTACCTTGGGTAAAGAATCAGATGTGGGCTCCTGATTGTGTTTATAAGAACGGAAAGTATTATCTTGTTTTCCCTGCAAAGGATAAGGAAGGTAAGTTCAGAATCGGTGTGGCTGAATCAGAGTCTCCGGTCGGACCGTTTAAGCCACAGGAGAATTTTATTAAGGGCAGCTACAGTATTGATCCATGCGTTTTGATTGATGATGATAAGCGTACCTACTGCTACTACGGCGGTTTGTGGGGCGGTCAACTTGAGATGTGGCAGTCAGGTGAGTTTAATCCTGATGAGCACAGACCTGAGGGCGACGAGCCTGCAATCGGTCCTATGTTTGCTGAATTTAACGATGAGATGAACGCATTTATCACTGAGCCGAAGCATATTCAGATTCTTGATGAGAACGGTGACCCTATAAAGGCCGGTGATGAGGACAGAAGATACTTTGAGGATCCTTGGACATATAAATATAACGGCAAGTATTATTTCTCATATTCAACCGGTACAACACATTATCTTTGCTATGCCGAGGGTAATTCTCCGGAGGGACCTTTCACATATAAGGGCCGTATTATGGAGCCTGTTCTCGGTTGGACAACACATCATTCTGTAGTTGAGATTGACGGTGAGTGGTATCTCTTCTATCACGATTGTGAGCTCTCAGGCGGTGTTACACATGAGAGATGCGTTAAGTATACAAAGCTTAACATTGATGCTGACGGCAACATTGAGACAATTCGTCCTTATGATGAGACTCAGGGCTAAAAGATAAAATTTTAGTAATTTTGTAAAATGCGGCTGCCTCGGAAGAAATTCTGAGACAGCCGTTTACTATGTGTTTTTCTATTAATCTTTTTCTCGAAAATCTTGATTTTCCTGATGATTGTGGGGTGAAAAGGTGATATTTGTCTGTAGAACGTTACAATGGTGAACGATAATATATAGATGTTATTTTAGATGATTCAAATAAGCGAGGTTGGAATATGGGCAAGGCAACGGATATTATTGATGAAGTTAAAAAGGTTATTTGCGGTAAGGATGATGTTATTACTATGGTTCTTACCGGAATGCTCAGCAACGGACATATATTAATCGAGGATGTCCCGGGTGTAGGAAAAACAACGATGGCTCTATCATTTTCCAGAGTTATGGGACTTGACTACGGACGTGTTCAATTTACACCGGATGTTTTGCCGTCGGATATAACCGGATTTTCCATTTTCGATAAGGAAAAAGGAACCATGGTATATCAACAGGGTGCGGTATTTCACAATCTTTTCCTTGCAGACGAATTGAACCGCGCTTCTTCAAGAACGCAATCTGCACTTCTTGAGGCTATGGAGGAAAGACAGGTAACAGTAGACGGTAACACATATCAGTTGCCGAATCCTTTTGTTGTTTTTGCTACACAGAATCCTTCAGGAGCTTCGGGAACATCGCTTTTGCCTGACTCTCAGATGGACAGATTTACAATAAAAATATCAATGGGATATCCATCCATGAAGGATGAGATGGAAATGGTAAAGACACGTAAGAGCGGTAATCCGATTGAGTCACTTGAGCAAGTTATCAGTAGCAAGGAGTTCCTGGAAATGCAGAAGGAAGTAACAGAAGTACATATGGATGATAAGGTCCTGAAGTATATAGTTGCACTGGTAGGTCAGACCAGAGCGTCCGAACTTCTTGAGAGAGGTGCCAGTCCGCGTGCGACTTTGGATTTAGCAAATATGAGTAAAGCACACGCATATGTAAGCGGGAAAAGCTTTGTTACACCTAATGATGTTAAAGCCGTGTTTGATTCTACTATTACTCACAGAGTTCTTTTGTCTCCGAATGCAGAGATGGACGGTGTCAGTGCATCTGAAGCAATTGAGGAGGTAATTAAGTTTGTAGCTGCTCCGAGGGTGTAAAAAAGTATGGCAGTTCGGATTGTTCTGTATATTCTGCTTGTATTGGCAGTATTTGTGTTTTATTTGATTTACAGATTGTGGATTTCCTGGTATTTTTTGATGCTGGTTATTGTTTTGCCGCTTATATCACTTGGAATTTGTTTTTATGTCTATAAAACGCTGAAAATAGTGATGAATGCTCCGAATGTGACAGAGATGAAGTCAACTTCCTACATCAAGTTTACGGCGAAGACAACAGCTTTTGATTTATTAAGACTGTTGAGATACAGGGTAAAAATAAAGATTCGCGATGTTATGACTGACAGAACGGAAATCATTACGGTTAACACTGTAGGGAAAACCGTAAAGCAGGTCCCGATAAAAACCACACATTGCGGAGTTTATGAGTATTCGGTTCAGACGGTCAGAGTGTTTGATATTTTCGGAATTTTTTCTTTTAAAAAGCCATTGAAGCAACGCGGATATATTATGGTAATGCCGCTTCCGCAGACATCCGGTGTAAATAATTTGGATGCTCTGAGAGCACGTTCTTATAAGCGTTCCAATAATCCATATACGGAGATTTATGATATACGTGATTATTATATCGGAGATCCTGTAAAGACGATTCATTGGAAGTCATCTGCCAAGAAGGATAAGCTCATGGTGAAGGAACCGCAGGAGCAGGTAGGCGGACGAACAAGAATTTTTGTAAAGCTTTCCAATGAGAGATCAGAAGTAGACAGAAGACTGGGTGAATTGTTGTATGTATGCGATTACTTTATGGATAAAAATATGGAGATGAGAGTTTGTGTTCTCCCTTCTAAATGTGATATTTCTGCTCGTATACATAATAAGAAGGATGTAAACAATATGTTCTTTAAAATTATGTCTTTGAGATTACCGACGAGAAGTGAAGAACCGAAGAACAGATTTGCTGAAACTGCTCAGGTTAATTATGACGATACAGATAGTGAGAATGCGGGGGCTGTATAAATTATGACGAGAGGTTCGATTGCAAGTACAGTGTATGCTGTTTTTATAGCAGTTGCCATGAATGTTACTTATGTCGGAATGTTTACAACTGCATTTTTGATACCGGCTGATATATGGCAGATTGGTTTTATTACCATTTTTGAGGCAACCTTGTTTGCACTTCTTTTGAGATTGGAAAAAGAAAGATGGGCGCTGATGTCACTGACTGTGATTTTGATTTTTGCGGCAGTGTGTTTTGGCTTTAATTTCTATTATCCGCGTGAGTGCATAAAAAGAATATATTACAGAATAAGAGACGTGATGTTCAGAGATGTTGCCCACGGAATGGGTAAGAATGAATTTACCAATAATAAGAATGTTGCGGCTTTATTTATTTTTATAAATGCTGTTCCGACATATTTTGTTGTTCGAATGATTCAATTAAGACGACATTCCTTCCAGGCTGTTGTATGGACTGTTCCATATTGGGTAATGATAATTATTTCAAGGAACGATGAAGTGCCGTCTTTGGTAATTGCTTTCGGAGTGACGTTGTTTCTGTTTTTAATAATATACGGCAGTCTTCGTAGGGCACCGGCAAAGGAACTGGATATTACGGCAGGATTTGTAATGGCCTTTTTGCTGATTGTCACATTCGGACTGTGTGTTATTTTTCCGAAGACAAGTTATAAGAAGAATAAAACTGCTGACAGAATTCTGACAACCGTAACCGGATTTTCAGATGCACATTTTAATACTCATCTCTCGCAAATTAATTTTAACAGAATGTTTAACAGCGGTGGAGCGGGTGATGTCTTCGGCGGCTTTAAAATTAAGGTTTTTGACAGCGGTATTTCCTTAACGCCTGACGGAACCAATCTCAGGGATATCGGATATTTCAGTCCGAAGGATGTGGTAATAATGAAGGTTACGCTCAGTGTCGCTTACAATTCTTATTTTGACTGGTACTCTTCTCAGGACAGAGTGTTTTATTTAAAGTCTGCTTCAATGAGTACATTTAAGGATGACAGTTGGGGACGTACTGATTATGAGATTCCGGAATTCACTGAGAGTGCGGATATTAATCCTGCTGATATGTATGTTTTCGGAGGACTGAATATTGTTCCGAGATCTACCAATGATTTCTATTATGTGCCGAATTATGCCGCTCCGGTAATAATTAACAAAGAATCGCATGTTACATACGGTTATAAAAACGGATATCCGGTAACGGCAACATATCCGTATTCTGACAACCTCTTTGCAGACGAAAGTATAGACAAACAATTAGAGGTAACTTCATATTCTTACTATCTCTACAATAACAATGATTCAAATGCTGCATTCCCTAAATGGAGTGAAGAGTACTTGAATTATGTGAATAATGAATGCTTGTTTGTTCCTGAAGATGTTGAGAAGGCAATATTGGAATGTAATGTCCTTCCAGACTGGTATATGCAGGTGTACAACAAAGAAATTACAATGACTGATGAGGAAAAAGTAAAAAATGTCATGGACTATCTTTATAACCTTCGTTCCTATGACAGGAACACACCGTTTTCTCCTGAAGATAAGGAATTTGTTGTATGGTTTCTTACAGAGAGTGAGACAGGTTTCTGTGTTCACTATGCTACAACTGCTGCCGTATTATTGCGTATGATAGATGTGCCGACACGTTATACGGTCGGATATTTGGCCGGAAAATTAAATCCTGCCGAAGAGACTACTATATATGACGGAGATTCACATGCATGGTGTGAGTATTTTGATACCAAGTCGGGTTGGGTTGAATTTGATCCAACATTAAACAGATTTGTATCGGCAAATCATACTTTCGAAGATTTATCTGTGCATGACGAGACTGAAGTAGAGAGTTCAACCGAATCTGCAGATGCTGTCCCTGAAAACTCAGAAAGCGGTGTTACTCATTTTGAACTTCCTGAGGAACGTATTGATCCTGTTGCAATCAAGACACAGCAGGAGGCTGCCGTAACTGAGCATAAGGAAATCGACAGAGAAAAACTTGATGAAATAAAGAATAAGGAATTAAGACTGATTACCCTGTGGCGTCCTATAGTAAAAGCAGTAGGATATCTGTTAATGATAGCTTTCCTGGCTTTTATTATTATTCGATTGATATATACGGTCGTTACTCTGAGACATATGAACAGCGGCAATCTTAACGACAGAACGCGTGCCTATTACAGGTATTTGCGAAGGATATCCGGATTTTACGGGCGTAATCCTGTACAGAGAGCCGAAGATATTACCGACATTGCCATGTACAGCCTTGAAGGTGTTGATGATAAGCTGTTTGATGAGATGAAAACCATAGTAAAAGATTCGTTAGAAGATGCTGAGAATCATAACAGCGTTCTAAAAAAGCTCTTGGTTCAACTCGTGTTTGTTGTATGAACAAAGAGAATGCTTACTTAATAATTCTAATCGGATGTTCCGGGACGAATGATTTCTTTTGCAAAATCACCGATTTTGTTACGAATCTTCATTAACTGAATAATTCGGCAAAATGAAAGAAGAAGTATCAGCAAACTCGGAATACACATTACAAGAATTCCGGCAGTTGTTGCCGTTCCTCCTAATTCATTAACAAAACCTTTATCCAAAAGTGAGATTACCATCAACAAAAACTGAGGTGCAAATCCTATAAGCTGTCTGTAGAAAAACGGAGAGTCATACTTTAAGTCGTGAAGCTTAACCAAATTGCATCTGTTCTTCAAATCAAGATAATAGCCACCGTCTTTATATTCGGATTTTGAAGAAGATACACCGTTTTTTAAACAATATACCGAATTGAATTCTGTATCATTATTGAGCTCTTTAGGAATTTTAAAATAGTCATCTATGTTATAAACCGAATTGCCGTCAACGGCATAATAAAGTAATGTTGAGAGAAATATAAAACCACATGTTATGGTTAAACCCCAATTCATCTCCAGCAGACTTAAAATAATTCCGACTGCTGCAATTCCCCAACACATAAGGAGACGACGAAAGGCCTCCTTCATGGTTCCGTCGGGATTATATCCCTTCCTCTTAAAATTCTCGTTCCATTTTCCGCCTCCGTGCGGTGTAATTCCGTAATATCCCATTTCTTTTCTTCCTTTTCTTTACGAAAATCATAACACCACTACATTATATAATATGCCTTCATATGAATGAATGTCTAAAACAGTTATCTTATTTGGTTGATTAACTAATTTATAGAATAGTAACAAAAATTCCACATTTGCTTCACTATTTAATATATATTATATGTTAATATCATTGTGTTAGTAACAAACAAACATTAACACAAAAAAGAAATGGAATTCAACTCGGTTAAGAAATGGAGTATGTAGAGATAGAAAACTGCGTAAACCGCCGCAGTATAAACCGGGGAGAAGAAATGGAGTAAAGCGGAGAAAAAAGGGATGGAATATCTAGCAGAGAGCGACTGTAAGGGAAATACAGTCGCTTATTCTGTTTTTGATGTAAAATAAATATACTTGAAGGTGAATAAGAAGTATTGTAGTATGGTAGTAAACAAATTGAATCGAGGATGACTGTATGAGTTTTGTTATTACATCCGGTGATATAAAATGCGGCAAAGTAGCAATAGTATGCGACAACAGTGCTATGAGCGGTGTGAAGAAAATCGCGTTAACATTGATAAATGACATTGAAGCGTTATTCGGAGCAAAACCGTCTTTGATTCAGGTCAAAACAGGGAAAGAACAAATGCCTGTCAAACCGATAGTAATCGGTACTGTCGGAAACAGCGCACTATTGGATAAATTGCAGAAAGAGTATTCTGTTGAATTGAACAATATTCGCGGCAAACGTGAAGTATATATAATCAGAGAAATCGACGGAAAACTGATAATAGCAGGAAGTGATAAGCGCGGAACAATATACGGAATGTTTGCGCTTTCGGAGATGATGGGTGTATCACCTCTCATTAACTGGATGGATATAAAACCTACCAAAATCGACAAGTATGTGATTAAGACGAATTATGAGTTTGTGTCAAAGGAACCTTCAGTAAGATTCAGAGGATTCTTCATCAACGATGAATGGCCGGCTTTCGGTAATTTCTGTAAGAAGCGTTTCGGCGGATTTAATTGCAAGGTTTATGAGCAGGTTTTCGAGTTATTGTTAAGACTTAAAGGAAACTACTTGTGGCCTGCAATGTGGTCTGCTATATTTCCTGATGACGGACCGGGTCTTGAGAGCGCAATTCTGGCAGACGAGCTCGGTGTTGTTATGGGCGCCTCACACCATGAGCCGTGTTTAAGACAGGGTGAGGAATATAAATATCTGCGCGGTAAGGACTCTCCTTACGGAGATGCGTGGAATTTTATTAAGAATCGAGACGGAATAACACGATTCTGGGAAGACGGACTTAAGAGAAGCGGAAAATTCGAGAACGTTATAACAGTAGGTATGCGAGGTGAGGCAGATACCGCAATAATGGGCAAAGAGGCAACGCTGGAAGATAATATTAATCTTCTGAGAGATGTTTTAAAGACTCAGAATTCACTTATTAAGAAATATGTAAATGAGGATTTGGACAGTGTTCCGAGAATGCTGGCTCTTTATAAAGAAGTTGAACCGTATTTTTACGGAGATGATAAGACACCGGGACTTATGGGAGATCCTGAACTGGATGGCGTAACTCTGATGCTGTGCGATGATAATTACGGCAATTTAAGAACCCTGCCGACGGAAGAAATGCGTAACCATAAGGGCGGTTACGGAATGTATTATCATTTTGATTACCATGGTTTACCTATATCCTTTGAATGGTTTAACACATCGTTTCTTCCGAAGATATGGGAGCAGATGACAACTGCTTATGACTTCGGCGTAAGGGACTTATGGATAGTGAATGTCGGAGATATATTTTCGAATGAATTTCCGTTGTCATATTTCTTGAATATGGCATACGATTTTGAGAAATGGGGTACATCAAATGCGGAAAGTCCGAAGGAATATACAAGACTGTTCTCAGAAAAGAACTTCAGAGGTAAATTAAGCACTTCAGAGATTAAGAACGCAGCTGATTTGATAGAAGGTTATACAAAGATAACAAACTGCAGACGTACCGAGGCGATGAACGATAAGATATATGCGCCGGCTGTCTTCGGAGAATGTAACGATAAACTGGAAGAGGTAAATACGCTGATTAAAAGATGCGAAGCTCAAAGAGACAAACTGTTATCAAAGGGTAACCGTGATACGGAATTTGCTTACTATGAGCTGTTGTATTTGCCGCTCACTGCAAATCTTAATGTTCAGAAAATGTGGCTTTTGACAACATTAAATCATTACTATGCATCAATCGGAAGCACGTATGCGCTGACACTTGCAGATGAAGTAGAGAAGTGTATAGCAAAAGACAAAGCACTTGTTGCTGAGCTCCACAAGATTAAGAACGGAAAATGGTACGGAATGGGACTTTCCGAACATATAGGTTTTAAATATTGGTGTGAAGAAGAATGCGAGTATCCTATTATTCACAGCATGGAGCCTGCAAATAAAAAGAGACTTATTGCAACGATTCCGGGTACCAACCAGCACACGGAGGGCGGTGTATGGACCGGACGTGTAATGACATTGGGCGCATTTTTGAATCCTGATTGTTCGGTTTGTAATAACGCTGTTCAGTTGTCGACAGCGTCGGCAAAACCTGTGGAATATACCATAGAGTCAAATTGTGAATATGTAACATTTTCGACAGGGAATAAGAAGAATGTAATGTTTGCAAACGGGAAGGCGGCTCCGTATAAATCAGAGACGGTCAAGATAAGTATAGACAGGGACAGGATAGAGAAGAACGGTAGTTCATTGACAGGTGATTCTGCACCTGTAATAACGATTAAGAGCGAGGACAAGAAAATAGATATAAGAGTACCTGTTATTTGCAGTGAGAAGAGTAAGTCTAAGGATGTTAATATATATAAATGGTGCGCTGAAGGGGAAGTAAACCCGGGTAATACGGTTACAGGTATGCCGTCTTATACGCGTGTGCTGCCTGAAGGCGCAAGACAGGGCAAGTATATTGCCATTGAGGCAGAAAACTACAGCTGCAAGAATGACGGTAAATTTGAAGGATTTAAGGTGATTGAGAATTACGGTCGAACCATATCCGGTATTAAGGCATATCCGCAGAATATAAATTTCTTTGAAGCCGGAAGTATGCCGAGTGTAACGTACAAGGTTGATTTGCCTAAAGCAGGAAAATATACTTTGGAATTACATACTAATCCGAGCAATCCGTGTGTAAACGGAAAGAACGGTCAGGATGCATGGATTTCCTTCGGTCTCACGGTTAATAAAGGCGACTTGCAAATCGTAAAAACGATAGAAGAAGGCTTTGCCGTAGGAGACGGAAATATGCTTTGGCAACGCGGCGTCCTGGATAATGTACGAAGAACGTATGCTGAAGTTGAATTGAAAGAGGGAATAAACACTCTGACAATTCATGCCGTAAGTCCGAACTTCGTTCTTACCAAGCTGATTATTTATCAGGAAGGAACAGAAATAAATCAGTCATATCTCGGACCTAAAGAAACCTATAAGTTGAATTGTAAGTAACAATCAGTAATTAAAAATGTCCGGTAAAAGATTATACATATATTTATATATGTCCTTATAATCATGGACACCTTCAGGCCATGTGAAGTAACGAAGATTTCTGTTTTCGGAAGGTGTATTCCAATTATCGTCAAACATAGTATTAATCTGTGCATCCAAAGCCGGGAAGGCAATATCCTGATTTCCTGTTGCGGCAAATATGTTATAGCTCAGCGAATCAAAATTGTTTTCTTTGATTCTGGCGGCTATACGTGCGACGGTTTCCTTCGGATAAACTGCTCCGCCTTTCTCACAGATAATCCATGAATCACCGCTGAGCGGAATGAAATTCTTAACCAGGTCAAGACATTCGGTAAAGATACGCCAGGTTGTGCAGGAACCCATTGAGAATCCGCCAAATATGCGGCCCTCTCTGTCGGTTCGTATGTTGTATAAGGATTCTGCAGCAGGAATAAGGTCGTTTCTGAATTCAGTTGACCATTTGGCTGTAAGTCTTCCGCATTCGGATATATCGTGTCCTGCAGAAACAACACGTTCATAGTAGAAGGTAGGAGCAACAATAACAAGCGGATCCAGCTCTTTGCTGTCAATCATGTGATCGATTATATTGATGAGAGCACGCTGATTGTCCTGTCCGTAAAGAAACTCCTCTTCATTTCCGCCGCCGCCGTGCATAAGATATAAGACGTTGTATGCATCGGCGTTTTGGTCATATCCCTTCGGAAGATATACGAGTGCACGTTTGGTACAAGGCTCGCCGTTATCACTTCTTACTGAATTGTATGTGAAGCTCGTGATTGTTCCGCCGTTCTCGGACGGTTCATAATAGGTATCAGGTACTTGCTTATGATATTTCTCCATGTTATTTTCTCCCGCTGAATATACTAAACAAATAGAAGTTTATCATAAAAATTTAATAAAACAAAGAAAATCGCCCGTGAGCTATCTACTGAAAATGAAGCAGATAAACAAACGGACGATTCTCTTTTTCTATAACCAAGCCTTCATCGACAAATTAAATTTGTCTTATATACTGTTTTTATTGTAAAGTATAGACATTATAAATTGCAACAACAAAATCAAATTAAGGTAAGTTTTTATGATTCTTCTCTTTTTTATTTATATAGCTTTTATAGGATTGGGATTACCGGACTCAATGTTCGGAACTGCTTGGTCTGCCATATATAAGGATTTTAATCTGCCATTCGGATACGGAAGCATTATTACAACCTTATCATGTGTAGGAACACTTACGTCATCGATTTTGAGTGCCGGATTAATCAAACGTATGGGAACCGGGAAGGTTACTGCCGTATCTACGGCACTTACCGCGTTTGCTTTGTTGGGATATTCGCTGTCGGGAAACTTTGTTTTTATGGTTCTGTGTGCGATTCCTCTGGGACTCGGTGCGGGCTCTGTTGATACGGCTTTGAATAATTATGTAGCGATTCATTATTCGGCAAGACAGATGAGCTTTTTGCATTGCTTTTACGGAATAGGTATAACAATCAGCCCGATTATTCTGGCAGACACGCTTGCAGCAAACGGAGGATGGCGCAGCGGATATATGTTTGCTTTTTGTATTCAACTGATTATTGCAGCGCTTGTTACGGCAAGTCTTCCTCTTTGGAAACGTTCACATTCATCGGCTTCAAAGGTAACAAATGATTCTGAGATAACGGTTATTAAGTTTGGTGAACTGATTCGAATGCCTTTTGTTAAATCAATGTGGCTTTTGTTTTTTGCATCCTGCAGTATTGAGTGTATTTGCTCGGCTTGGTGCAGTACATATCTTGTTGAGATATTAGGAATGACGCCGGATGCGGCTGCATCGAGAGTGATATTCTATTTTGCCGGTATTGCGGTAGGAAGATTCGTATCCGGATTGGTATCGAATAAGCTGAGTCCGCTTAAAATAATAACAATCGGACTCTGTCTTTTGAGTGCCGGTATTATTACTGTATTAATTCCGTGGGGCGGAAATACTGCCGTGACAGCGGGATTATTTCTCATAGGAACGGGAAACGGCCCGCTGTTTCCTAACTTTAATTATTTGACACCGAGAATCTTCGGAGAGCGAAAAGCTACTTCCGTTATAGGCTCACAGATGGCTGCCGCCAATTTGGCTTTTTTGTGCGGCCCGGTAGTGTTTGCGTTTATTGCAAACACTTTCGGAATTGCTGTTTTTCCGTGGGCTTTATTCGTCAGTTTGATAGTTTTGATTGCGGTGTTTGTGAGTCTGATGTCAGCTTTTCGAAGAGGAAAAATCAGTTTTGTTGAGCTTAATGATCAACATGATGATGACAATGACAAGTGACAAAATATCTGCTACAGGCTGTGCCCCAATAAGACCATCGATGCCGATCAGACTTTGCAAAATAAACATCATCGGAACGAAGATAACACCCTGACGGAAGATTGAGGCAAGGAGGGCCGGAGTAGCAGCTCCGATGGCCTGCAGAGAGTTTTGGATTACGGCAAATGCGCCTATCAACCATGCCGTGCTCATGAGAATTCTGGTAAAGTGAACACCGGCTTCAAGAGCAGAGGCATCTGTAAGGAATACTTTTACAACAGGTTCCGCAAAAATGAAGCACAATGCAGCGATAATAAAGCACAGAATAAGTCCGAAGAGCGAAGCAAAGCGGATTCCCTGTACAAGACGTTTTTTATTAAGAGCGCCGTAGCAGTAACCGATGAAAGGCTGTACGCCGCTTCCTATACCTATACCTATCAAAGTAACAATCATTATAACCTTTGCAGTTACACCATAGCCGGCTACAAGCATGTTTCCGTTCTCGTATTTTGAAAGCTGCATGTTTACAATGATGGATGACATGCTGACAAGCAGGTTGGCAAGTGAAGCGGAGATCCCGACAGAGAATACCCCGGACACAATTTTGTCCTTTACGGAAAAATCTTTAATGCTGATGCTGAGGGAGGATTTTCCTTTGAGAAAATACAATATGTAATAGAGCGCGGCAACGGCATTTCCTATAACTGTAGCAATTGCTGCACCGGCAACACCCTGCTTCAAGCCGAGGATGAATATCGGATCGAGAATAAGATTGAGAAGATTACCGATTAATGTGCCGGTCATTGCTTTCATGGCTTCTCCTTCTGTTCTTACTATGGAGGAGAAACAGTTGGATATCATGGAGAAAACACCGCATCCGACAGCGATTTTAAGATACAGCTTGGTGAGTTCAAAGCCTTCATCCTTGGCGCCTAACATAACGGTAACGCTGTCCAGACACGCCCAAAGAATAATCATGAATATTGTACCTACGATTACGCAAGACCACATACAGAAGGAACAGGTCTTTTTTGCATGATCGATTTTGCCGGCTCCGAGTGCCCTCGATATTACCGAGGTTCCGCCGACACCGAACAGAGTTCCGAGTGACATGAAAATCATAAAAAGCGGTGTGGCATAGGATACAGCCGTAACTGCCAGGTCGTTATGAGTCAGACCGAGAAAAAATGTATCGGCCAGGTTGTAAACCATTACCATCATCATGGCTATAAGTGCCGGAATACTGTTTTTCAGTACAATTGAGGTAACTGAATCCGACTTGAAGGATTCGATTGCAGAAGCTTTATTATCGTTTTTACCGTGCATTCTTTGTGCTCCTTTTATTAATAGTTGAAATTTCAACTATTAACGTTAGCACATTTTATTAAGAAGTACAATAGTCAATAACTCAGTGAATCTCCCTGTTTTGCTTTACGGACACTTTTATATATGTCACCGTCACGTTTGCGTATGGTCACGGTTGAATTTGAATCAGTACTGCAAAGTTCTACCCGAACCTGTCCCTTGTCGATATACGGATGTCTCAAAATTCGCGAGGAAGCACGGCGACAATCAGAGTCGCTGTGCACTGCAGCTATATAAGAATATTTCTCATCTTCGTAGGGAACATCACCATCCTTTAAGAGACGGTGTATTTTGCTTCGTTGAACCCTGCATGTAAAGTGACACCAGTCGTCAGATTCCAGTCTGCATTTATCCTCGTGAGGACACGGTGCAATTATATGAGCACCAAGCTTGAGAAGCTGAGAGCGGGCTTCTTTAATAACGTTGAACCCCGGTTTGCTGCCGGGTTCTACCAGAATCAACATCCGATTGCAGGAATTCCAAAGCTTTTCTACCGTTAGATTCCGGTTTGTGGCGGACATCTCATTAAGTACATAGGATTCAATCACAAGATCGGCACTGCAAAGATTGTTTGAGGAAATAAGATCTGCTTCTATCCACTTTGCCCTTTGCAGCACATCCGAACCGCCGAGCATTAACTCAGAACCGACATTGCGCATGGCGGCTTCTCTCTCAAGACAGGTAATACTGTCCAGTGTCAGCAAGTCTGATACGGCCCAGCTTGCCGCACCGGTTCCGGCCCCTACATCAAGGAGTGTCTTAATAGGTTCACCATCATAATATTCCAAAGCATAATTAATGGCATCTGATACGGCACCGTAGGTAGCAGGCATTCTTACAAGGGAATATACTGCAGCTTCAATATCTTCAGTGCAAAGCTTTTTTCCTGCTCCGCTGTCGTTTCTGTAGCGATCGCTCAAATTTTGCGCAGTTTTCCTGAGAAGTGCCTGACTGTATCCCTCGGTCAGTCGCTCTGCATTTGCCTTTAAATCCTGTGGTATATCCATAATATATTTTCCGCCTTCTCGAAAATGGGTTTAAATCTTTCCGGTTCTGAACATTTCCATGAGTTCACTTGTCAGACTTACATCGGCAGACCTGTCAGGGATGTCAGCGCGATTAACCCATACGGCTGTTTCAAGTTCATTCTCATCCAGTCGTACTTTGTCCGAACCGTCTAAATCACATATATAACCAAGAAGCAGCGCACCTGATATCGGCCATGGCTGACTTTTATAATAGGTGATGTTTTTTACATTAAGACCTACTTCTTCATAAACTTCACGAGCTACGGTATCTTCGGGAGTCTCTCCGGTTTCCACATAACCTGCTACAAGAGCGTAGCGACGATAATTGCTGTGATTTACAGCATATCTTGTGAGAAGAGCTCTGTCCCCGTCCTTTATCAAGACTATAACACTCGGACATATTGAAGGATAGACGGTGTTTTTGCATTCTGCGTTGCTGCAAATCATTGCACGTTCAGAATCGGAATGTGTCATAGGACTGCCGCATCTTCCGCAAAATTTTGTATCTTTGTACCAGACATTGAGTCTGAAAGCAACCACGGCAGCATAACTGATCCACATCGGTTTCTTTGTTCTGAGTTCTCTTGGGGAGACAGGTGCAAAGCCGTCCAAAGAATCAACTTCTGCTTTGTATACTCCGATATCACCGTCCAAAGTGAAAAGGAATCTTAATTCGTTAATACCATCAGTGTCAGCAGAATCGTATATATTTTTTACACGCGGCAAAATAATCCCGTCGTCCTCTTCCTTAACAAGGATTCCGTTTCCCTTGCAGATAACAATAAAATCATTATCGGAAGCTTTACGCTGTGTGTAGGTTATATCGAATTTGTGCGGATAAATCTCATGAAGCATCATATATATTTTTCCCCGTTGATAAAGTAGTTACATAAAGTGTTTGCACAGTTTTTGAACTTCGTCTTTTGTTAACGGCAGAATTGTTCCGTGTCTTTTTTTGAGCCTGTCAAAGTTATATTCATTGTGACTTAAAACCTTCCAGGAAGCTCCTGTTTTATCTTCGATATCGGTGGTTTTAAGCGGGAGATATCCGTTGCCTGCCATGTATCTGTCTGCAATTATTCCGTATTCAGGTACATTTGGATTTTCCCAATCGGATTTGTTATACAAAAACAATTCAGGTCCTTCAAGAGAGGAATTATCCAAAACATCTACGCCTGCCTCGGACAAATCAAGACAGAGATCGTCAAGATCCAAAACCTTAATCCAGTTTTTGAGATCGGAACTTTTGTGAATAACTATGCCTCCGCCTTTCTCACTGTTGTCTCCGTCCTTGGATACTGCATAATAGAAATTGTTTATCTTAAGGATGGTGGTGTCGATTATCTCTCGACCATCCTGGTTATCTATAAATAATTCGGTATTACTGAAGTTAATCATGTCACGTGAACGTACACAATAAATAGCATTAGGTTTAGCTTTGTACTTGGTAACGGGGTCCATTATGCTGGATGAGAAGAATATTACATATTCGGATGCAGCTTCATCGTATATAATTTCCGGTGCCCAAGCCATACCTGCATTTTGAGGAGCAACGTCAATGAGCCTCGGTTCACTCCAATTAATAAGGTCAGGTGATTCCCAAAGAACAAGGTATCGACTGCCTGTTGTGCTCGCATCATAGTAGCCCTGCTCATTTTTGAACCAACCGCCTCTGTTGTGTATGCTTAAATCCGTGGCTATGATAAAAAATTTATCTCCCTCATGCGACCTGCAGAGAAAAGGATCTCTTACACCGCGTTCTCCGACGTTGCTTATCAAAACAGGATTTAACTTATTCATATCCGTAAAGTTAAGTCCGTTGCGGCTTAAAGAAAAATAGATTTGCTCGCTTAATTCGGTCTCTTCCCCGATAAAGTGTGCGAAAAGGTAACCGCCCATAGCTTCAGATACTGTATTACTCATATATACACCTCGTATGCTTTTGAGAAGAATTATAACACTGTGAATAAAAACTTTCATGTTAAGTGTAATAATTCGGTGCTGTACTTGAAATTCTCGAAAAAGGAGTAGTATGATATTTTAAATTGTTTTTAAGGAGAAAAAATGAAAAAGATTTGTGTATTTTTGGCTTTGGTATTATTGATGACAAATGTTGCGGGATGCAGTAATGACAATTTTGAAACAACTCAAAATGCAACTACGGTATCTGTGTCTCAGACAGAGAGTGTAACTGAAGCGGAGAGTGAAGAAACAATAGCAGAAACAACAGCAGAAACAACTGTTGCAGAGACAACAGCAGTTGAGACAACGACTGAAACACAACGAGAGATAAACATAGAGATTACATCACCTAATCTTAATGAAGGCGTTTGGGATGTTCAGATAACCAATACACTTAACGGTGAGAATCTGTCACCGGAATTGAGTTGGAATCCTGTTGACGGAGCTTCCTACTATGCAGTGTATATGATAGACACAAAGGCTTATTGGCTTCACATGGAAATGTTAACAACTGACACTTCCGTTGCTTTGGGTCAGATAGACGGTTCTGACGATAATAAATATGTGGGACCTTATCCTCCTTACGGAACACATCCGTACAATATCTACGTAGTTGCATTAAAAGATGTTCCGGGTGAGGTAAAAACACATTTCGATGCCAACGGCAATAAGATTGATGATTTTCTTGAGGATTTGGATATAACTCAAAACGGCGAGAGCGGAAACATTGTCGGCTACGGCATCTTGGAAGGCGAATACAGCGCTGAGAATTAATCGATTGACATTAATATCCGACCTGTAAGATAAATTGCTCTTAGTAAGAAAAACATTTATAATACAAATAAGTTTGTTAAAAAAAGTTGAGGTGAAACTATGAGCAGAGTTAAAAAAATTCTCGCAGGTTTTGTTGTTGCTGCTATGACTTCTTTGTCACTTTTCGGAGGCATTAAGGTAAATGCTGCCGGAAGCGCATCGGGTGAATGCGGCGACAATGTTCGTTGGAGCTTGGATAACGGTGTAATGCATATTTCCGGCAAAGGAGATATGAACGGTTATCCGGTGTATAACAATCCGAATTCGGATCTTTGTATGCCATGGTATGAATATAAGGATCAAATTACGAGTGTTATTGTTGACGAGGGTGTTACTTCGGTAGGTACGAGTGCTTTCTGGGGTTGTAAAAACTTGAAGACACTTCAGACACCGACATCTCTTAAGGAGATAGGATTTGCAGCTTTTGCCGAGTGCACTGCCCTTACCGACATTACAATTCCTTCAGGTATTATAGGAGAGTCGGCTTTTATTTATGACTCTTCTCTTATAAATGTTAATATCGGTGATAAGGTTACTGCGATGGGCATAAGTGCTTTTGAGCTTTGTGAGTCGGTTCAAAAAGTAAATATTTCCAGCATAGAAGCTTGGTGTAATATAAATTTCGGCGGTATAGCATCCAATCCTACATGTAAATCACGTAAACTGTATCTTAACGGTAAGCTTGTTACGGATTTGGTTATTCCTTCGGAGGTTACGTCTGTTCCTTCACATGCTTTTGAATATCTTGCGGATATAAAGTCGATAAGTATTCCTTCATCGGTAAAATCAATCGGTGAATATGCTTTCTTTATGTGTAACGGAATTAGTAAGATTACTTTAAACGAAGGTCTTGAATTTATCGGTGCTAACTGCTTTAACGGCTGTAATTCTGTTTTTGAGATAAGTATTCCTGCCAGTGTTGTTTTTATCGGAAACTATGCATTCTCTTATCTTCCTATCGGTTCAGTAAGCATTAACAAGGGCGTTATTGCAGAATATGCATTTCTCGGTTGCGGTGCTTTGGGAAACGTGAATATCGGAAGCGGTGTAACCAAAATCAGTAATGGAGCATTTAACAATTGTCCTGCTCTTAACTCTGTTGTTTACGGCGGAAGCAGTGAACAGTGGAATGCAATTGAGATACAGGAATTAAATGAAGCATTATCAGGTGCTCAGAAAACATTTAACGGAACCGGAGCCGCTCCTGCTTCTCCTGAACTTACTGGATTTTATGTAGGAAAGGTATTTGAATTCGGTACATATGAGCAGGATGGTAATAAAGATAAAGCAGAGCCGCTTAATTGGATAGTTCTCAAGAATGACGGAAATAAGGCTCTTGTTATTACAGAGAAGGTGCTTGAATTCAGACGCTTTCAGGATACAATAATGGCACTTGATACACCTTGGGCTGACAGTGATATCAGAAAGTGGCTGAATAATGAGTTTATAAATGATGCTTTCAGTGATGAAGAGAAAGCACGTATCAATTTATCTACAATTCAAAACAAAGGTAATGATTTGTTTGATGTTTCGGGAACTTCTGATACGCAGGATAAGGTTTTTCTGTTAAGTGCAGATGAAGCTGCCGATTTATTTACGGATGACAGTATGCGTACTGCTGTTTGTACAGAATATGCACTTATCGGAAATAACGAACCTGCATTCAGAGATGCCAACACCGGTTATTCGTATTGGTGGCTCAGAACAGCCGGCGTTAATAAGTATTCGGCTATGTTTGTTGACTATAACGGTGTTCCTCTTGAGTTTGGTATGGCTACTGCCAATTATATAGGCGGTATCAGACCTGCCATGTGGATTGATGTAACAGATTTGCCTTATACAGATCCAGCTCCTTCAGGTAAAGGCAACACAGAACCGACTCCGGTACCGGGCGGGGACAACACACTTACTCCTGTTCCGCTTCCTACGATGCCGGCTGCAGAGATGAATGTAGGTGATTTTGTAAATCGTTGCTATGATGTTGCATTATCACGTTCTGCTGATGAAGCAGGATATGAGTACTGGGTGTCACAACTCAACAACGGACAGGCTTGCGGTGCGCAGGTAGGATACGGTTTTATTTTCGGAGATGAATACAGCAATAAAAATACAACCAATGAGCAGTTCGTTACCGATTTGTACAGTATGTACTTCGGACGTACTCCTGATGAAGCGGGATTTGCATATTGGCTCGATATGCTTAATAACAACATTTCCCGAGAAGTAGTATTTGCAGGATTTGCCAATTCACTTGAGTTCTACAATCTGTGCCTCAACTACGGTGTTGTGTCAGGTGTATATGTTACGGGTGTTCCGAATACGCAGCAAGGCGGCGTAAACTCTTTTGTTGCCCGTCTTTACAAGGTGTGCTTCGGTCGCCTTCCTGATCAAAGCGGTCAGGCGACATGGACACAGGCATTGATAGACGGCAAGCTTTCCGGTTCGGGCTGTGCTTACGGATTTATTTTCAGTTCTGAGTTTACCAATCGCAACCTTGATAATGTGGCTTTTGTAAGCTATATGTATCAGGCATTCTTCGGACGAGAGGCAGATACGGCCGGACTTACCGAGTGGGTACAACAGCTCAATGCCGGTGCATCAAGAGAAACCGTTTATGACGGATTTAAGGGTTCGCCTGAATTTGCGAATCTGTGTGCTTCCTATGGAATAATGCCGTAATTCCTTATTATCGAAAAGAAAATTTCAAATAATTTCGACTCCCCGATAAGCGTCAGCAAACGGGGAGTTTTTTATTTTTATTTGTGTGAAGACATAAATAATTGATATTTTTAACAAAAATAAAATATAAATATTATGTTGTCATTTTGTAAATAAACAATTAAAATGATTATGTATATTTTGAAAGGAATTGCAGTTATATGGATAAGGTGTTGGTGATTGGTTGTAATGAGATAACAGATGTAATTGTACCTATTCTTACAGGTGTGGGGTCTCCGGTAAAGGAACTTTGCATAGCCGGCAAGGATAAGGCTCAGAGCGATGTTTATCGTAAATATGCTACCTCGGGTAAGACCAGAATCGTAACTGCTGCAGTTGATCTTTCAAACGAAGAACGTACATCAATGATGCTTCAGATTTTCGGACCTCATATGATAGTATATCTCGGTGATGCCGAGTATTCTCAGGCTGCTATGAAGTGTGCACTTAAGGTTCATGCGGCTTATGTTGATGTAAATCTTTTCTATAATGACATAAAAGATGATTTTGTTGCAAAGCAGTTCGAACAGTTTTCTGCATTCAGAGATGCAGGACTTACCGCAATTACCGGTTGTGAGTTCAGCCATGCTGCGCTGATAGCAATGGTAAAGGATGCTTTGGATTATGAATACGATATAATCGATTCAATTGATGTTTTGGAGGCTTCATCCGTCAAGGACAATGCAAGCAAGAGCAATGCTGATCTTATGGAAGAGATTCGCAAATTGTCTCAGATTGCAAGTGTGATTGAGGGCGGAGAAGTTAAGCAGTATGCTCCTTTTGAGTGTAAGACATCCAGAGATGTTGAGGGTATAGGCCATACTGACTTGTTTATGTTTAATCACGATATCATTAATATTTTCCTTAAGGAAATGCCTGAAATACCGAATGTAAGATATTTCTCTACATTCAATACTCACAATTTAAATTTGATTAAAACTTTGAAGAATGTCGGTATGCTTGATACGGATTTAATCAGTGTTAACGGAACGATGATTTCACCTTTGGATTTTCTGGGGCTTGTTCTTGCTAAGAACAGCGTGGAAGATACTGTAGAGGACAATACAGTCGAATGTGATAACGACGACTCGACAGACGGTGTGGTTAATCTTGTTATATCAGGTAAAAAGAACGGTTCAAAGAAGATTTCAAGTTACGTTCTTGATTGTGATAAACAGTACGGTACTAACATAAATACAAAGGATTGTATTACAGGACTTGTTGTAGCAACAACCATAAGATTTGTAATGAACGGAGCTTGGAATAAAGCAGGTGTATTTGCTCCTTCCCGTTTTGATAACAGAGCTTTTGTTGAATCATTAAAGCAGGATGGTCTTATTATTAAAATCAGTGAGACAGAGGCATTAAGACTAATCGGTGATACTGAGACTGTAAGTAAACTCGGAAATCACAGTGGCGCAATTGAGACTGAGGATAATTCAGAGGTTAAGGTCGGATGAGTGCGGAAATTCTTATTGTTGAGGATGATTCCATCATCAATAACCTGATGGCTGAAGCGTTAACTAAACATGGGTTTAATTGTACGCAGGCATTCTCGGGCACAGAAGGTTTGTTAAATATTCAGAACAGAAAATTTGATTTGGCGATATTTGATTTAATGATGCCGGGACTTTCCGGTGAAGAATTGCTTGCAAAGATTCGTGAGTTTACCAAGCTTCCTGTTATAGTTGTATCTGCCAAGGTTGATGTGGATTCTCGTCTCAGCGTGCTTGAATTAGGTGCTGATGATTATCTTGTTAAACCTTTCGAGGTGAGAGAACTTATTGCACGTGTTGAGATTCAGTTACGTCATCTTGAGCAAATGCAGGGAACAGATGCCACTGATGACATAATTGAGGTAAAAAAGCTTAAGCTTAATAAATCCACTTATGAAGTAGAATTGGAAGGTGTCAGTGTCCCTCTTACACGCCAGGAATACAAGATAATAGAGCTTCTTATGATGTATCCTACAAAGGTGTTTACCAAGCAGGAAATTTTTGAGTATGCTTGGAACGAGACGTATTTTGCTGAGGATAAAACGATAAATGTTCATATATCCAATATTCGTACAAAATTCAAGAAAGTAACCAATGACGAATATATTGATACAGTATGGGGAATAGGTTTCAGATTGGCAAAATAATTATGTGATGGTGTTTATCTTTACCATTTCTTTATTTTTTATTAGCGTTATCGCAATTATCATGATTAATAATCTAGTGTGTGGGTTCACTTATAAAATGCTAAGGAGTGTGGAATGAGCGATTTTTTGCTTACAACGGAAAACCTTACTAAGGTTTATGCAAAGAAAGTAGTTGTAGATAATGTGAACCTTCATATTAAGCGTGGTTCGATTTATGGGCTTATCGGACGTAACGGTGCCGGTAAAACGACTTTTATGAAGATGATTACGGGTGTGATTTTGCAATCCTCGGGAACGTTTAATTTTGAAGGCTTCGAATGTACAACCAATGAAGCTTTATCACACGTAGGAGCACTCATAGAGTATCCTGCTCTTTATCCTGATTTAAGTGCTTACGATAATATTAAACTCAAAGCAATAGCTTACGGTGTTGATTGTGATAAAAAGAAAATAGCCGCATTACTTCATAAAGTAGGTCTTGGCGATGTTAATGACAAAAAAATAAGAAAATATTCTTACGGTATGAGACAAAGACTCGGCATAGCTATGGCTTTGGTGTCAGAACCTGATTTTCTTGTTTTGGACGAACCGATAAACGGATTGGATCCGCAAGGTATTGCCGAGGTGCGTGAACTTCTGATTAAGCTTAATAAAGAGAATGGTATTACGATACTTATTTCAAGTCACATACTTGAAGAGTTGGCAAAACTGGTAACGGATTATGCGATTATTGAGAACGGAAAAATTATTGAAGAATCAACGCGTGAAGAACTTCAAAGCAAGTGTACGAACCGAATTACTATTTTGTCTTCGGATATGTCAAAGATTTTGCCGGTTATTGAAGCTGCCGGTATTACTAAGTATTCTATGACTGACAATCGAACTTTGGAGATTTTTGAGAGAGTTGATGAAGCAGGCGAGATAAATGCGTTGCTTGTCAAGCAGGGAATTGCAGTAGAGTCGATTTCCGTAACAAAGAAAGACTTGGAAACATACTTCCTGGATATTATTAGGGGAAACTGAGGTAAGTTCGGGATGTCTAAAAAGTGGTTTAATTCCGACTTTAATAAATTAGTAAGATATGATTTGTTCAGAATGAAGAGAACAAAAGATTTTTGGAATCTCTTTTTGATAGCTTTTATTCTTTATTTGGTTTGCGGATATGTCTTCCTTAAAGTGGATATTTCCATTGTAAGCAAGAACGGTAATTCTTTGAATTCGCTCATTGAGTTGGAGAAGAAGGAGAACAGTACAATAGAGGATTTATTGCGCGGTTATACTGAGACATATGAGTATTCTACAGATATAGCTTCTTACAGTGATTATGATAAGGTTAAGCTTCTCTGGGGAGAAGGTATATATTACAATGAGTCTTTTGCCGTGTTTTTCTCCACATGTTACAGGCTTACGATTCATTTACTTATGATTGCAATATTTATTCCGTTATTTGTTGAAAACGAATACTCGGTCGGATTTTACAAGAATCTTCTTAACAGCATAAGACGACGATATTTACCGATTCTGTCGAAGTTTGTTGTGGGATTTATATACAGCCTTATATGGCATGTGTTCATGGGTATTTGCACTATAGTAGTCAAGCTTTTCTATACGGGAAGAATAAAGTGGACTATGAACAAACAATGTTGGATATATTTTCTGGTAAGCTTCATAATAACCTATGCATTTGTTTGTGTTTGTTTGGCGGTGAGCGAGATTTTTCACAGAAAATCAATTTCACTTATTTTTTGTATTACGTTTTCATTGGGACTTTTGTCTCTTCCGATATCAGTAGTCGATACATTAATAAATTCTGTCTATCCTAATTCCGATTTCAGAATTACCAGATATTTGTTAAATGAGATTGCTGCAAAGTATTATGTTGGTATTATATCTGAGTTTGTGAATCGTGCTGTTGTGGTAAGCATAGTATGCATTGTGATTTCGGTTGCTCTTAGTGTTATAATTAATTTGCGAAGAGATTATAGATGATTTTATGTCAGCAAACAGTTAGGGTATGGTTACTGGTAGGATTAAGACAGTTTTTTTTAGATATTGGAAGAGTAAACCGATGATGCTTCAGCTTTTTCTTGTGGTTGCTGTTTGGATATGGTTTACTGTTTTTGTTTCAAATAATTTTCCGAAGTTGATTGTCAGAACCACAATAACTGTCGATTTGGATGACGCTACGGCAATGTCTGTATCTGTGTATCAGTCCATGATATATTTGATTCAGTTTTTAATGGTGAATATCATTTGCGGATACTATACGGATTATTACGGTAACAGATTTTATCTTAATGAACCGTTTGCAAGAAAGAACAAAGTTCTGATAACTCTGGGAGAATATTGTGCTTTTGCATTAATTGAAGCAATATTAATTCTTTTTGCATTTATTGTGGTTATTATGTCGGTTCAATTCAGAGGCACATCACCGTTATGGTATAACATGAATGATATAAAAAAATCGTTTGTAGTTACTTTTGTTTATATACAACTGAGAGGCGTTTTATCGACGTTGTTAATCAGCAAGTTTTTTTCATACGGAATGAAGGGATACTTTCTCAGTTACTTATTTATTGTAGCTTTAAGTCTCAGTTTCTTTATCTCAATCTCACAAAGTGAAGCCAGATCAAATTATTACAACATTTTTTATTATACTAAATTCATCTACAGTGAGAATAAGCTGATAAAGATATATGGCTTTACCGCACAACAGAGAGGTCTTATTCCGGATAAGGTCAGTGAGATAGTAGTTCTGAATTCAGTAATTTCATTAACCAAGACTATTATAATGATGACTATAGGTGCTGTTTTATCCGTGTTTAATATTGATTCACGATTGGAGCGATAGTTTATGACGAATAACGTTTACATAATTATTATTGTTGCACTGCTGATAGCTGTGGTCGTTGTTTCTTTACTTTTGGTTAGTCTGATAAGTCAAATCCGCGCTCTGCGCAAACAAATTCGATTTATAGCTAACAACAAAACCAATCAGAAGGTTAATGTCTATACGGGAGTACGACAAATGCGAGGTATGGTAAATGATTTGAATCATTTTATCGAGGCTACCCGTGAAGAGGAAATTGAGACCATGCGCAAGGATGGAGAAATAAAAAATACCATCGTGAATATGTCGCATGATATCAGAACACCGCTTACGTCTTTGTCCGGGTATTTTGATCTGTTGCTCGAAACAAATTCCGAGGAAGATAAGAAACGTTACGCTGACATTATAAAGGAAAGAATAAGTTCTCTTTCCGACCTGCTTGAGTCGATGTTTTTTTATACTAAGCTTTCATGTGATTCAAATCCACCGGTATTTGATCATTGTGATGTATCTCAGGTTATGCTAACCACATTGTTTTCTTATTACGAGGATATAGAGCGTAAGGGAATTAAGGTATCGGTTAACGTTGCAGAAGGGATTGAACTGGTTACTGACGAGAGATTTTTGAAGCGGATTCTTCAGAATCTGATAAAAAATGTTCTTGCCCACGGTAAGGATGAGATGCGTGTATCACTTGCTTTGGAGGGTAAGCATGCAGTTATGTCTGTTTCCAATAAATTTGATGTTAACGATGAGATAGATCCTACTAAGGTTTTTGACAGATTTTACCAATCAGATAAAACCCGTAATAATAATTCAAGCGGTATCGGTTTGTCCGTAACGCAGAAATTAGTTCATCTTATAAACGGAAAGATAAAAGCAAGTGTAGATGTCGGATGGTTTACAATAACAATTGCGCTTGATGCCGGAAGATAAAAAATAATCACTTTTTAAGAAATAAATTTCCACTTTTGGCAAAAGTAATGTAATAATATTATTGGAATTTTCCTAAACGGAATGTGGAGAGAGAGTATGGGACAGTTAAAAAAGAGAATAATTACCCTGGCGCTGACAACAACAATGTGTTTTACCGCATTGCCGGACGTTGTTTGGGCTGATGGTGTTTTTGTTAAGAATGATGTAAAGATATGCAGAGAAGATATGCCTGATGCAGAGAAAGGTGTCAGGGATTTTGTTGCAAGATTATATGAGGTTGCACTTGGGCGTGCTGCAGAAGCAGCAGGTCTTGAACGCTGGACCGAGGATATTCTTAACGGAATGCCTGCAGTTGAAGTGGCTCAGAATTTCTTTGAAAGTGAAGAATTCTTGAATTTAGATATGACTGATGAGGAGTATGTTGATACTCTTTATAATACCTTTTTCGGACGAATAGCTGATTATGACGGTAAGGTTCATTGGATAAATTTACTTGAGGAAGGTGCAACAAGAAGATTTGTACTTGCAGGTTTTGCCAATTCCGATGAGTTTCAGAATTTATGTGATTCATATGGTGTGACGAGAGGAACCTTAGAACTTAATGAAACTTCCGATTTAAGTCCGGATGTTAATGCATTTGTAAGACTTGCTTATATGGGAATTCTTGAACGTGAACCTGACGAAGCAGGACTTGAGTATTGGGTAGGTCGTATAGTAAACGACGGACTTACGGCATCAGAGATGATAGAGGGTTTCTTCGGAAGTGATGAGATTATGAATAAGAATCTCAGCGATGAGGAGTTTGTAACTGTATGCTACAGAACTTTCCTTTTGAGAGAACCTGAGAAAGAAGGCTTGGAGGCTTGGGTAGATAAGCTTAATACTGACGGTTTGTCTCGTAAATATGTAATGTACGGAATGTCCGCTTCACAGGAATTTACGAATTTGTGTGAAGAGTACGGTGTAACTAAGGGTGAAATTAAAGTATCCGAACCACGTGATTTGTTCCCTGCGTATACTGCTTTTGTAAATAAAGCCTATATTGTTTTCTATGGTTCGAAAGCGGATGCAGCAGTTCTTAATGATTATATGAAACGTCTCGGTAACGGTTCGAAGACTCTCAGAAGAATAATTGAAGACATTGCGAACAGTGCCTCGGACAGTGACCGCGAAGAGTGGATTTCTTCCTTGTATGTTGCTGCTCTCGGACGTAACTGCTCCGACGCAGAGATGCAAAGTCAGATGAATACCTATGAGAATTCAGGAAAATCAGTAGTAATAGAGTCAATTGTTGAATCAGATGAGTTTGATTCACGCTGTGAGGAACTCGGTTTGTATTCGGATTGCAGAAATCATACCGAGCGAGGTGAGAACGGAGCACTTTACGGTTATTCATTTGACGGGAAGATTCTTACCGGTTGGAACTATGTAGACGGATACAAGTTCTTCTTCTATAACGATGGTACTATGAGTCAGGACGTCAGAGACATCATCGGTGATCAGGACAGATATTATCTTACTGTTAATACTGCAAACAATATTATTATGGTTTACGCATGGGACGATGCGACCGACGATTGGAATATACCTGTTGTAGCGTTTGTAGCATCCTGCGGTAAGCCGGGAACAGAGACGATACTCGGTGATTATATTCTCCACAGTCAGTCACGTTGGGGACTGATGATGGGTGGTGTTTATTGTCAGTATTTAACACGAATAAGCGGAGATTATCTCATACATTCAGAATGTTATTCGACAACCAATGTCTATACAATGGATACATGGGGATACAGTCTTCTCGGTCAGGCAGCTTCTCATGGCTGCGTTCGTACGACATGTGCTAACGCTAAGTGGGTATATGAGCATTGTAATGAATGTCCGATTCATCTTTATAAGGATGCTTCGGTATCTGCTCCTTTTGACAAACCTGTTCCGCCGCCGTGCACGGGAACGTTTGACCCTACAGATCCTTTGTGTAAATGATTTACTCGGGGAAATGACCTTTATTTATAATTGAAATCCGCTGCGTTACTTTAAACGGAACGGATTTCTTATTTGACAGAAAATGTTTTAGAAGGTGATTTTACGGAGATATATCGTATTTACAGTAATAAAAACTGCAAAACAGCATCAATTATTGTGAGATTACATACAAAATAGCTATCTCAAATTTGCATATATATATTATAATATATAGTTAGTATTACTATGCGTGGAGGACACGAAATGAAAGTTGTAATTCTTGCCGGCGGGTTCGGCACAAGAATAAGCGAAGAAAGCGTTTTAAAGCCGAAGCCTATGGTAGAAATCGGTTCAAAGCCGATTTTATGGCACATAATGAAGTATTATTCTTCATTTGGATATAATGATTTTGTAATCTGTTGCGGATATAAGCAGTACGTAATAAAAGAGTGGTTTGCTGATTATTACCTTCATAATTCCGATATAACATTCGATTTTACACAGGACAACAAAATGATTGTTCATAGTAATCATACTGAACCATGGAAGGTAACCTTAGTTGATACCGGACTTAATACTATGACCGGCGGACGTATTAAGCGAATAAAAAAATACATAGGTGATGAACCGTTTATGCTTACTTATGGTGATGGTGTAAGTGATGTAGATATTGATGCACTCGTGAAATATCATAAGGAACACGGTAAAATTGCTACAATTACAGCAGTAAGAGTCGGACAGCAATTCGGTTGTCTTGATATGACAGAGGATGGCAGTATTACCAAGTTCAGAGAAAAGAGTGATAACGATGGTGCCATAATTAACGGTGGTTATATGGTTCTTAATCCGGAAGTATTTGACTATATTGAAGGAGATTCAACACCGTTTGAGAAAGCACCGATAGAGAATCTGGCAAAGGACGGACAACTCAAGGCTTTCGTTCATGACGGCTTCTGGAAGTGTATGGATACCAAGAGAGATAAGGAGAAGCTTGAGGAGCTTATTGCTTCAGGTTCTGCTCCTTGGATAAAGTGGGAGAACTGATAATGGCTGAGTTGGATTTGACGTTCTTCAAAGGAAAAAAAGTATTTCTTACCGGTCATACCGGATTTAAAGGCTCATGGATGAGCCGTATTCTTGTGAATGCTGGTGCAATTCTTACAGGATATTCGATGAACCCACCTACGGAGCCTTCACTTTTCAAGATGGCTGATGTGGAGAATAAAATGACATCAGTTATCGGTGACATAAGAGATTTTGATGCTTTATATGAAGCATTTAAGAAGGCTGAACCTGAAATTGTTATTCATATGGCGGCTCAGCCGATTGTAAGAGATTCCTATAAGGATCCACGCTATACCTATGATACAAATGTTATGGGTACGGTTAATATTCTTGAGTGTGTAAGACTTACAGATACTGTTAAGTCCTTTCTTAATGTAACCACAGACAAGGTTTACAAGAATAACGAATGGGAATGGGGCTACAGAGAGAACGAGCCTCTTGACGGTTTTGATCCTTACTCCAATTCCAAATCCTGCAGCGAACTTGTTACTCACAGTTATAAGTCCAGCTTTTTTGCTTCAAGGGATATTGCCATCTCTACTGCCAGAGCAGGAAATGTTATCGGAGGCGGTGACTTCGCAAATGACAGAATCATTCCGGATTCGGTTCGTGCAATAGAAGAGGGCAGAGAGATAATTGTGCGTAATCCGTACTCGACCAGACCTTATCAGCATGTACTTGAGCCGGTAATGGCATATCTGATGATAGTAAAAGAGCAATATATAAATAGAGACTTGGCTTCATGGTTTAATGTCGGCCCTGATGATTGTGACTGCGTTAATACGGGCGATTTGGTTACTATGTTTTGCAATTCATGGGGTAACGGACTTACCTGGATTAATAAGAGTGAAGCAGATGCACCTCATGAAGCAAACTTCCTGAAGCTCGATTCGAGCAAACTCAAAACAACATTCGGTTGGAAGCCTACTTGGCATATAAATACAACCATCGACAAGATAACAGAATGGACGCGTGTTTACCTTGAAGGCGGAGATATACCGAAGATTATGGATAAGCAGATAAATGATTTTCTGCATTGCAGATAAAAACAATTAAGGAGATTTTATTTATGTTCGAAAATATGACTGAAGAACAAGCCAAAGCGCAAATTCTTGGTATGGTAAGTGAATATTGTGATAAGTATCATGCAGTAAAGGCATACGAGGAGGGCGACAGAATTCCTTATGCAAGACGTGTTTACGATCATGAGGAAATGGTTAATCTCGTTGACAGCTCACTTGAGTTTTGGCTTACTGCCGGAAGATATACAGATAAGTTTGAGAAAGCTTTTGCCGAATATCTCGGTGTTAAGTTCTGTTCTCTTGTAAATTCCGGTTCATCTGCAAATCTTAATGCATTTATGGCTTTGACAAGTCCGCTTCTCGGTGACAGACGAGTAAAAAGAGGTGACGAAGTAATCACAGTTGCTGCAGGTTTCCCTACAACTGTAGCACCGGTTATCCAATATGGTGCCGTTCCTGTATTTGTTGATGTTACAATTCCTCAGTACAATATTGATGTTGAACAGCTTGAGAACGCCTTTTCGAGCAAGACAAAGGCAGTTATGATTGCTCATACTTTGGGTAATCCGTTTGATTTAAGCGCAGTAAAGGCATTTTGTGATAAGCATAATCTCTGGCTTGTTGAGGATAACTGCGATGCACTGGGTTCAAAGTATGTAATTAACGGAGAAGAGAAGTTCACAGGTACAATCGGTGATATAGGTACTTCTTCTTTCTATCCGCCGCATCATATGACTATGGGTGAGGGTGGTGCTGTTTATACAAACAATCCGCTTCTTCATAAGGCAATTCGTTCTATGCGTGATTGGGGAAGAGACTGCATATGTCCTTCCGGTAAGGATAATTTCTGCGGACACAGATTTGATAAACAGTACGGTGAGCTTCCGCTCGGATATGATCATAAGTATGTATATTCTCACTTTGGTTACAACCTTAAAGCAACTGATATGCAGGCTGCAGTAGGTTGTGCACAGATTGTTAAGTTCCCGTCTTTTGTTGAGAGAAGACGCCATAACTTTGACAGACTCCTTGACGGACTTAAGGGTACGGAGGATAAGCTTATTCTGCCTGTTCCGTGTGAGAATTCAAAGCCTTCATGGTTTGGTTTCCTTATTACATGTAAGGAAGGTGTAGACAGAAGAAAGGTTGTTGATTATGTTGAGGGACACGGAGTCCAGACGAGAATGTTATTTGCAGGCAACCTTACCAAGCATCCTTGTTTTGATGAGATGAGAGCTTCAGGTGAAGGCTACAGAGTAGTAGGAGAACTTAAGAATACAGACAGAATTATGAATGATACATTCTGGGTAGGTGTATATCCGGGAATGACTGATGAGATGATTGACTATATGGCTAAGACCATAAAGGAAGCTTTGAACGCTTGATTTTGTGAGGAAGGCTAAGGAAGACGCAACATGAGAAATATCAGCTTGCTTGATTGTACACTTCGTGATGGTGGATATGTAAACGATTGGGAATTCGGAAAGAATAATATCATCAGTATTTTCGAGAGACTTGTTGCTTCAGGAGTTGAATTTATCGAGATAGGTTTTCTTGATCAGAGACGCAGCTTTGATCAGAACAGAAGTATTATTCCTGATGTTAAGGCAGTAAGCAAGATTTACGGTAATCTTGATAAGGGCGATGCACAGCTTGTGGGAATGATTGATTACGGTACTTTGGATATAGACAGAATTTGTCCGCAAAGCGAGAGCTGTCTTGACGGTATCAGAGTTATTTTTAAGAAGCATCTGCGCGAAGAGGCAATGTCATATATTGCTCAGATAAAGGCATTGGGTTATAAGGTATTTGCTCAGTTGGTATCAATTACCAGTTATTCCGATGATGAGCTTAATGATCTTATAAGACTTGCAAATGAGGTAAAGCCGTTTGCAGTATCAATGGTTGATACATATGGTCTTTGTCATAGTGATACGCTGATGCATTACGCAGAGATTCTTGACCAAAAGCTTGATAAGGAGATTAATCTCGGTTATCATGCGCATAATAATTTTCAATTGGGTTATGCAAACTGTATTGAATTGTTAAGCTACAAGACAGAACGTAATGTTCTTGTTGACGGTACAATCTTCGGAATGGGAAAGAGCGCAGGTAATTGCCCTGTTGAGCTCCTCGGAATGTACTTAAATAACAGACACAATAAAAAGTATGATATTAACCAGTTCCTTGAGGCTGCTGATTCTAATGTAATGAATTTTTATAATGAAGCACCTTGGGGATATTCGATGTTTTATTTTATTGCCGCTTCAAATGATTGTCATCCTTCATATGTAAGCTATCTTATGAAGAAGAGGACGTTATCGATTAAGTCGATAAATCATATATTAAAGAAACTCGAAGGCGATAAAAAGCTTCTCTATGATGAGAAACTCATTGAGGATTTATATACGGAATATCAGGAGCGTGAGATTGACGATAAAGCTGATTTGGCGAGACTTAAGGAAGAACTTGCGGATAAGAAAATTCTTCTTATAGGACCGGGCAGAAGTGTAGTCGATCAACGTGATACAGTAGCCGACTATATAATTAAGAATAACCCGGTGATTATTTCCATCAACTTTATTCCTTCTGAGATAAAGCCTGAGTTCTGTTTTATAACCAATACAAAGCGTTTTGTACAGTTATCTCAGAGCTTGGCTAAGAATGCCGATACATTCAGAGTTATTGCTACTTCTAATGTAACAAGCTCGACATTTAATTTTGATTACAAGCTTAAATATTCAAGTCTTTTGGATTTTAATGCGCAGATAATCGATAATTCATTTCTGATGCTTATTAAAGTTCTGGGAAAATTGGGACTTAATGAAGTGGCAGCGGCCGGTTTTGACGGATACAGAACGGACAATATGCCGAATTACTTTAATCCTGACATGGAGTATGTATTTACTACAAATGAGGCTTCGGAACTGAATAATTATGTAATAGGTGAATTGGATAAGCTTTCTCCTGAATTTAAGGTTGAGTTTATTACCGATTCATATTATGACGTCAAATAAACAGGAAGATACAGGAGTCGGTTAACAGCATGGGAAAATATAAGGCGGTACTTTTTGATTTGGACGGGACGGTTCTTGATACGTCAGAAGGTATTTTGTTATCAATTGAGCAGACAATTGAAGAACTCGGTCTCAAGAAAATAGCGGAAGAAGACAGATTCAGTTTTATAGGTCCGCCTATTGAATGGTCATTTGAAGATAAATGCGGTATAGAAGGTGAGGCACTTACCAAGGCTTGTGCATCATTCAGAGATAAATATGCCAATTATAATATTTTA
This sequence comes from Clostridia bacterium, assembly GCA_024403755.1. Lineage (GTDB taxonomy): Bacteria > Bacillota > Clostridia > Saccharofermentanales > Saccharofermentanaceae > Saccharofermentans. Next base: position 51,985 of record JAKSRF010000002.1, read on the forward strand.
AAAGCTGTTCCGTACGAAGGAATATTTGATTTGATGGCGGCACTTAAGGTGCGCGGTGTTAAAACAGCAATAGCCACATATAAAAAGGAATCATATGCTATAGGTCTTTTGGAACATTTCGGGTTTAACAAGTATTATGATGTGGTACACGGATCCGATCCGAAGGGTGAGCTTAAGAAGTCGGATATAATAGAATTGTGCCTTAAGGAGATGGGAATAGATGATTATTCTGAGGTCCTTATGGTAGGGGATTCTAAGCATGATGCAGGCGGCGCTGCTGCCATTAATGTAGATTTTGCCGGCGTGTCTTACGGATTCGGCTTCGGTCCGGGAAAGGCAGAAAGAATAGAAGATTACCCGCATGTTATTTATGTGGATAAACCGATTGATATTTTGAAAGTATTTTAAGTTGTTCGGAGGGAATGACAGATGAGAATCAAGGTAGCTCAGTTAATAGCTGATTTTCTGACAGAGAAGGGTGTTACCCATGTGTTTACCGTAACAGGCGGTGGTGCTATGCACTTAAATGACGCATTGGGACATAAAGAAGGACTTACTTCAATTTATAACCACCATGAGCAGGCTTCTTCAATAGCTGCAGAGGGTTATGCAAGACTTACAGGAAAGATTGCGGCTCTTTGTGTTACTTCAGGTCCGGGCGGAACAAATGCCATTACAGGTGTTATGGGTGGATATCTTGATTCCATTCCGATGTTTGTTTTATCCGGTCAGGTAAAAAGAGAGACTACTATTTGGTCATGTCCGGAGCTTCCTTTAAGACAACTCGGTGATCAGGAATTTCCTATTATCACCAGTGTAGGAAGCATGACAAAGTATGCAGTAATGATAACCGAACCGAATGATATTTTATATCATTTACAGAAGGCATGGTTCCTTGCCAATAACGGACGTAAAGGACCTGTATGGTTGGACATTCCTCTTGATGTACAAGGTGCGATTGTTGATACTGACGAGCTTAAGTCTTTTGACGGAACTGAGGAAGCAGAATATCTTCAGGATGAGGAAAAACCTGAATATGATGAGACTTTGACTGAGGAGATTCTCAGTAAGATATATAATGCTAAGCGTCCGGTTATTCTTGCAGGTACCGGAATAAGGTTGTCCGGCGGTTATGAGGAATTCAAGAAAACTGTAGATAAACTAGGCATACCTGTGGTTACTGCCTGGAATGCACATGATGTCATGGAAGACACAAATCCGTATTATTGCGGAAGACCGGGTACTGTAGGAACCAGAGGCGGTAACTTTGTGGTGCAGGAGGCAGACGTGCTTCTTGTTCTCGGTTGCCGTATGAATATAAGACAGATAAGCTATAACTACAAGGAATGGGCAAAAAATGCGTATAAGATTGTAGTTGAGATAGATGAGGCTGAGTTGAATAAGCCAACAGTTAATGTTGATATGAAGATTCATGCAGATCTTTTGGATGTATTGAAGTCAATCAACGCTTCAGCTTATGAGAAGAACCCGATTCATGCTGAGTGGGTAAAATGGGGACGTAATGTTGACAGTAAATATCCGGCGTGTCTGCCGTCTTATTGCGAGGCCGATAAGCCGTTGAATCCGTATGCTTTTATCGACCGTATGTCTGCGGCTCTTGATCAGGATGATAAGGTAATATGCGGTAACGGTTCCGCATGTGTTATTACCTTCCAGGGTATGCATATAAAGAAGAATACAAGACTTTTTACCAACTCCGGATGTGCTGCTATGGGCTACGGTTTCCCGGCAGCTGTAGGTTGTGCTGTTGCAGAAGAAGGAAGAAGAGTAATCTGCATAGACGGTGACGGTTCTTTCCAGATGAATATTCAGGAAATGCAGACTATTGTATATAATAAGCTTAATCTTAAGACATTTATTATCAATAATAACGGTTATCATTCAATCAGACAGACGCAGACAAATCTGTTTAATCCGCCGTTGGTCGGTGTTTGTGACGGTAACGGTTTAAGCTTCCCTAATTTATGTAAGCTTGCTGATGCCTATGGCATGAGATATGTAAGAATTGACAGCTTAAGTGATGTTGAGAGCAAAGTTAAAGAGGTTCTTGAGGGTAATGATCCGGTGCTTTGTGAGGTGGTAGTGGATGAGAAACAGAATTTCTCACCTAAATTATCTTCAAAGAGACTTCCGGACGGAACAATGGTATCACCGCCGATAGATGATATGTTCCCGTTCCTTGAGAGAGAAGAGTTTGACGCATTAAAAGCTTCTGTGCCTAATAAATAATTTGAGGTGTCTGAATGAATACGGCAATTGTAACCGGTAGTACCGGAATGTTGGGAATAGCACTTATAAATAAGCTCCTTGAGGAGAATGTTCGGGTTGTCGCAGTTGCACGTCCGGGTTCTTCCCGTATTGCTAACATTCCTTCTGATGAGCGAGTTACCGTAATCGAAATTGCGCTGAAGGATATTATTAATTTGCCGGTTGCTTTGAAGGCAAAGGGAATAACCCAAGCAGACAGTTTTTTTCATTTCGGTTGGGACGGGACATTCGGAGATGCACGTAACAACATGGACGGTCAGCTCATAAATGTTAAGGCTTCGGTTGATGCAGTACGTGCAGCGGCCGAGTTGAAGTGCGAAGTTTTCCTGGGCGCCGGTTCACAGGCTGAATACGGACGTGTTGCTGACGGAATTAAGCTTTCGGCCGCAACACCGACTAATCCTGAGAACGGTTACGGAATCGGAAAGCTTTGTGCTTGCCATATGACAAGAGTTGAAGCTCACAAATTCGGAATTCGACATATTTGGACAAGAATCTTGAGTGTTTACGGTCCGTATGACGGACTTCATACTATGGTTATGAGCGGTATAGGAAATCTTATGGACGGTCTTAAGGCTTCATATACGAAGGGCGAACAAATGTGGGATTATATATACTGTAAGGATGCGGCTAATGCATTTTATCTTGCTGCAACAAAGGGCAAAGACGGCAGTGTTTATCCTATAGGATCAGGTAATGTTCGACCTTTAAAGGATTATATAACCGATATAAGAGATGCAGTAAATCCGTCCGCTGAACTCGGCTTCGGTGAGGTGGATTATTATCCGGGACAGGTTATGTATCTTTGTGCAGATATATCTTCGCTTACAGAGGATACAGGTTTTATACCTCAATACTCATTTGCCGAGGGTATAAAAGAGACAGTAGAATATTATAAGAATCATATATATACAAGACAAGCGTAAGGAGTTTACCCAAATGAAGAAAATCAGTATTCTCATTCCGTGTTATAACGAGGAGTTAAATGTTGAACCGATGGCTAATGAATTAAGAGCTATGTTTGCACGAGACCTTCCTAACTATGACTATGAAATTTTGTTTATAGATAATGACTCAAGAGATTTGACGCGCCCAAAGCTTCGTAAACTGTGTGAGGAAGATAAGCACATAAAAGCTATTTTTAACGCTAAGAACTTCGGTCAGTTTAATTCTCCTTATTACGGCATGCTTCAGACGACAGGTGACTGCACGATTTCCATGGTATGTGATTTTCAGGATCCGATTGATTTGATTCCGAAGTATGTCAAAGAATGGGAAAACGGTTATAAGATAGTAATCGGCATAAAGACTGCTTCTAAAGAGAGTAAGATTATGTATTTCCTCAGAAGCTTATATTATAAATTAATCAAAAGGTTCTCGGATGTAGAGCAGATTGAACATTTTACAGGTTCAGGTCTTTATGACAGAAGCTTTATAAATGTTCTTAGAGATCTTAAGGACCCGAAGCCTTTTCTTCGCGGTATTGTAGCCGAGCTGGGATTTGAACGTAAGGAAATTCCTTATGAACAACCGAAGCGTCGTGCAGGTAAGACAAGTAATAACTTTTATCGTCTCTATGATGCTGCGATGCTTTCTATTACATCCTATACAAAAATCGGACTTCGAATAGCAACAATCGGAGGTGCAATAGCTTCCGGTGTAAGCCTGCTTATTGCTTTGGTTTATTTGATTTTGAAACTGATTAACTGGGACAGCTTCCCGGCCGGTATGGCACCGGTAGTAATCGGTATGTTTGTCTGGGGTTCAATCCAGATGTTCTTTATAGGCCTTCTCGGAGAATATATACTTAATATAAATGATCGAGTTATGAATCGTCCGCTTGTAATCGAAGCGGAAAGACTGAATTTTGATGTCTCTGCCGAAAATGCAGAGAAGGAAGGAGAAAAGAATGAGTGATTATGATTATTTAATAGTAGGTGCCGGTCTTTATGGTGCTACATTTGCAAGACTTGCAACAGACGCAGGTAAGAAATGTCTTGTAATAGATAAGCGTGACCATGTTGCAGGTAATATTTATACAGAAGATGTAAACGGAATTAATGTGCACAAATACGGAGCACACATTTTGCATACAGATAATGAAGAGGTATGGAATTTCCTTCAGCGTTTTACTAAATTCAATCGTTATACAAATATGGTAGTGGCAAATTACAAGGGCGAGCTTTACTCTATGCCGTTTAATATGTATACCTTTAATAAGATGTGGGGCGTAATTACTCCTGAAGAAGCACGTGCTAAGTTGGATGAGCAGATTGCCGAAAGCAAAATCGACAATCCACAGAACCTGGAAGAACAGGCTTTGTCTTTAATAGGTAAAGATATCTATGAGAAGTTGGTTAAGGGTTACACTGAAAAACAGTGGGGACGTGCAGCAACCGAACTTCCTAGTTTTATAATTAAGAGACTTCCGGTACGTTTGGATTACAACAACAATTACTTTAATGACACATATCAGGGTATTCCTATGGGTGGTTACACAAAGATGATAGAGAATATGCTTGAAGGTATTGAGGTGCGTACCAACGTTGATTTCCTTGCTTCACGTGATGAGCTTTCCGCACTTGCTCCAAGAATAATCTATACCGGTATGATTGATGAGTTTTATGATTATTGCTTCGGAGAATTGGAATACAGAAGTCTTAAGTTTGAGACAGAATATCTTCCTGATGTTGATAACTATCAAGGTAATGCCGTTATTAACTATACTGATGCAGAGACACCGTATACAAGAATAATCGAGCATAAGCACTTTGAGTTCGGTAAGGGTAAAGGTACAGTGGTAACTCGTGAATATCCTGCTACTTGGCGTAAGGGTGATGAGCCTTATTATGCAATGAATGATAAGCGCAACAACGAGCTTTATGCAAAGTATGCCGAACTTGCTGCATCAGGTGATGGAAAGGTATGGTTCGGAGGCCGTCTCGGAAAATATAAGTACTACGACATGGATGATGTTGTAGCAGATGCCATGAAAGACTTTGCAGAGATGAATTGAGTTCCTTGCTATTGCATAGATTTAGTCATTAATAAATAAACGTGCGGCATAATTAAATGTCGCACGTTTTTGCTTTGTGAATCCGGGCGCACAATCCCAATAGACATGAATTACCCCAAAACGCTCATTACAAATTGTTTAGCAAACTGTTTTCCAAGTGAAGCGTGAAAAACTTAATAAATCTTATATACAATCGTGT
>JAKSRF010000020.1 GCA_024403755.1 Clostridia bacterium
TTCATTTTATGCCTAAGTTCACAAAGCAAAAAACTTTGTGAACTTTTTTGCAAATAATACAAGAAAAAAATCCCAAAGCTCAATGCTTTGGGATTTATGGAGGCACCATCCAGATTTGAACTGGAGCATAAAAGTTTTGCAGACTTCTGCCTTACCGCTTGGCTATGGTGCCATATTCTTAAACCCGAATAACTCCGAGTGCTAGAATATTATGCAAGAGAGAACTGATTTTGTCAAGTCTATTTATTTCAATTTGTGTAAAATACTTTTACCTGCCAATTTATTCGGTAGATCCTCCCATAACGCGTCCAGTTCATTATACATCCTGATTTTAGCCGTTACGCCTATATCGGTGGCAGCATAAATAAACGGAACATCACATTCACCTATACTTGGATTTACCTTAAAAGGCAATTCTTCATGATCAAGATACATGTCTGATTTTAAATCTTCCCTGTTACCTCTTGCATCTATTCTGATCCAACCGCCTGCAGCATTCAGATATACAAAATTTAAGGCATGGAGAATTAACGGGGATTCAGGATCATTATCATTCAGTCTCAAATACTGATATCCGATTCCAGCCGGTATATTGCATGCACGAAGAAGAGCACAAAGTAAATTGGCTTTGCCGTAACACAAAGCTGTTTTTTTCTGCAGCACGTCCGAAGCCTTAAAAACAACATCATTGAGCTTATAATCTCGGGTGTGCTTAATTTCATCTCTTACCAAAAGATAACACTGACGGGCAACCTCAGCCTCCATCTCCGGAAAAGCTTTAGGATCGCTTATCTCTGCAGCATGCATTGCTCGTTCAATACAGTACTGTGCAATGATAGCCACTTTAGCATTATCAGTATCAATAAATTCACTTGAAGCAAGATATTCTTCAAAATCTTCTTCCTTTAAAACCCATTCCATACATTAACCTCTTTGAGTATATTAACCTATACATTATATATGAAATTGTTGGTTTTTGTATCTGTGTTTTCGATTCTGATGAAATCAGTCTCAAATACATCCTTAAGATTTTTCTCACATATTACATCGGATGCCTTACCCGAATATAAGATTCTTCCTTCCTTCATCATTAATACCTCATCGGCAATATTTAATGCAAGATTTATATCATGAATTATGACTATTACCGATTTGCCTTGAGCTTTTAGTTTTTTTACAATTCCCGCGAACCCCACCTGGTGCTTAATATCCAGATTTGCTGTCGGCTCGTCGCAAATAAGCCAATCATAATCCTTGGCTATTGCTCTGGCAATTTGTATTCGCTGCTTCTCACCACCGCTTAATGTATCGTAGTTTTGATTTATGACGTCTTCTGCATCCATCATACTTACAGCTTCATTTACCTTTATCATATCCTCATTCGTAAAAACCTGATAAAAACCCTTTTTGTGATATCTTCCGAGTTTTACAACATCACCGGCAGTCATATCAAGCTCGCCTACCGTTTCCTGTTGCACATATGTTAACTTGTCCCTCTGTTCGGCATTATTTACCAGATAGTTCACTAAAGTCGTTTTACCGCAACCGTTAGGTCCGAGAATTACATGAATCTTTCTTTCCTCGAAAATGTGATTTATATGGTCTAAAACTGTTCTGTTGCCGTATCTTATTGTTAAATCTTTAACTTCTATATTCATTACTTACGCACCTCTCTGCTTTTTAAAAGCTGCACAATAAAATACGGTGCTCCGATAAGGCTGGTTATAGCTCCTACCGGCAATTCTGAAGGTGCAATAATCGTTCTTGCTATGGTGTCTGCAATAAGAACAAGGAGCCCTCCGCATATTAAACACATGAGTATCTTTGTTCTCATTCTCTTAATTCCCGCAAAACTGACTATATGCGGTACAATCAACCCTACAAAGCCGATTATTCCGCAATCCGCCACACATACTGCTATTAATATCGATGATATCGTAAGCACAATACACATCAATCGATTGCTGTTAATTCCATAAGTGGACGCTGTGGTTGAGCCTAACTTAAGTATATCTATTTGTGGCGCTATGAACAGTATTATAGGTATAAAGATAATTGTCATTACGACGAGTAACAAGCTTTTCGAGACGGAAGATGATGACAATGAACCAAGCATCCACATATAAGCACGCTCCATATCTTCCTTATTCAGAGCCATTAGGACTGTTATCATTGCACTTGTAAAGGAAGAAACGGCAATTCCTGCCAGAAGTGTACTGCTTGTGCTGCTTTGTCCACGTTTTCCCGCTGTAAATGCAACAGTCATAATAAATACAAATGTTATTGACGCACCCAAGACAGCACCCACAAATCGTCCGGAAAAGCCTATAAAGCTTAGTGAATAATCCAGACCGGTTACAATTACAAAAGTCGCGCCCAGTGCCGCTCCGCCTGATATTCCCATAACTGACGGATCGGCCATTCTGTTCTTAAGAATGGCCTGCATAAGACATCCGCACACAGAGAGAAGACCGCCTACTAATACACCGGTAATAATTCTCGGCAATCTTACCTTGAATAGTATTGTTTCGATATTTGAAGCGATTTCTCGGCCGGATACAACCTTAACAATATCCGACAGTTTAACTTGAGCAGCACCGAATTCGGCTGCAAAAAGCATTGCCGCTGCAAGAATAAAAAGCATTATTGTTATTTTAATTGCATCAGATTTATTTTGATACGATTTCATAAAGCATCTCTATGGCGTCAACATTACGGGCAGTCTGGCGCTCAAATATATTAGGATCAACAACTATAACTTGATTATTCTTTACTGCAGATAACTCACTGTATGGTTCAGTTATTATAAAATCATTGTAAGCCCACTCAGGAAGAAGAATATAATCAGGATCAGCCTCAATTAATGCTTCTGTAGAAAAAGTCCAGTATTCTGCATCAGCGGCCGCATTTTTTGCTCCGGTCATTTCAATCATCTCGTTAATGTATGTATCGCCGGTTGCTGCATATTCACCGTATTCGCCGAAGCCTACACAATAATATACACTGACATTTTTTGTAATCGGTTCGATTTTTGATATTCTGTCACGTAACGACTGCTCCAGTTCTTCCGCCTTGTCGTTGCAATTAAGAATTTTAGCTACAGTCTCTATATTGGTAAACATACCTTCAAATGATGTCTCGTCTCTGGCAATTAGTACAGGATAACCTAATTCAGTTAACTTATCATAGTTTTCTTCACTGAGTATTGACGATGCAATAATGACATCAGGATTGAGTTCAATTATTGTCTCAATACTCGGACTGTCAATTGCCCCTATAGATGTTATATCAGATACATTGTCAGGATAATCACAATAATCGGTTCTTCCTACCAGCCTGTCTTCCATACCCAATTCAAATATTATTTCAGTTATTACAGGGGATGCACTGATGACTCTTTGAGGTTCACTCTCAACTGTCACCGTTTGACCGTAAAAATCCGTCAGTTCAAGCGGATAGCAGTCATCTTCTTGGGTTGTTTCCGAAATTTGGTTGCTCGAATTGTTTTCTGTACAACCACATACTAAAAATAAAACTGACAAAATGGCCGTCAACATGCATGTTACGGCTCGCGTTATTAATGAACGCTTCATAATAAAACCTTTCTGTTATTCTCACCGACCCGTAAAAACAACAAACAAAAAAACTCGAATGGCAGGTCTCCTGGCTCATATCGTCATATAATCGTCTTCTCAGAAATTCCAATGACATTATGATTATATGATTTACTCTAGTGAGCTGATACTGACAGTAGCGGGGGCTGCTCAGGATTCTCACCTGATTCCCTATTATCTTTTTTTACAAAGCACCATCGGCTTCACTATTATATATTCTGATTAAATGACTTTTCAATACTATTTATTCATATATTTTCAATTTTATCTTGACATATTTTATATGTGTCGTTATAATCTTAAGGCATTCTATGAGTGCACAGAGTGGTTATATGGCGGCATAGCTCAGTTGGCCAGAGCGTCCGGTTCATACCCGGCAGGTCGTAGGTTCGAATCCCACTGCCGCTACCACTCTTTTTTTGGCCCGCTGGTCAAACGGCTAAGACACCACCCCTTCACGGTGGAGACACGGGTTCGATTCCCGTGCGGGTCACCAAAGACTGTCCTTGATATAGGGCAGTCTTTTTTTTGTTTACATTTCTCCACTTATGATGAAGTATCGGTTTAACAGGTATTTTTGTATAAGAAAAGAGGTCGCTCATCTGAACGACCTCTCTTTATTAAACTAATTCTGTTAAATTAGATATCGCCTCTTACGATGCCATATTCAGCACAGATATTTGAATACTCCGGAGAGTAAACAAAACCACGGAATATATCCATCTTATCAGCGCCATTGCCCAACTGTTCTACCCAAGAGTTAAATCCTGCCTCATCAGGCTCACGTCCCATAAATACATTGTAAAGCATCTTTACAAAATCGGAATCCGATGGATTATTACCCAAGTACTCGTTACTGAATACAAACATATATCCGACATTAGCACCGGTCTGTCTGCCAGCCATAAGATCCATTACATACTGTGCCTGTGAACCCTGATCTGGTAAACGACTCAAGCATAATCTGTACAATCTTGCTACAAATGCATTAACATTCTTCTGCTGGTCCGGGGCTCCGCCGAGAACGTAAAAACCTGTCGGTATACCATATTCTCTGCAGAGATTATCAAACTCTGATGAATTTGCAAATCCGTAGTAAACTTCCTCACGTGACTTACCATTGTTAAGGTCATTCACCCAAGCTGTCTTGCCTGCTGCATCTGAAGCACGATTAAGGAATACATTATAGAGTATCTCAACATACTGCTCATTAGTTGTGTTCTTATTTGCAAACTCTTCACTGAAGAAGAAGCCGTATGATAACTGAGCACCGCAAAGCTTACCGTCAACTACAAGATTTGTCCAATAATCAAGACCACCCTGATCCGGGTCTCTCTCAAATACCTTGGAATAGCAACGTGTTACAAATGCTTCAACCTCTTCACGATTAACTGTTACAGGTGTCGGAGTCGGTTTGTTATTGTTGTTGTTGTTACTTGGCTTTAAAACTGCAACAGCAGTAATTGTTATCTGACCGTTAAGCTTTGATGTATCAATTGTAATTGTACCGGTTGACTTATCGTAGCTTACATAGCTCATTACGGAATTACCGTTTGATGTATAAGTAACACTTACAGAATCAGGGAATGAATGCTTACCGTCAACAGCTAAATTTAATGTATATTCACTATATGTGAGTTTGTATGCTGTAGCATCAACAGCCTTGAAATCAGTAAGATTCAATGTAATCTCACCCGGATAGAATATATTACTCTTCTTGCTGCATAAAGAATTAACCCAACCGCCTTCATCATAACCTGTTGATTTGAAAGGAACATATACTGCTCCTGCATTACAGAAAGGATGATTTGATGCAGTTACACCGGAAGCAAGCTCCGGGGCTGTGTTAAATGGTAAAGTTATTGCCGCACAACCTTTAAATGCATTTGTTCCGAAATCAGTAACATTAGCAGGAATTGTGCAATCGGAAAGTTTCTTACATCCGCTGAAAACATTCTCCTTCACTGTAGAGAAATCAGAATTCTTCGGCAATGTAACAGAAACTAACTCAGCACAGTTTGCAAATGCACCTGACTCAATATTTACTATATTATTGCCAAGCTTCAATGTCTCAAATCCGCACATCTCGAAAGAATTCTGGCCGATACGCAAAATGTAAGTGAAATCAAAATTCTTCAAACTCGTGCAACCAGAACACAGATAATCAGGTACAACATTTATATCTGAACCTAACTTCAAGGACTTAAGTGAAGTACACTTCTGGAATACCCTAGAACCGATTACAGTAGCCTTATCTATATTAGTTACTGTAGTTAAACTAGAACATTCTGCAAAAGCATTATCAGCAACTGTTTCAATACCAACCGGAAGATTAACTGCAATAAGACCTGTACACTTATAACACATCTTAACCGGTACTACTGTTACCTTATCCGGTACTTTCAATGAAGAAAGTGAAGAGCAACCCTCAAATGCACTGTCATTAATAGTTGTAACAGTTGAAGGTAATGTAAGTGTTGTAAGTGAAGAACAGTTTAATACCATATTCTTTGGTACTATCTTAATACCTTCAGGTACACGTAATGACTTCAATGAAGTACAACCACTGAATGCACTTGCACCGATCGTTGCCAAACTTGCATTGTCATCCGGCATCTTTACTTCCTTCAAGTTTGTACAACCTGAAAAAGCATCCGTTCCGATATATGTAGCATCATTTCCGATGGCAATAGATGTAAGTGATGAACAATTCTTAAATGTATCATCCTGAACTGAGAAAATCTTAGTTGACATATCTACTGCAGCTAATTTATTACAATTCTGATATACACCCTTACCTAAGTTAATAACTGTGTCAGGCATGCTGAATGAAGAAAGACTTGAGCACCCTGAGAAAGCATAATCACCAATCGTATCAAGCTTAGAACCACTTGCAATATTAAAATACTGTAAACTTGTACAGCCACTAAAAGCATTTTCCTTAATACTTTGTGTCAAGGCAGGAATACTAACTACTTTCAAAGAAGTACAACCCTGACAAAAACCGTCATTAATAACTTGAATATTCTTTGGAATATTTAACGAACCCAACTGAGTACAATCCTTAAATGCCATAGCACCTAATGTGTTAAGTTCTGACGGCAACTGGATTGACGAAATTGCTGTTCCCATAAATGCCTTTGAACCGACTCTGGTAAAATTATCAGGTAACAGAACAGAAACATCTGACGTCGGTGCACCCTTATATGTAACCTTCTCGAGTCCTATACAGTTACAGAAGGTCTCATCCTCAATACTCTGACAACCTGAACCTACTGTGACCTTTTTAAGTTTAGTACAATCCATAAATGCACCAACACCGGCTGTAAACAGGTTATCCGGATATACTAACTCTGTTAAATCAGTACAACCCTTAAAGCAATACTTACCGAATGAAATTGTACTTCCCCCATTCAAAAACTCCATACTGAAATTCTTAAGAGATGTACAATCCTGGAAAGCACTTTCACCGATTGTAACGGCGCTTTTGCTTGCAAGTCCGGATGGCAAAGCAGGCTTTGATTTATTCTCACTTGAATAAATATATGTAAGCTGCGTACAACCATTAAAAGCATTTTTCTTAATTAACTCTGTATTCTTAGAGAATACAATTTGGCTGAGGTTGGTATTCTTCGAAAAAGCAGCTTCTCCAATTACTGTAACTTGGGACAAATCTAACGAAATAATATTACAACCTTCAAAAGCTTGTTTGCCTAAAGTAACATCGCTCTGAAATGTAACGCCTTCAAGTGTACTGTTCTGAAAAGCTCTTTCACCAATATTTTCCAAAGTTTCCGGTAAAACAATATTTTGAAGTCCTCCCGAACTTTTAAAGCATTCATTTGCAATTCCAGTAACGGTGTATCCATCAACCTCAGGTGGCATGGTGTATGATAAGCCGAATTTCGAGTCATCTCGACTTATTGCGATACATTCCGAACCACTGACTTTAAATAAAACTACTCCGTCTGTAACGGTTTCAGGTGTACCGGCAAAAACAGCAACCGGAGCCAGACCAATCACAAACGTGAGCGTTCCTAATAAGCTCAGGAAACCTTTCATCTTCCCTTTCATTTTTTTTGTTCTCCTTCCAAAAAACATATTTGTGTGTTGATTTTAACACATGTTAACAGTTTTGTGTGAAAATATTTACAATTTTCATCTCAAATTTTGTTTCTATAATAAAATGAGGACCACCATTTAGGCAGTCCTCAAATATTGTTTCAATTTCAGTAATTAAATTACTTAATCTCAACCTCAGCACCAGCCTCAGTAAGCTTCTTAGCGAGAGCGTCAGCCTCGTCCTTAGAAACGTTCTCCTTAAGAGCCTTAGGAGCAGCCTCAACAGCTTCCTTAGCTTCCTTAAGTCCAAGACCGCAAGCATCCTTAACAGCCTTAATAACATTCATCTTTGATTCACCGAAGCTCTTAAGAACAACTGTAAACTCAGTCTTCTCAGCCTCAGTAGCGCCTGCACCGGCACCTGCACCAGGAGCAGCTACAACTGCAGCAGCAGCTGATACACCGAACTCCTCTTCGATTGCCTGCTCTAACTCAAAAAGCTCCATTACTGACAAAGCCTTGATGTCTTCGATCATCTTTGTAATCTTCTCACTTGCCATGATTTTATCCTCCTAATATAGATAATTTTAAAATTGATTTAATTAAGCCTCAGCATTCTCTGCCGGTGCTTCTTCAGCAACAGGGGCTCCTTCGCCCTCCTGTGCCTTCTCAGCTACAGCCTTAACAAGCATAGCAAGCTTTGTCATAGGGAAAAGCATACCATAAACAACCTGGCTGTAAAGTGTCTCCTTGTCCGGTACCTTTGCAAGAGCGTTGATTTCTTCGATAGAAGCAACCTTACCCTCAATAATACCACCCTTAATCTCAAGAACTTCGATTGACTCAGCAAACTTTGACATAACTTTTGCCGGTGCAACGAGATTCTCTGAATAAGCTACTGCTGTAGGTCCCTTAAAAACTTCATCAAGTCCTTCGATACCGAGTTCCTTGAAAACAAAACGCAATGTTGTGTTCTTAATAACCTGAAGCTTTACATCGTTCTTACGAAGCTCGTTACGTAATTCTGTATCCTGAGCAACTGTAAGTCCGCGTGTAGAAGCGAAAACAAAAGCATTGGCACCCTTGAATGACTCAACGAGCTCAGCAATATTTTGCTTCTTAGCAGCAAGAATTTTCTCACTTGGCATTTTTTATTTCCTCCTTATATTAGTATATAAAAACCCTCAAGCAAAAGACGCTTGAGGGTTGAACAGTAAACATAATCATTTATTATTCTTACCTCGGCAGGCGACTTATCATCTTTATAGTTCTAATGAACTTACCTGCTGTCTTTGGCGTGAACGGATAATTATTAAATTTGTTTTTAATTAAGCACTGAACTTAGAAGAGTTGAGCTTAATACCAGGGCCCATTGTTGCAGAGATTGAAGCACTCTTAATGTACTGACCCTTAGCTGCTGCAGGTTTAGCCTTGATAATTGCCTCCATAATAACCTTGAGGTTCTCTTCAAGCTTCTCCTGACCGAAAGAAACTCTACCGATTGGGCAGTGAATGATGTTTGTCTTATCAAGACGATACTCAATCTTACCTGCTTTAATATCATCGATAGCCTTCTTAACATCCATTGAAACTGTACCTGACTTAGGGTTAGGCATCAAGCCCTTAGGACCCAAAACCTTACCGAGACGTCCTACAACACCCATCATATCAGGGGTTGCTACTACAACGTCAAAATCAAACCAGTTCTCCTTGGTAATCTTCTCTACCATGTCCTCTGCACCGACATAATCAGCACCGGCAGCCAAAGCCTCATCAGCCTTAGGACCCTTAGCGAATACCAAAACCTTCTTTGAACGACCTGTACCGTGTGGAAGTACAACAGCGCCTCTAACCTGCTGGTCAGCATGACGTGAATCAACACCCAAACGAACATGAAGCTCTACTGTCTCATCAAACTTAGCCTTACCTGTCTCCTGTACAAGACGAACTGCCTCTGAAGGATCGTAAGCAACTGACTTATCTACGAGCTTTGAAAGCTCAGAATATCTTTTACCAGTTTTCATTTATCAACCCTCCTATCAGTCCTCAGTAACAACAATACCCATGCTGCGAGCTGTACCTGCTACCATACGAGCGCAAGCCTCAACGTCAGCTGCATTAGTATCAACCATCTTAATCTGAGCAATCTTTATACACTCAGAGAAAGGAATCTTTGCTACCTTCTGTGTGTTTGGCTTTCCTGAACCACTTTCGATATTGCAAGCCTTCTTAAGCAATACAGGAACCGGTGGAGTCTTTGTTATGAAAGAGAATGTACGATCTGCATAAACTGTAATTACTACAGGAATTACGAGACCTGCATCCTTTGCTGTTCTTTCATTGAACTCTTTAACGAACTGCTGGATATTAATTCCGGCCTGTCCAAGAGCTGGTCCTACCGGTGGCGCTGGTGTTGCTTTACCTGCAGGTATCTGTAACTTTACGTAACCTGTAACTTTTTTAGCCATAATGGCCACCTCCCAAAATTATTTGCTTTTCCTTTCCGAAAAGCTGTTTTATATCATCGATAAATCGATAAACAAAATTAAATCTTTATTACCTGCGTAAAATCCAGGTAAATCGGTGTCTCACGTCCGAACATTGAAACACTTACGCGAACCTGCTGTTTCTCATAATTCATCTCTTCAACAGTACATTCGCTGTCAGCAAACGGTCCGCTTATAACACGTACCAAATCGCCGATATTATAGTCAACTTCAGTTGCAACTGCGGCTTCAAAACCCATGGCAATCATGTCAGCTTCAGTCATCTCCAAAGGTTCTGTAGGTTTTGCACTTACAAATCCTCTTACACCGTTTGTATTACGGATAAGATACCAAATATCCTGCCACATCTCTTCTGTGCAATCGATGTTAATGAAAACGTAACCAGGGAATTTCTTAACCGTAGTTACCTTCTTCTTACCATCCTTGACTTCAACCTTTTCTTCTTCAGGTACTTCAACCTTACGGATTACTTCCTGAAGTCCACGGTTCTTAATAGCCTTCTCAAGTGAAGTTTTAACTTTCTTCTCAAAATTTGTGGTTGTATATACTACATACCACTTACCTTGTAATTCTTCAGCCATTAGAATGCTCCTTAATAATCAAAACAAAGCTTCCGATTTATAACTTATGCATCAGCAGAAGTCTCTGCTACAGTCTCAGCTGCTGTCGTTTCCTCTGCGGTTTCAGCTACTGTAGTCTCAGGAACAGCAACTTCAGCTGCTGTTGTCTCTGTGGTTGTCGGAACATCATAGAATCCTATCTTCTCAAGTCCCCACTTTGAAGCAGTACCGATAACTGTAAAAAAGATTGCAAAGAATAAGATAATTGCTAAACAAACTACAGAAGTTTGCTTCAACTTCTCCTTTGTAGGCCATATAACCTTCTTGAGCTCCAAACGCACTCCGTTAAAGGTATTTCCTATCATCTTGAAAAATTTAGCCATTTTGATACCTCTTAAACAGCAATTACTTTGTTTCCTTGTGAACTGTATGCTTACGGCAGAAAGGACAATACTTCTTTAACTCAATTCTGTCAGAGTCGTTCTTCTTGTTCTTCTCTGTCTGATAATTTCTCTGCTTGCACTCTTCGCATGCTAATGTAATCTTGTCACGTGCACTGGCCTTTGCCATAATAACACCTCCGATGATGTATATCTTTTGCCGTTTTACCGACAATTCTTAAAAATAACCGCAATAAAAAAAGACCTCTAAAGGTTTTTGCTTGACAATTGTATCACGGTAATATTGAGAAGTCAACTAAATATTTACATATCTTTATTGTCTTGTATCAGCCTTGAGAAAAGCAGAATTATCTTCTGCTCTTCAATTCAGCCTCAACATCCTCAAGTGAAATATCCATCTTTCCCATAAGTACCAAAAGATGATATATAAGATCAGCTATCTCATTTACTGTCTCTGCCTTATCGTTATGAGCGGCAGCAATTGCTGTCTCTACTGCTTCCTCACCTATTTTCTTTGAAATTTTGTCTACACCCTTATCAAAAAGATAATTAGTATATGAACCTTCAACAGGATTTGCCTTTCGATCTTCAATTACTGCAAATAACTCTTCAATAATATTCATTTTGTTTACCTCTCATTCTCTGGTTAAGTCCCAATCGTTCAAATTGCGATAGAAACATGATTTATTATTTGTATGACAGGCCGCACCCGTCTGTTCAACTTTATAAAGAAGCGTATCGGCATCACAATCTATTTTTGCCTCCGTTACCTTCTGCACATGACCCGAGGTCTCACCCTTTTTCCAAAGCGTTCTGCGTGACCTTGAGTAGTAATGCATATAACCGGTTTTATTGGTCAACTCAAAAGCTTCATAGTTCATGTATGCCATCATGAGAACTTCACCGGTTGTACTGTCTACCGTAATCGCAGGAACGAGCCCGTTCGAATTTTTCTTCATGTTCTGCCACATCTGAAGTTCTCTTGTCAGTTTTCTTACCGGAATGCCTCTGCCTGCCAGGTAGTCTTTTAAATCATTTATATCGACTTCACCGAAGTGGAAAAGACTTGCCGCAAGTACTGCATCTGCTTTCCCTTCAACAATACCTTCATAGAAATCCTGCATCGTCCCTGCTCCGCCGCTGGCAATAACAGGAATCGACACGCTGTCGGCAATCATTGATGTGATTTTGTTATCATATCCTGATTTGGTTCCGTCTTTATCCATTGAAGTAAGAAGAATCTCACCGCAACCCAAACTTTCAGCCTTCTTTGCCCATTCAACGGCATCCAAACCCGTAGGCTTTGTACCACCGGCTATAACAACTTCATATCCTGAAGGAAATTCATTCTCTCGGCCTTCTCTTGACTTAACATCAATTGCTACCACTATACATTGTGCTCCGAACATATCCGAAGCGTTCTTTATAAAATCAGGATTCTTGACTGCAGCCGAATTTAACGACACCTTGTCGGCACCCGCATTAAGTATTGCTCTTATATCTTCTACGGTTCTTATACCACCGCCGACCGTAAAAGGAATAAAAACCTCATCCGCTACTCGGCTTACCATATCAATGACCGTATCTCTCGCTTCCAGCGTAGCAGTTATATCAAGAAAAACCAACTCATCGGCACCTGAGAGATTATATGTTTTGGCACATTCAACCGGATCTCCGGCATCTCTTAAAGATACGAAGTTAACACCTTTTACTACTCGGCCGTTTTTTACATCGAGACAGGGAATTATACGTTTTGTAAGCATTTCTTAAGATCTACCTTTCTCTCATATATGGCCTTGCCGACAATCACACCGGCGCAACCGCTTTCCTTAATATACATAATATCATTGTCGGAACCAATTCCTCCGCTTGCTATTACGTCAAGACCTGTCTTATCAACAAGCTCCTTTGTTGAATCAAATGCAGGACCGGTGAGCATTCCGTCTCTGGAAATATCAGTAAATACTATTGTCTTGGCTCCGTATTCTTTCATTATTCCGGCAAACTCAACAGCTTTTACGCCGCTGCCGTTTGTCCAGCCGTCAACTGCAACCTCACCATTCTTTGCATCAATTCCGATTGCAATCTTATCGCCATACAGTTTGAGTGCTTCTTCGGTAAACTTTCTGTCCTTGATGGCAGACGTTCCGATAACGCAACGCGTTACTCCGTACTCTTCTATCCACCTCTTAAGCGTGTCCATATTACGAATTCCGCCGCCTGTATCAACCTTCAGACCGGTTTTTACCGCAATCTCCTTTATGATGGCATGATTAGTCGGAATTCCTGACTTCGCTGCATCCAAGTCCACTATATGAATCCATTCGGCACCGGCCTCCTTGAATTCCATGGCCTGAGCCAGCGGATCCTCATTATAAACCGTCACATCATCATACTTACCTTGGCGAAGTCTTACACACTTTCCGCCAAGCAAATCAATCGCAGGTAAAATATACATAGCAAATCTCCTTTTTGTCGAATTACCATTAAAGCAATATTTTACCATACGATTGATGCATTGTGAATTTATTCTGTTCTGTTCAATTAATTTATACAGAAATATGAATTATAAACCCATAATTACGATTCCGCCTTCTTCCAAATCGTAATATGTTCCGCCGCACAAGCCTGTTAATAAATAACTGTCTTGCAAATCATCACGGTCCGGATGTTCTCCGTAGTAATAGAATACCGATGCCAAATCCGAATCTATAACCTCAATTCTGAAATTGTCCTCACAAATATCATTGTTCGTATAGAATGTATATGTACCGAAGCCGAGCATAGTGCTTAAATCATCTTTCTCCGGAATGTTCTCCTTGAATGAATCAATGTCATCAGCTGAATTTAACTCGGCATAAATATATACATCTGCACCCTTTGTAGCTTCAAAGGCATATTTAAAACCTTCAACGCCCCAATCAGCAGGATTAAGTTCAGTTACTTCATAACCCTGTGCTGTCAATTTGTTATACAATGCAACACCGCCTACTTCGGTCTCTTCACCTGCACCGGTCTCATCTGCTGATTCTGCAACAGACTCTGTAGTTGCTTCAGTAGTTGCTTCAGTTGTTGCTTCAGTTGTTGCTTCAGTTGTTGCTTCAGTAGTAGCTTCCGTTGTAGCTTCAGTGGTCTCCTCTGTTGTCTCTTCTGTTTCAGCCTCAGTTGTTCTCTCGGCCTTTTTGTCTTCCTTCTGCTCAGTCTTTCTCTCTGACTTATGCTCGTTTTTCTTCGAACCGCTTTCAGCGCTGCAACCGCAGGATGCCACAAGCATTGCTGCCGTTAATACCAATGCTAATGTTGTCTTTTTCATAATATTACCTCTTTTCTTGGATGATTTCTTCATCTCATTGCGAAAGTATTGTAACAAACACCCTGTTATTATCACAGAGTTACAAAGTGCAAAAAACTCCGCTTATTTTGCTTATTTTTAGGAAAAAAGTCTGATTTATATTGAATCAACAAATCGTTTAAGAATCTGGAGTCCGGCTTCACCGCTCTTCTCCGGATGAAACTGAGTTGCGAAAATATTATTCTTCTGCAATGAACACGGGTATTTTATTCCGTACTCAGCATATGCGGCAACATCATTAACATCGGCCGCATCGCAATAGTAGGAATGAACAAAATACACATAATCGGATTCTCTCAAGTATTTACTCTTTACATCAACAAGTGAATTCCATCCCATTTGCGGCACCTTGAGTCCTTCATCAACGGTCTCATCAGCAGGAAATTTTACAACCTTGCCCGCAATAAGTCCCAGACCGTCTGTAGTCTCACCGCCCTCTTCTGAAGAATCCAAAAGAAGCTGCATTCCGAGACAAATTCCCATAACCGGCTTCCCTGAAGCGGCAAATTCCTTAACTGCTTCACCTAAACCGGATTTATTCAGCGCCTTCATAGCCGGAATAAAAGCACCGACGCCCGGTAAAATCAGGGCATCGGCACACTTAATCAACTCAATATCCGACGTAATCACAGAAGGTGCCTTAAGGTAAGTCAGAGCCTTTTGTACAGAGGCCAGATTACCCATTCCATAATCAACAATGGCAATCATCTTGAATTACTCTAATTCCTTTCCGGTAAGTCTGCTGTAGCACTCACGATACTTCTCGGCAGTCTTTGCGATTACCTCATCAGGAAGCTTAGGAGCAGGATATGTCTTACCCCAATCCAATGTCTCGAGCCACTCTCTCAAGTACTGCTTATCAAAGCTCTTCTGTGCATGACCCGGCTCATATTCGGAAGCATCCCAGAATCTTGAAGAATCAGGAGTGAACATCTCATCAGCAACAACAAGCTTGCCGTCAATCTTACCGAACTCAAACTTTGTATCTGCAAGAATGAGTCCCTTTGTAAGTGCAAACTCAGAAACCTTCTTATAAAGTGCAAGTGTAGCATCCTTAAGAGCCTTTGCATCTTCTTCACCGAGAAGTTCAATCAACTGCTCATAAGTAATGTTAATATCGTGACCTTCATCTGCCTTTGTTGATGGCGTAAATAAAGGCTCAGGAAGCTTATCGCCCTGCTTCATTCCCTCAGGCATTTTAATGCCTCCGACTGTACCGTTAGCCTTGTACTCCTTAAGAGCAGAACCCTCAAGATAACCTCTTACGATGCACTCTGCAGGAAGCATATCAACCTTTTTTACAAGCATTGAACGTCCCTTAAGCTCCTCTTCATATTTATCAAGACCCATAGGATATTCCTTTGGATTCGTAGAAATAACGTGATTAGGAATAATATCTTTAGTGAAATCAAACCAGAATGCAGAGATGGAACTCAGCACCTTACCCTTATCAGGAATAAGCTCGTCAAATACAACGTCAAATGCAGAGATTCTGTCAGTGACAACCATAAGAAGGCTGTCACCCAAATCATACACATTACGAACCTTACCTTTAACAAATACCGGCAAATCGATAAAATCAGTATCCTTAATTAACATATATATTTCCTCCAAAAATGAAATTCTGATTATAAAACGCCCTTGGTTGAAATAACCTGGTCAGAGAATCGCTCATCTATTGCTACTGCCATTCTCATCGCACGCGCAAAAGCCTTAAACATTGCCTCTGCCTTATGGTGATCGTTAACACCGTACGGACAACCTATATGCAGAGTAATATTTGAATTAAATGCAACGCTTCTGAAGAACTCTTCGAAAAGCTGTGTATCCATTGTTCCGCACATATCGCCTGAGAACTTTGCATCAAAAACAATAAAAGCCCTGCCTGATATATCTATAACGGCTTTACCGAGCGCTTCGTCCATAGGAACCTCAAAAAAACCGTACCTTGTTATACCCTTTTTATCTCCGAGGGCCTCATTAACAGCCTGACCGAGAACAATTCCGACATCCTCAACGGTATGGTGACTGTCAACCTGAAGATCACCTGTACATTTAACCTTCAAGTCAATTCCCGAATGCTTCGAGAATGCGGTCAGCATATGATCAAAAAAACCGACTCCGGTATCAATTGAATTAATTCCGGTTCCGTCCAAATTAAGCTCTAACTCAATCTGTGTCTCTTTAGTGTTTCTTGTAACCTTAGCCGTTCTGGACATCTTTTATCTCCTCAATAGCCTTAATAAACTCATTCATATCAGCATCTGTTCCGATAGTAATTCTCAGATAATCACTGATATTCTGTTTGTTGAAATATCTTACTATTATACCCTTTTCTCTTAATTTTTGATAGAGTACGGATGCTTCAATAAATTCCGGCTTCGCAAATACAAAATTAGCAGATGACGGGAGCACTGAAAATCCCATTTTCGATAAGGAGGAAACAAATTTCTCTCTTGTAGCGATAACGGCATTTCTCGTTTTGTTATAGTAATCCTGATCAAGAATAGCCTCAGCGGCAACTTGCTCGGCAAGGCGATCTACAGGGTAGGAATTAAATGAATCCCTTATGCGACGCATACCCTCTATCAGTGTCTCATCAGCAACAGCATAACCTACACGCATTCCTGCAAGTCCGTAAGCCTTGGACATTGTCTGTACCACAACAAGATTTTTATACTCCTTAACAAGTTCTACCGCACTGATCGGATTTTTTGCAAAAGCAATATAAGCCTCATCAATTATTACAACAACATCTTTATTGGCTTCAAGAATTCTCTTTATATTATCGAGGGAAGTCATCGAGACAGATGTCGGTGCATTAGGATTTGCTATTGCAATTCCGCAGTTTTCTCTGCCTATGTAATCCTCAATCTTAATCATATAATTTGAATCAAGCGGTATGCTCTCGAGATTAACATCATACATCTCGGAATAAACCGGATAGAAGCTGTATGATATCTCCGGACTTAATACACTTTTAGTCGTATTACGGCAATTCTCAAAAAATGTCTGCCAACAAACAGCCAAAACTTCATCCGAACCGTTGCCGACAAAAACATTCTCGGCAGTAATCCCATACTTCGAATAAACCGAAGCAACAGCCTCACGTACCAATGTTGAATTGGTATCAGGGTAGAGACGAAGAACATCCGGATTAATTTCCTTAAGAACGGCTGCAGCCTTAGGTGAAGGTCCGTAAGGATTCTCATTAGTATTTAATTTTATGAGACGTTTTACATCCTTCGGCTGCTCTCCTGCAACATACGGTGTAATCTCATTGGTCTTTTGGTTCCAATATTTATTCATAAACTCACACTTTACTTCTCAAATCTGACACGTACTGCTGCAGCGTGACATGTAAGTCCTTCGCTGTCGGCAAAAAGTGCAACATCCTTATATACATCTCTTAAAGATTCTTCGTTAAAATTAAGAACACTCATCTTCTTATAGAAATCACCTGTATTCAACGGTGAGAAAAATCTTGCCGTTCCTGAAGTAGGAAGAGTGTGGTTAGGACCTGCAAAATAATCACCGAGCGGTTCCGGTGTATAATTGCCGATAAACACTGCACCGGCATTGTTAATCTTATCAAGAACATCATCGCTGTTCTCAACACAGATCTCAAGGTGCTCAGGTGCAAGCTCCTCACTGAAATTAATCGCAGTCTCCATATTCTCACATACAATAATTGCGCAATAGGTCTGAAGTGACTGAGCAAGAATGCTGTTACGTGCAGCCTCGTCAGATCTTCTGTCAACTGCTTCAAGTACCTCATCAGCAAGTTTCTGAGATGTGGTAAGAACTATAGCTGAAGCAATTTTATCGTGTTCAGCCTGCGAAAGCATGTCGGCAGCAACATATTCAGGTACAGCAGAATCATCAGCGATTATAAGTATCTCTGAAGGGCCTGCAAACATATCTATGTCTACTTGGCCGAATACCATTCTCTTTGCCGTATTAACAAAAATATTACCCGGACCGCATATTTTATCAACACGAGGGATTGTCTCAGTACCATAAGCCATTGCGGCAATTGCCTGAGCTCCTCCGACTTTATATATCTCGTTTGCGCCTGCAAGGTCTGCTGCAACAAGGATAGCAGGATCTACTGTGCCGTCTTTACGCGGAGGTGTACAGAATACAATTTTCTTTACACCTGCCACCGAAGCAGGAATTACATCCATAAGTACAGTTGACGGAAGCGGAGCAGTACCGCCCGGAACATAAATACCGGCAACTGCAAGAGGTCTTACTTTTACACCGATAACAGATCCCTTTCCGGTTTCCATCATAAAACCTTCTTCTTTTTGCTTCTCGTGAAATATTCTTATATTCTGAGCTGCCTTTTTGATTACTTCATATAAATCAGGATTGATTTCCTTCTTAGCATTCTCAATCTCTTCTGCTGTTACCTTCATCTGTTCGGAAGTAAATTTAACACCGTCAAACTTCTCAGTATATCGGAGTACTGCGCTGTCACCATTACTTCTTATATCCTCAAGCACCTTACTTACCGTCTCAATAACAGGTCCGAGTTCCATCTTTCCTCTTACTCCGAGACTGTCACAAACCTCTTTAAGGTTTTCCTTGGTACCTCTAAATGTTTTACATTTCATATTAAAATCCCCTGTCTGTTAATTCTGTTCAGCTTCAGCGCGGTTAAGAATCTCAACCTGCTCTTTAAGTTTAGCTATCATAGGTCTGATCTCAGCCGCTTTCATATTCATGGAAACTCTGTTAACAACAACTCTTGCAGATATATCTGCAACGGTTTCCAATACATCAAGACCGTTCTCATAAAGAGTTCTTCCTGACTCTACAATATCTACTATAACCTCGGACAAGCCAATAAGCGGAGCAAGTTCAATGGAACCGTTGAGCTTAATTATCTCTACACTCTCCTTCTTTACCTGCTCAAAATATGTACTTGCTATATGCGGATATTTTGTAGCTACACGCTTGTTTGGAATTAAATCAAGTTTATCTTTAAGTTCTGCAGGACCGCAAACACACATTCTGCATTTGCCGAAGCCCAAATCTATCACTTCATAAAGTTGTCTGTTAGCCTCAAGAAGAGTATCCTTTCCTACAACTCCGATGTCGGCCGCACCGTACTCTACATAAGTCGGAACATCTGTAGGCTTAGCCATAATAAATCTCAAGCCTGCCTTCTCATCCTCAAGAATAAG
Organism: Clostridia bacterium; assembly: GCA_024403755.1. Classification (GTDB taxonomy): domain Bacteria; phylum Bacillota; class Clostridia; order Saccharofermentanales; family Saccharofermentanaceae; genus Saccharofermentans. The sequence goes on from JAKSRF010000020.1 coordinate 19,689, forward strand.
TCGTCTGGATTTCTCCTTGGCAGCTGTACAGTCATAACCTGCTGCTTCGAGGAGTTCAACAGCTTTCTCGGCAAGTCTTCCCTTCGAAAGTGCGATTGTAAGCATATTACTTCTCCTCCTTATATTCTTCATTAACATAGATTACGGTATTAATTCCGTTCTTGTCTGCATATAATTCAAGTTCTTCATTGCTCATTCCCTGAACATCCAAAACTACGGATGTACCGGATGCTCTTAATGTCTCTGCCAATGCCAACGCTGATTTTCCGAATTCCGAATCAGTTGTGTCATAACCGATAATAACTTCGGCAGCAGGCTCAGTGAGTTCCTTACCCTGTCTCATAAGAGCGGTAATTGTAAGTGACAGGCCAAGTGAGAATCCTACGGCAGAAGTTGATCTTCCGAACTTTCCTACAACATTGTCATAACGACCGCCGCTGATAATCGGGAATCCTACCTCATAGGTATAGCCCTTAAATACCAAACCCGTATAATAATTTATGTTTTCCAACAGACCTAAATCAATACTGATATACTTGTCATAATCATAAAGCTTAAGGCAATCTATTATTTCTGACAGATTATTGAGTGCTTCCTTAGCAGTCTCATCTGTAATCTTACTTGTAAAAAGCTCTATGGTCTCGAACGAACCGTCTGCTTCAGCCATCATTGTAAGCAGTTCAACGCCGTCACTGTCAACACCGCACTCTCTTGCTATCTCGTTAAGAGTAACAAGATTCTTGGTAGCTATGGCATTTGCAATAATTTCAGTGTTACTGCCGTCTATTCCGAGTTGCTTCATTACACCTTCAAACAATTTATTCTGACCTATTGATATTTGAAGATCTTTTATACCTACTGCCAATGCAGACTTAATAGCTATTGCTATAACTTCAGCATCTGCCATTGAACCGGAAGCTCCCAAAAGCTCTATGCCGGCCTGTGTAAACTCACTCTGCTTACCACCGCCTACCTGACTGTAGCGATACATATTTTCTATATAAAAATATCTGAGCGGTAGTGCTTCATCCTTAGCAAGTGTTGCTACATAACGTGCAACCGGAATTGTTCCGTCATAGCGGGCACATATTATTCTTCCCTTAGGATCTACAAGCTTATACAGATTCTTCTCGTTTACAAAATCTCCTTTGGTGTATACATCACCAAATTCGATACCCGGAGTCTCTATTTCCTTGTAACCATGGATAGAAAACAACCTTCTTAATGTTTCTTCTGCCTCTCTCTTAAAACCACATACTGACGGAATGGTATCACAAAAACCGTCTGCCGTGTATAAACTGTTGTTATCCATGAGTTACCTCCTCTTTGATTAATGTTATTTTTTATCCTATTTCTTTAGCGCACTAAAGAAATGAATGACTGAATTATTATACAGAGTGTCACTGATATTGTCAATCTGCAATTCGTAAAGTATATAAATAGTTCAAGCCTCCCAATGTAACAAAACAGCTGCCTCACCTAAATTGTGAGACAGCCGATATCTGTATCAAGTCAAATCAGTTGCTACTGAAATTGAATCAAAATGCATATTGCTATAAGAATAATGTATGTCACATAAAAATATGCACGTTTAAAAACTATACCGGTAGTAAGATTGTTCTTATTCTCTTTACTCTTTATTTCGTCCAAAGTCTCATCAGTGACAAAGATATCCGAATCAATCATATCCTCATTACGTCTCAATTTACCTTTCTTGGCAATTAAGATAACAAAACCGATTATTCCGAATATCAATACTGCCACTGTTAATACGTTATTTGCCGTATCACTTAATCCGTATTTCTCAGACACTATTGTCAATACACAAGAGAATGTATTATTAAATATATGCAAAATCACAGTCGGAACAATTGAATTTGCCTTCAAAGCTATATAGCCGAACAAAATACCCAGAATAGCTCCGTTAATGGCCTGCTCAAAATTCATATGAAACAATCCGAAAAGCGTAGCAGAAATAACAATGCCGAAAACAGGACTTACACAAGCTGTCTCATGCAAAATAAAGCCTCTGAATAATAATTCCTCCAAAAACGGTCCAACAACACATATATACAAAATACTTATAACAAAGACTGCCGTATTATCCGTGGTTAAACTGACACCGATCTGCTCGGTAACTCCTGACGAACCGAAAATGCTGTTATAAATTGTTATAATTATTGAATCCAGAAATGCTATTGCTATAGTAGTAAAGCATAACAAAGAAACTAAACCTGCAGACATTTTACTCTTGCCAAACCAATTTCTGATTTTTCCTTTGTTTTTTGATACTTTCATGAAAACAAGTACAGGTATCGAATCAGCCAATAAATAAGTGATTGCATTAATTACCATCACATATTCATTAGTAACGGAAGTAATCCTGTCACTGAGTTGAACCGGATCAACCGCACCGGAAACGGCAGTAGCATAAGCTCCGATAATCGTTGATATTATAATACTGACACCGAACATTACACCGATTTGAAGCAATACGGATAGAAAAGCACTTCTGTAACCGTCATTGATTTTTGAAGAATCCATAAATAAGCCTCCTATCATGACTTTGATTCTAACACAAATCTAATTATAAAACAGCGAATTTTTCCAAAACACTTACCGTAAAAAGTACTATGTAAACAAAATAAAAAGAGAGTTGGGACATTGCCAGTCTACCGCCGAGACTTATCCTCTTCTCTTTCTTTCTGATTGATTTAATCACATCATCTTTAATAAAATTGTCTGTATCCAAAACGTCTTTATTACGAACTAATCTTCCTTGTTCATATACAAAATTAACAATTACAATTACTCCTATAGTAATTATTCCTACAGCTATAACATCATCGAATTTTGTGCTTATACCGATTTTATCTACAAAGAGAATGCGGACGCAGGCATAAGTATTATTAATGATATGAAGAATAACTGTCGGCTTAATTGAATTCGCCTTAAGTGCAATATATCCAAATAAAATACCGATAATTGTTGCACTTATTGCCTGTTCGAAGCTCAAATGAAAAAGACCGAATAATGTGGATGACACAATTACTCCGAAAACCGGATTGACACAAGCCGTCTCGTGCAAAACAAATCCTCTGAAAAGCAATTCTTCCAAAAAAGGTCCGACCAAGCAAACATATAATACAGTCACCGCAAAAACAACTTTATTATCAGATTTTAATCCTATGCTGATACTGTTCGGTAGATTGTAACTTCCGAAAATAAATCTGAAAATACTTGTGCCGATAGAACATAAATAAGCCAAAGCCAAAACAGAAAAACCGAGTAAAGCCGTTTGTCCTAAGGATATCTTGCTTTTTCCGAACCAGTTTCCTATTTTCCCCTTGTTTTTTGAAAGCTTCATAAATATTACTACCGGTAACAAATCAGCAATGGAATAAACCACCGCATTTATTATCATTGAATATTCGCTTTTTATCGATGAAACATACTCCGATATATCAATCGAATTATTACTTACAAGCTTGTTTGCGGCATAGAGATTCAAAATCTTACCGACTGCAAACATAACCGTAAAAACAAGAATAACCTGTAAAATTACCGCAATAAAAGCACTGCGATAACCGGATTTAATTTTTTCTGAACCCACTATAAAATCCCCCGATGTAAAAAACATTACACATTAACCAATATATATGCTCCTCGGGTGAAATGTCAAGTTGATTTTATTATTATGGGCGTCACTATTTGTGATACTTCTCGTTATATGCTATCTTAAAACCTCTGTAAAGCTGTTCGGTAAGAACCAGGCGTGTCATCTGATGCGTTAATGTTATATTCCCCAAACAAATTCTTCTGTCGGCTCTGTCCGTAAGGCTCTTATCAAGTCCGTTGCTGCCGCCTATTACTATGGTTAAATTTGAACCGCCCTTCTCCAAATCTGCTATAAGATATTCTGATATGTCTTCTGATTTTACCATTTTGCCGTGAAGATCCATTACCCAGACAACATCATCCGCTTTAATTTTATCCAAAATGAGATTGGCTTCCTTTTGCAGTGCTGCCGTTACCGGTATATCATCGGGACTGTCGTTGACTTCTGTTATCTCCAGCTGAGCAAATCTTGAAAGTCTCTTTTTATATTCTTCAATACCTTCTTTAAGCCACTTTTCTTTGATTTTGCCGGGACAAATAATTCTTATTTTCATATTCCGCGCCTCACGTCGTACATTCCCTTTTCGAAAAGGACACTATACAATTATTCCTCTTGTAGGTTGATACCTCTCAGCAACTGCAATCTGACATAAACTCAACAGATTGTCATTAAAGCTGCTCAGATAATTCATAACCGTATTTATAGCAATATCAGGTGTATTATTGTTCTGACTCAGATGACCGAGATAAAATTTTCTTGTACCGCATATCTCCATCGCTCTTATAAGCTTGGCACAATCCTCATTGCTCAGATGACCGCGGTTTCCTTTGACACGCTTTTTGAGCATATAATCGTATGGACCGTTATCAAGCATATCAATATCATAATTTGATTCAACAATCGCAGCATCTACATCACGAACAAAGGACATAATATCATCACTTACGTAACCTAAATCCGTAGCAACCATACAGGTTCTCTTGCCGTTCGTAACCTTATAACATACCGACACATCATCTGAATCGTGTGATGTCTCACAACTCTTAACTGTCAGACAACCTATATTTATATCCTCAAAATTCACAATGACTCTGTCAAGACTTCTGTCATGCGGCTTTTTACAGTAAGAATTAACCTTGCGGATAACTGATTCCGTTCCGTAAATCGGAATATTGTATTTACGTACAAGAACATCGAGTGCACCGATGTGATCAGAATGCGTATGTGTAATAAATATTCCGTCTATATCTGAAACTTCTTCTCTGATGCTTTGAAGTGCCTCGGTTATCTTTTTACAATTAAAGCCTGCGTCAATCAGAATTTTTGTATCGTCGCACTTAATTAAAGTGGAGTTCCCTGAACTTCCGCTGTAAAGCGGAATCATCTCTAGCTCGTTCATACTTCTTTATTACCTTATGTGTCGTAATCGTTCTCGTTAATAACGCCTTCTACACGTTCAATGTCAGCACCTAAACCGGTAAGCTTCGTAATGATATGCTCATAGCCTCTGTCTATTTTGCTGGCACCTGTAATATATGAAGTTCCTGAAGCAGAAAGGGCAGCGCACACCAGTGCGGCACCGGCTCTTAAATCTGTTGCGGTTACTGTTGCAGGTTCGAAATGCTTTATTCCGGATACCAACGCAACTCTCTCAAAGCAATTTATATTCGCACCCATTCTTTGAAGCTCAGGTACATATTGAAATCTGTTTTCCCATACGTTCTCGTGCATTTTTGATATTCCCTGCGACAAACACAAAAGCACAACCGCCTGCGGTTGTAAATCCGTCGGGAATCCCGGATAAGGTGAAGTCTTGAAGTTCGTGCCTTCAATCTCGTCATCGGGATCTTTGTACACTCTTATGGTATCGTCCCCTTCTTCGATAATATAACCCATCTCACGCATCTTAGCGGATAAAGGTTCCATATGCGTAGGAATAAGATTATGAAGGGTTACGTCACCGCCCGTTACTGCGGCTGCAATCATGTAGGTTCCGGCCTCAATCTGATCCGGGATTATTGAATAAGTAAATTTTCCCGGGAGTACCGGAACACCGTATATTCTTATTATATCTGTACCGGCGCCTTTAATTCTGGCACCCATTGCATTAAGGAAGTTAGCTACATCAACTATATGCGGTTCCTTGGCAGCATTGGTAATAATAGTAATACCCTCAGCCTTTGTTGCAGCAAGCATGACATTTATGGTTGCACCGACACTTACTATATCAAAGAAAACTTTAGCTCCGCGTAGAGGCTTCGCTTCCAATGTAATAATACCGTTTGTTGTCTTGCCGACACTTCTGGCGCCCATTGCTTTAAATGCTTTTAAGTGGAGATCGATAGGACGCTGACCGAAATCACAGCCTCCCGGTAATCTCAATGTTGCTTTTCCCGAACGTGCCAGCAAGGCACCGAGCAAATAGTAAGAAGCTCGTATCCTTGATACATCCGCACTTGTTGCCTCTGTGGTATTAATAGCGGTCGGATCTATGCTTACTGTATGCTCGTCTATATACTCTATCTTTGCACCCAATGATGAACAAAGATTAAGCATTACTCTTACATCGGATATGTCAGGAACATTTTCCAACACACAAGGACCGTCTATGGTCATTGCTGCTGCTATAATTCCCAATACGGCATTTTTACTGCCGCTGATGTTTATATCGCCTTTTAATGGTTTTCCGCCGTTTATTTTATATGAATACACTGGTTAATCTCCCATATGTTTTATTTATCTTGGTTCTTAAAAAAATTTCTCTTTATTTTAGCACTTTTTTTCATCTCAGGGTGAATCATCACCGAATCTTTGGAAGTTTTTTCATTTTTTTCTTCTCTCTGAGATAAATCATCATTTTCTTTTTCTTTTGATAATGAATATTGTGTTTTTTCTCTCAAACGCATTGGTTCTTCGACAGCTTCATTATCATCAAGAGCAATTGTTGATTCCGCACTTACTTCCTTTGCTTCGCTCTTTACATATTCCTTTGTACTGCTTTCTTCCTCAAGTCTTTGCGCTTCAATCTCCTGTTTGCGCTTCACCATTTGAACAACAGGTTCTCTCAATAGCTCAAGATTACGTGCTTTCTCTTCTTCTGCTGTTTGCTTTGCTTCTTCTTCAGAATCAATTGAACTTACATCTGAACTTGCTTCAGTTTCATTAATGTGCTCATCTGCCTCTGTTTCTTTTTCTGAAGACAGAACGTCTGCATCATCATAGAAATCATTTTCTTCATCTCCGGAATCAATTGCATCAAAATCATCGAAATCATCGAATTCGTCTTCGAAGCTGTCAATTACCAGATAATCATTTACTATTTCATCAAATTGCTTATCGTCAATTTTCGATACAAGATTCACAAGATCGCTGTCAGGAGTGTATTCTTTTCCTTCTTCAACATTTATAGTTTCAAGCGCATAATTTATCTGACTTACAAGGACTTTGGAAGCATCCTTATATATCTGTTTCTCTGATTCATTGTTATCCTTTGCTGCCTTATACGCATCCGTAATGATTTTCTTGGCTGTCGGCAGTGTTACCATAAAGCATGATCCTGAACAAACACTTGATATAACCTGTACTTTACCCAAATGTCTGTTAGTCATCTTCTCAACAATTGTCAGACCGAGACCGGTACCGCCGTCCTTTTGCGATCCGGATCTGTCTACTCGGAAGAATCCCTCGAAAACATGGCTTAAATCGTCTTTAGGTATTCCTCTGCCGTTATCGGCAACTTCCAAAATTATCGCATTTCCGCTGCTGTTCTCATCATTTCTTACATTGATTTTAATCTCGTGCGGTTCGGTTTTACCTTCGTAATCAATATACTTTATTGCGTTAGTAATAAGATTCTGTATTACTGTAATTATGCATTCAACATCACAAAATATCTGAAAATCATTGCGCTCATAATTAACGACAAGATTTACCTCATTTCTTCGAGGATAGAATTCTACACGTTCAAGAGCACCATCGATGCATTGAGCAACCGGAGTGGTCTGAAAGTGGAAATTCTCTTGTGAGAATTTTGTAAAAGCTTTCGCCGTCTCGTTTACTCTCTGACAAGCACGCATAATAATATCATAGCTGTCTTTATCAATATTCTTATCTGCTTCAATTGTATTCGTTATTATTGTAATCGGTGTTTTCAATTGATGAGAAAGAGTCGCTGAATAGTCCATCTGACTTTTAACATGTTCAGGTGCATTAGAGATATCCTCTATCTGAAAAACATTGCACTCCTCAAGCATCTTCTCAAACAGTCTGATACCGCTCGATTCTCTGTTCTCTTGAACATCAACTCCCGAGCTGACTCTATTTGGATTATGTACCTTCAGATTCTTTATCTCATATATTTTGTCGTCTCTGACAAAAGTATATCGAATCTCATCATTGCTGTGCTGCTGATCTCTCTTCTTCAAAAGAAGATTAAATCTGTCGCTCTCAACTTCATTGTTATCATATTTCTTATAGAAATCGTCAAGATTTTGAGGAATATCCTCTCCGGCAAACTTCTTGAAGAATTTGTTATAGTAAACCGGCTCAGGTTCTGAATCGTCATAGGCTACTATACCTACACCGAGGTTATCCAAAATGCCGCATTTAACAGCTGTAATAACTGTTTCTTTAATTTTCTTCTCGTTATTGTCTGCAACTTTCTTACTCTTCTTATTTCCTTTAAATCCGAGTAACACAAGAAGAGCACCTATAAAAGCGCCCAAAGCAAAAATAAGTACTATAGACAGTACTTTAATTAATAAAGCTCTGTCCACTGCATAGAAAACTGCTATAAACATAAACTAACCAAATAGAAAAGAAATTATACCTGCTTAGGGAAATAATAACCTATGCCTCTTCTTGTCTTTATATACTTATACTGATTCTGATACTGCGAAGCATTAACAGAATCTGACATATCAACAACTTCAATCTTCTCTCTGGTACGACGAATTGTAACATCAACAGTTCTTACATCGCCGAAAAAATCATACTGCCAAACATTATGGAGAAGATCCTCTCTCGGAACAACTACACCTGCATGCTTCTCCAGATAAGCAAGTAATTCAAATTCCTTACTTGTAAGCTTCAGGCTCTCATCAAATCTGAAGGCTTGCTTCTGATTATGATCGATAATAAGTTCACCGTCATTATATATATGTCTCTGGGAATCGCCTGCAGCTTCTGCAGCATCGGCCTTAGGTATTCTTAAGAAGGATTTTATGCTGGATAACAATACAGCTGCATTATAAGGTTTGGAAATATACTTAACAGCACCTGAATTAAGCGCATCTACTTCGTAATTATCAGTATTAATACCTTCACCCATGGCAGTTACAAAAATAACAGGAGTATTGTAATTATCAACCTTCTCGAAATCATTCATGAAATCAAGACCGTTATATTCAGGCATCATCCAGTCTAAAAGGATTAAATCAGGATTCTCGCTCATTGCCTTAGCCAAACCGGTTTTACCGTCAGGCGCAACTATTACATCATATGAATAATTTCTTAAAAGCTTTGAAGTAGAATCAAGAAGCTCTCTATCATCATCAATAATAAGTATCTTCTTCATTATAACGACCCCCGTTATTTTGTCATAAAAAAATTCTATCAATCATTTTGAAAATTTGCAATAAAATATAGCAAAAGAAAAGTCCCTTCACGTTACTCCGTGAAAGGACTTATTTAATCTGGCAGCAACCTATCTTTCCGAGCCGTCTCCAGCTAAGTATTGTCGG
>JAKSRF010000021.1 GCA_024403755.1 Clostridia bacterium
GGCGCTTTCATCTCGGCACTTGAAGAACCGAGGATTCCCGCTTGTTATCCTAAACAAGAGAAAGACACTACTATCGTTCCGATTACTCACACCGACTGTTGTATCGAATACGATACAGGAACCATTTGACACTCAAAAACAGAGAAACTGAATACTGATTATCCTATTCTGCTAAGCAAATTAAAAACTTTTAATGCACTGTATAAGCTTATCTGCAGCATCTCGATGTCCTATCGGACCCGGATGTTCCCTGGAACCATAATCAACAGACGACTCAACCTCAAGGAATCTGACACGTTCAGGTTCAGAGCATCTGCTTATTGCCGTTCTGATATATTCATGAATCCCATTAGGACACATACCGATCATCCAGACAAACTTCGAATCTCTGTACTTAACCTGAAGCTCATTTAGGAAAGCAACTGCAGCTTCAATAAACTTCTCGGCATCCTCAGGGTAAGCTTTTTTATTCTCATCAAGTCTCAGTTTGTACATCTTACCTTCAGGGGATATCCAAGCCTCACTGTTAAATGCCCCCCAATCATTGGTACCCAAATTAATTACAACAAAATCAGCTTGATTGGAAGCAAAATCATACTGAATACTTTTACCGTCCGTGTATTTATATATGCTCGGAATTGTCTTTAAAATACAATTATCAAAGCCGGATTTAACACCCCAGCCGCTCTGCGAACATACTCGATAATTCGCATTAAGTACATCTGAAGTAATTCTTGCATAGCCGTTCCTGAAGCCCATGTAGACAGCTGCGAAATCCATCTCACCCTCTTTTCCGTACAGACCTTCGCCGGTAGTCAGACTGTCGCCGTAAAAGTCAATTTGCATATCGTAATGAGGCGGTTCCTTGAGAGAAATCTCATTCCCTTCAAAATCCGTCAATCCTAAAAATCTGACATAGTGAGGCGCATCAACATCAAGTTGCGTCTCTTTAAGTATGCGAACACGCTTATCCTTTCCTTCTTCCATGCTATGCAAAATTCCGATTCTGTTCTTACCCGGAAGAAGCATCACACGCTGAACAAGAGCCCCGTTAACTTCTACGGTAAGCCAGATATCAAGCCCGGCGTATTCGGCTTCGACATCTAAAATTATATTTGCAGTATCGGTAATAAACTCGATGCCTGAACCGGTCCAGAAAAATTCTGAATAGTCTTTCTGAACAATGCACCGTCCGAGTTTATTTATTTTTTTATCTGATATTCTTGTAAACATAGCCCCACCCAAATGTATATTTCAAGAACATTATTGCACGAAAAGGTGATTTTCTCAACCTCTCAATGATTTAATATAGTATAATAGAGTGATTGTATTATTTTGTAATTCGTTCTTTTCGAGAAAGGAAAAAATCATGTTTAAGTATGATGCCTTTATAAGTTACAGACATTCAGATACAGATAAATATGTTGCAGAGATGCTGCACAAAAGACTTGAAGCATTCAGACTGCCGTCCAAGCTTAAAGCTACACTCGTAAACGGAGAACGCAAGATTAAACGTGTTTTCAGAGATGAGGAAGAACTTCCTTTGGCAACCAATCTTGAAGATCCGATTGTTGAAGCGCTCAATAATTCCGACTGGCTTATTGTAATATGTACTCCGCGTCTTAATCAATCCGAATGGTGTAAGAAAGAGATTTCTACTTTTATTCAATTACACGGAAGAGAGCGTGTTCTGCTTGTCCTTGCCGAAGGAGAACCGGATGAATCATTCCCTGAGTTAATGAAATATTCGGAGAAAGAAATTGTTAATGAAGACGGAACCATTGAAATTCAAAAAACAGAACTTGATCCTCTCGCAGCAGATTTCAGAGGAAAAAACAAAAAAGAAATAAACAAAAAAGCAGATACTGAAATATTCAGACTTCTTGCAAGAATGTATAATGTTAATTTCGACGATTTGCGCAGAAGACATCATGAGATTGAAGTAAGAAGGAAGATTGTTTTATCAACGGTTATTGCAGGTGTAAGTCTTTTGATAGGCGCCATTGGTTTTGGTTCCGCTGTTTATATTGCAAAACAAAATGAAGTTATTATAGATAAAAATGAAGAAATAGCCAGCAAGAATGAAACTTTGGAAGAACAAAAGGCACAGCTTATTCTGAATCAGTCACAAGCACAAGCTGATATTGCTGAAATAGAAAGTGAAACAGACCCGATTAAAGCTTTGAGAACCGCTTATCTTTCCGCGACTGAAATTGATGGCATTGAAATGCATTATACTCCTAAGGCTCAGCGTTTGATAACAAACATTCTGCATCTTTATGATAACGGAACACAGTTTCATTTATGCGACAATATATCACTCGGTAATACAATCTACGAGATGAATGCCTCCCCTTCCGGCAGATATTCAGCCTACCGCACATCATCTTTCGAATGTACGCTTATCGACTGTGAAACATTACGTATTGTCGGAACTTATTCCGGTATTTATTCCGAAGATGAATTTTTGTTTGCAGGAGATGATTATTTTGTATGCAGAGAATCATCGTTTGACTCCTATAACACCACAGTTACGGTATTGAAGCTCTCTAACGGTGAGTCACGCACATTGGACATAAGTCCGGAAATTATAGCAATAAGTAATGATAACAGTAAGATTATCTGTAAAGCTGATACAACAATCAGTATTTATGACCTTGAGTCTTTATCTCTTGTTAAAACCTTAGATTTTGATGATTACAATATGTCACATATTCATATGGTTGATGACTATTTGGTATTCATGACCGGAGATATAATAGAAGTAAGTTCCGATAAGGAATGTGAAAACTATCTCAATATATATTCAGTAAGCAGCGGTGAGCTTGTTTATTATGAATGCATCGGTTCAAATCTGATTGAAGCTGTTAATTTTTATGATAACATTCTGTGCATTTCCTTAAATCAGAACGGCTACAATGCTATGGGACACTCTACCCTCGCTCTTACATTAAATCCTGATTACGGTAATGAGGTTGTTATATCTGATGCAAACGAAGAAGATGAGATTGTTGATGACACCTCGGAAGATTCCGAAAATAGTGAAGAAGTGTCAGAGAATTCTGATATTCCGGAAGAAAGTGAAGAAATACCGGAAGATTCCACGGAAACCGAATTACCGGACGATAACACAGTATCCGATGATGAGAATAACGATGAAAACAGCGTTGCTTCGGATGAACAAGAAAACACGACCGATATCAACAGCACAAGCGAACCATCATATCCACTGATGAAATTGTGGGAAACAGTAACATCATCTACCGGTTATCAAGATATCCTTCACAGCGATGATATTCATCCTGAATGGATATTCCAGGTTTACGGTAATTCCATAGAAGCTATTAACATTTATACAGGTAAAATAGAATTCGGTTCATCTTTTTCTTCTTCCATAGTAAGTACATATTTGCTTGAAAATATTTGTACTGTTTTCTTGACTGATGGTACGGTTGAAGCAACCGGTTATACCGCCGACGGTCTTTTGCCGACCAGACAGAGTTTATTCGGTATTAAATCACCTAATACTAAATATGCCGTTTGGTATTACAATACATATCTGGTTGCAAACCAGAATTCTGCAAGCGTACAAATATACAGAATTACATCTTCGCCAAACTTTAAATCAGTTGATTCTCTCCCGAGTGATGTCAGCATTCTGCATATAAACGACTATATAACACCAGGCTATAAAGATGAAATGGATGAGCTCAAAGGAAAATATCCTGACATAGATTGGAACGACATCAACTCTATTTGTTTCTCGGAAGATCACTCATTATTCTTCATTAATCGCAATAGCGGTGATGTTGAATTATTTGAAAGTGACACCGGAAAACTCCTTTCACAATTTACAAATACATCAGGTTATTATTATACATCCTGCATCCAAAACAAGGATTACTATTTTGTAGGCGGCTTAGATAATATTACTCTCATGATTTCTAAGGAAAGCGGCGAAATCGTTGCTGATATTTCTTATATGATCGGTGCCAACGATGACACTATCTATGTAAACGATGATATGGGAGGATACCGCGAAGATAATCCGGATTCCAAAATAGCATGTATTCCTATATACAGTCCTGAAGAAATTCTCGATTTGGCAAAAGAAGAATTAGATAATCATTGATAACTTATTAATATCGAAAATGCCTCAGAGTCAAATTGATTCCGAGGCATTTTATTTACTCTTTTATAAGTTCTTTATCCAACCATCTTACAGATTTCTCGAGAGCAACTATCGTTTTAGTCTCAAGTACACATTTGGCACGAACACATTCTGCGGTATCAAGACGCTGAGTAAGATTAATCGACCCGGTTCCCAAAGCTAAATGATTCTTAGGCGGTTCCTCCGTTCCGTCATGAACATGCATATGAATTAGCTTATCCATGTGTGATTCAATAAAAGCAACATCCTTTTCCTTAACAGCCTTTGAATGACCTATATCCCAAGTAAGTCCAAAATAATTACTTTTCAGCAGTTCATCTATGGCTGTGATCTCATAATCCTTAAAACCATCTGTATTTTCAATTACTATTTTAATATTGAAATCACCAATCCATGTCTCGACATCCTTTATAAAATGCCTGAAAAAGTCCATATATACATCTTTCTTCTCTGCGTATAATTGAACCTTACGATTCGGGAGAGTGATATATATACCGTGATTCATGTGCATATTAATTGTAAGTGCCTGTTCAGTGTATCTTCCGTACTTCTCATAAAGAGGATACAGTTTCTTTGCAACCTCAATCGTACGGCGCACCGTCTCAGAATAAGCATTTCTTACCAAAGGATTAAAATCGGCAATGTTCAAATTCTCATCTAGGTGAATCGTGTAATAAATTCCGGCATTATCAGCCTCTTGATATATCTCCTCAATTCTCTCCTCCAAACTATCAAGCTGATATTCAGGGAAATTCATATTAAGCTCAATAAACTTAAGTCCGAGCCTTTTACATAATTCAACATTTTCATGAAGTGAACTGATCTCTATTAATGTCGGCATTCCAAAATCTATATTTCTCATGCATTTATTATAGACTTAATTCATCATTAAAGAAAGCAAAACATTACTCGTGCTCATATGAATAATTACTTACATATTCTTCCTTAGAATAAGATGTCGGAGTCACAGTCTGCTTATAATCTATATACAGTTTTCCGTTAGAATAACGAAGAGTCTCATAATCCGAGAGGTTAATCGAACTTCCAAACGAAGTAAAATTATCTATTTCCACATAATTCTCGTGCAATTCCCTATTCAACAAATCTGCAACAACGGAAAAATTAGTATATCTGAAGTATGAATAAGTAACACACATCCTGACGGTATCATTTTCAATATGACACTGAATATGCACACTGCAATCAGTAAGAATTCTCCTATAGTCGTCAGAATCAATGTTCCACTCTGTAGAATATCCACCGGTAATATCTTTGGTCTGCATATAGCCGTGCGAAGCCTTCCAGTCACCGCATACCTCTACAAATGCCGAATACTTATTTAATGTTTCCAACCTTGCATCCGCAGAGACATTGTCGTATTCTCTGCCGGCCTGATTCTCAAAATGAATCTCAGCCTCATTCAAACAGCCATCATTATACAATTTCTCAGCATACATAAGTTCTGAGTTGTCATAATATTCCTGAGAATCCTTATATTCAGCAATCAATCTAAAAATCTCAAGAGCATCAATATATTTTTTTTGGTTAAAAAATTTGATTCCGTTCTGATAATCCGCTTCCTTCTTCTTTTCAGGAGCATCCAAATATCTGCCGGCATTACCGTAAAAAACAGAAGCCTTTCCATATTCACCTTCTTCCATATATTTCTCAGCCTGACCATAATATGCCTCATCCCGTAAAGATAAGACACCGTCTATATTGTTCGCCCTGGCCAAGGCATCTATAGCATCAAGATATTCTTCATTCTCAAGCGCCAACAAAGCTTCTGTATAAGCAGTATACGAATTTGATATAGGTGTAAATACTTCAAGTGCCAACTCATAATTACCCTGTTCAATTAATCCCTTACCACACTCTATACGCTTATTTGATGAATCCTCCATATCAAGATACAAACGATATGCAGTCTCATAATCCTCATTAGCGAAAGCATAATCAGCCCAATCAGAACAAGCAGATAATGCTCGCTCACCGGAATCCATATAATCGCCGGCTTCTTTAAACAGACTGACAGCAGCAGCATAATCAAGCGATGCCAATGCCGTTTCAGCATCCTGATATAATGCAGCCTTATGTGAGAGCACTGCCATCTTCTCAGAATCACCGTATTTCCCTGCAGCAGTAAACTCTTCTTCGGCCAAGAGATAATCACCGCTGTCATAGTATTCCTGAGCCTTGTTATAATGCTTTTCGGGAATGATCTTTTTGGTAACAAGTAAAATTACGGCTGTAACCAAAGCAACTGAACAAATTGACAGTATAATAACATTGCTTTTCTTTTTCTTCTTCTGTTCTGCTTTTTTTACTTCATTGGTGCAAATGGCAGTTTTCTCCTCAGAATCAAGATAATCACCAAGTTTCTCAAATATTTGAAGAGCCTGTACATAATTTTTATTCTCAAACTGACGAATACCCGCTTGATATCGCTTATCTTTCTCTTGTAAGGTGACCAGTTCATTCAACTTATTCTCTGTAAATTGCAAAACCTCCGACAGATCTATCTGATCCTCTGTTGAAGTAATTAATTTCTGAAGTTTTTTTACTTCTTCAATATCCGATGATTCCGCAATTACCGATGAGTAATTATCCACCTTCATCAAAGTATTGTCTACAGTTGAAGGTTTATTAGGAACACTTCCGTGAATTGAATCTCCGCACATTAAACAGGTTTTAAAATCCTTACCTATTATCTCTCCGCAGGATTTGCAAACAAACACAGTCGGCGTATAACCGCAATGCGGACAGGAAAACAATGTATCTGAATAGGAGCCCTCACATTCCAAACACTTAATAATACTCATACAATCACCTCATGTTTAATTTATTGCATTCATCAATTTACCGCTTATTCTTGCAGTTACCTCAATATAGTATTCATAATCAGCAGTACTCAAATCAGACACATTAATTTTTGTCAGAGCCTGCTCATATTCTGACAATGCTGTGAGCATCTTACTGTACTCATCATAATTGTCGATAATATTCTTCTTTCCTGACGATATATCTTTCATAAAAGCACAGTACATATCTACAAACTCCTCATATGAATCCAAGAATTCAACCAAATCAGGAGATACTTCTGCTTTAACGGTATTTACAGTTTGTTTTGCGGTCTGACTTTTAGACTGCTTCACTTCGGCATAAGAAGATGTACAAGCATATATAATGACTATTATTACAAAAAGAAGAGAAACAGCAATTATTCCCTTAACAAAGAACAGAACCACTCTTAAAGCAAAAGGTAATTTCTTCTTTTGCTTTTGCTTTTGTTTTGGCTTTTTACATTCGACCCCCCCCTGATTATAATGTTCAGTTTGAGACACAGGGGCAACATTTCCCATGCTGCCCCCTAATACCTTTGCACCGCAATCAGTACAAAAACCATCACTGTCAACATTACTGCCGCCGCATTCGGGACACATTAACTTTGATTCATAATCCATAAGCATTTCCTCCTTTACTGTTCAGTTATTTATTTCTGTTAAAATACGTTCCAATCTTGCCAATTCATTATTTATTACTTCATACTGTTTAATTAATACTTGTTTATCTGATGCAACTATATTCTCAAGTATTGTTGTTATTCTTGTAAGAACACCGTTATTACACCTTATGAAATCTATCCACAATTCTTCACTCATGTTCTTACGTCTTTCCTTTAAAACGCTCAGTCGTTTCTCAAGACATTTGAAATCTTTAAGTACTTCCTCCAATTCACGATCTTCACTGATTTTTCTTTCTTCAAAGTGATACTCCGTACACATTTTAGTGCTGTCAATCGGTCTGTATCTGTACTTATCTCTCCAATCAGAAGAAAATCTGTACATTGTTTTATTTATTATCTCCTCCCTCTGTTTAACTGTTATCTCATCTAAGTATTTCTCTTCAATCCCAAAGAACTCAGCTATTTGTTCTTTTCTCTGCCTTGGTATAGGCTTCTTTCCGTTTTCCCAAGCGCTTATCGCCTGCCTTGTTACTCCAAATGTATTAGCTAATTCAGACAATGAGAAATTGCATTGTCTTCTGATAGTTTTGAGACCGTTCATTACTTCCATATCTCCTCCAGTCAAATAGTACGAAAAATCAATTCTCGCCATTTTAAGGAGTGTTTTTCGCGCGAAAAAAAGACACAAGTTATAACCATTAATTTGAAAAAAATTCTACCTATGGTTTACAACTTGCGTCAATCCGCAACCTAAGTACGTTTATAAATTGTTAATATTGTAAAGCAAACTTATATTAATAAAATCATTGCTCAATCTCACTTGCATCTTCCCATACAATCTTGTATGGTTCTCCTGACAAATCTGCCAGTTCGCCTATATAGTTTTTTATTAAATCCTTCGCTCTGTTTCTTGCTCTTTCCATCAAAGCTGTATCATTTGATATCTCAGCTCTTAATTCATTCAGAGATTGATTTATTGATTCGGTAACATCTGAAGCATCAATAGGATTCTCATTAAGCCAATTATCCGGTTCTGTAATAAGCTGATTGATATCATATGAATTAGGATCAGCATTTACTTCTCCGATAATCTGAGCAGACGGCAAAGTAATATGAATCTCTTTTTTTTCCTCATCAATAGTCATTTTTACTTTTGCTACGTCAATTCCGACCCTTGCAGTTGCCGTATATTCAATCCAAAATTTCCTGTCCTTCTCACCCATATGAGCAAGACCGCTTCCGCCGAATTTGACTGATTTTGCAACACAATTATAATAACAATCCAAAGTTGCTAACTGACAAATCGAATCTATATCAGTCTTCTCAGGAAGATATACAATCGGTGTCGGTTCCGGTGTCGGCTCTGTCGTTTCTTCAGAAGCATCTTCAGGCTCCGTCTCTCGAACTATTTCTCCGTCATTAAAAATATAATGGCAATATTCCTCTATCTCTTCTAATGAACATCCGGTAAATATAAACGAAGACATTAAAACAGTGGTAATAAAAAGTATCAGTCTGTTCTTTTTCATTTATCACACCTCCTTAAACATCCCACTCTACTATGAGCTCATAATCAGGGAAAAATATATTAATCAGAGGTTTATTCAGAGCTACAAACTCCGAATAAGTGTTATCTCTTGCGTTCTGCAAAAGCTTCTCATCGTTGCGAGCCGCATCTAATATTGCCGTCTCACAAAACTCCTGTGCGGTTGCAGCGGTCTGAGGTATATTGGCTGACTCATCTATAAACAAGTAATCCAAAGATTTCACAAGTATCTCAGGATTTCCCTGCATTTCCACATCCGGAATAGTAATAGTAATAGTCTTTTTATCATCATCTACTACCGGATCCTTCATCTTAGATAAATCAATACCATAATGAATTATGCCGTCGTAAGCAATATAATAAACAATCTTACCATTCTCACCGACTAAAGGACAAATACCGCTGTAGTTATAATCCAAAGTTGAAAGTTGCTCTATATCAAGAACATCCTTCAGATTAATCTTTGTCTCGGTAGTTACTTCACCTTCCTGTCCGATAATATTGTTATCAACAAATTTATTAACACGATTGGATACCGCATCTATAAGTCCGACAGTAGCTGCATTTTTTGCCTTCAAAAATTTTTTCCAAGTTACGCCGCCGATTACGCCGCCGAGAATTATTATGCACAACAATATACCCCAAATCAGTCTCAACACCAATCTTCTGTGCTTAGGTGCATCAAACTGTCCCGGCATATTCTTTGAATTACGTCCTGATCTGAACATATGCATCCCTCCTTTAAGCAAGAATTAATTAACATTTCTTATTCAGTAATTATAATATACACCAATGAGAACGTAATTAAATGTACAATAAGGCGAATAAAAACATATTATTTTGAAATTCAAAGTATTTTATCTGATTGTATTCTCTTCGTGAGTCATACGCCATTCTATACAACGCTTAAGGTAGTGAATATAATCAGGATTTTTACACATACCCTTTCCTTCTACATCAGATATCTTGGCAACATCCATTCCGTTACATGCAGTTGTCTTCATAACAATATTCAAAGGTTCTACCTTGGTATCATTTGCAATATATGTTCCGATTCCGAAAGCGACTTTTGCCTTACCCTTAAAATACTTGTTAATATTGGTAGCTCGCTCAAAATCAAGACTGTCACTGAACAAAAGCGTCTTGGTTTTAGCATCTATTCCAAGTTTCTTATAATGCTCAATCATCATATCGCCCCACTCATACGGATCTCCGCTGTCATGACGAACACCGCTGAACAAAGTTGCATATGTAAGTTGGAAATCCTTCAAGAAACACTTTGTAGTAATTGCATCAGTAAGAGCAGTACCGTTGAGGACACCATATTCCTTTACCCATGCATCCAATGCATACCAGTTAGAATATGCAGGATTGTGTTTATGATTACCCTGTCCGACACACATAATCCACTCATGTGCCATTGTACCTACGGCAGTAAGACCAAACTTCTTTGCAAGATAAACATTTGAAGTTCCGACAAAAGTAGATGTAGGATATTTAGCCTTAGCAAGTTCCTGAACTGCCAAAGCCTGTGCCTCACCTGACAATCGGCGACGCATTCCGAACTCACTGAATGCACCCAAATCAAATTCACCTGCAACAAGTTTACTTATCTTATCATTGAGACGCTCTCTGAAGCTTTCCATTAAATCCTCGTAATCATAAGCCATTCTGAAATATACTTCATTAACGATAGCAAGCGTAGGAATCTCGTACATTGATGTATTAAGCCAAGTTCCCTTTGTCTCGATAGCAAGACCGCAATCAGCATCTGTAGTAATCTCAAAATCAGCATAGCGAGGCTTCCACAATCTCAAAAAATCAACATAGGAACCCTTTATCCATGTAATATTATGCAAATATTCAAGTTCATCCTCTTGAAATCTGAGATCACAATATAACAAAATCTGTCTTTTAATCTCTTCCACCATCTCTGGTGTAAAATGCACATCCTCATTACGACATTTGAATGACCATGTCGTCTTATAATCACTGAATTGATGGTAAATAGCCTGACCCATTGAGAATTTATATGCATCTGTTTCCAATAAGCTTGTTATAATCTGATTCATTTTATCTGTATCTCCTAAATATATGTAATAATAAAATAAAAATAGCACAAACAGAGTATAAAGTAAAATGTCTGTAATGATGATGTTTCTACTCTGTCGAAGATCCGTTATTGATATCTCTTATCAGCGAACAAAATTAGTCCATGCATGTATTTCTTCCGGAGGTAATCCGTATTTCTCCTTACCTAATTCAATTGATCTCATAAGAAATACCATATTCTGAGCAAGTGTACGCATCATCTGAAGTCCTTCTTCATCCTGAAGTGCATCATTACATCCGCCGTTACCGTGAATTCCGTTCCAGTACTGTCCTGATGCAACCGGCATACCACTGATTGTAAAATACTTATTAATCTCATCGAAAGTAGCTGTTATTCCGCCTCTTCGTGCTGAAGCAACGGCAGCACCGACTTTCATTCGCTTATCAAATCTACTGCTGTAAAACAATCTGTCCAAAAGAGCAACTACCGTAGCATTGGCCGAAGCATAATATACAGGAGTACCTACAACAAAACCGTCAGCCTTTTCCAATTTATCCGCAATCATATTCACTTCATCATCGAAAATGCATTTGCCTGTCGTTCCACAAGAACCACAGGCTACGCATCCTCTGATTGACTTATTGCCAATTTGAATTATTTCAGTCTCTATGTTGTATTGAGCAAATACTTTTTTCATCTCGTTAAGCGCCACCGCTGTGTTACCATTCTCATGTGCACTTCCGTTTATCATTAACACCTTCATACTGTAAGTCTCCTTTATTAAGCTGTTTATGATAAGAATTATAACACAGTTCTCAATGGCAACTCAATTTACTGCTCTTCTGCTATCATATCAGTTAACTGCTTAATAACGTTCTTTCCGCCAATAGTGAGCTTGCCTGCGCCTGAACAGATTTTCTCTATATATTCAAGCTCCTTAAGGTGATACAATGTCTTGTTCTCATCCATAAGCTTAGCAGTATTAAGAAGTGTTCTGGTAGAAGCTACTTCCTCTCTTCTTGCTATATTACTTGCTTGAGCTTTCTTCTCAGCTACAAGAACCGTATTCATAATATCCCTTATTTCACCAGGCAAAATAATATCAACCACTGCAGCACTCTTAACATCAATGAAGAGTTCCTCTGCACTTGATTTAATGCTGTCAAAAATTCTATTAGTAAGCTGTTCCCTGTCAGAAAGCAAATCATCAAGTTTCACCTCGCTGACAGCCTCTCTCAAAGCAAGCTGAGCCTTCTGATAAAGAACAGTAAGACCGTCTCTTACTTCTGTACCATACTTGACTATATCAGAAAACACATATTCCACTGTCGCATTCAGACGCAATGTTACCTTATCCAAAGTAACAAGTTCCTGCTTAGTCAGTGTTAAATTCATAACTCTGGTATCAAAAATCTTCACTGTTACATCCTTATCAATATTCCAGTAAAAGTATGTACCTGCCTCAAGTTTTCTGTAGAACTTACCGTCTACAAAAACAAGAGCAACCATACCCTCATCCACTTTTACCTTTCTGAGATAGTCTGATACCATTTTCTCAAGAACACTTCTGTCAACTTCTGACTCATCAACTATTATATTTCTGATATTAATGCTCTTAAAGGTATAATCGCCCGCATTCTTCCAATAGAAATTTCTTGCTGCACCTATACACCATCCATGATAAATACCGTCAACAAAGTGAATAAGAACTTCATCAGATGCAATATTTTTCTCATAAACCTTATTTGCAACAGACTTGTTTTTTGCAAATGCATTCTTATCCATGTTATCAAACTCAATTCTGGAATAATTCTTCTTAACAATTATCTCCTTATCACCCCATGCATAGTAAACACCGCCCTCAAGTATTCTGCTGAACTTACCTTTCTTAATCTCAATACCAATCTCATCATCATGTACAATTACTTTTCTCATATATTTTTCCTCCGTTAATTTAATTCGAGTCAGCGATTGTCATACACTTATAAGGGCCGCAACCCGTATTCATCTTATAGAATCTCTACTTCTCTCAAGTCACTTTCTGACAAGGAATTCAAAAAGGTTCTTAAGTTCCTGATAGAAACTCGCATATGAACCTGATTTGAAGCAGACAAGCTCATAAGTATATTTGTCTTTTGATAAGCTCCAAAGCCTATCTTTGACTGACAATCGCATTGGTTTCCTGTCGATTTGAAAGTAATACCAATTGTGAGTAAGGTGCTGTAGCGCCTTCTGTAATGTATCAGCATCAGTCGTACAACATTGTGAGGTCACTTTTTCATGCCATCGCGGCAACTCACTTAAGCGTTACTAACCTTACGATGTCAGTTTATAAGTTTTGTATTTTTTTATCACGGAAAAAAAATTGCGAATCAAAACATTCCTGTTTCGAGTTGTTTTCGAAGTCGGTTCTTTATCATATCCACAAAAGACTCAGGTGCAGTAACCTTAATAAGCGGTCCGAATGACAGTAGTTGAATAAGTACTTCTGTCTCGTCACCGTCATCATATTCTATTGTTACCTCATATTCATTCTCACCTGTTTTTACGGCAGTTTTCTTATAATGTGAGAACTGAAGCATTACTCTTTCAAGCACATTACGACTTAATCCGCTTAAATCATCTCTTAATGCTACAGTTACACTTTTACTGTTTTGAGTAATTACGGAACAATAATTTCCTTCAGTCTCGCTTACGGTAAGAATATGTGACATTCTCAATACTGCGGATTTATTCTTTACGCATGCAAACAGTCTGAATTTATCATCCTTCAACGAATATTCGATTTTACACGGACTCAATGTTAAATTGCTCAGCTTTCCGCTGATTGATTTATACTGAATCTCAATAACTTTCTTATTGTGAATTGCTGCTAAAACAGCTTTGAAATTCCTGCGATAATTTAAATCATCATAATCATCGCCGTCAGCATACTTATCGAAGATAACAATACTTTCATCCTTGTACAAAGGTTCAACATCCTTCAGAGAATTCAAAACTTCTTGGCAGTTTTCCTCAAAAAGGCTTACTCTTTTATCCGCCATCACAGATTTAAGCCACCTGAGTTGCAGGGTAGTCAACGGCATAGTAGGAGCATTTTTTGTTACAGCTCGTCCTTCTGAATTGAGCAGCCCCCACTTATCTTTAAGACTACTCATATTAATATTGAGGTAAGAATCCTTAAAAGCATATTTTGCTACAAAATAATTTATATCCTTATCATCCAACGGGCGTTCTGACGCTGCGCTCAATATTGCAGCCACGCAATTATAGTAGGCACCGTAAACTTCACTGAATATCACTCGGCACCTCCAAATCATACATCTTATACATGGCTGATAAGTCATCCTTGAACCTTTGCTCAAGTTCTTTATCAGAGAAATTAATCTCTGCTATCCTGCTTATAAAAGTCCTGATCCAAGGAAACAATTCATTGCAGTCATACACATCACAGGAAAATTTTGCAGTATTATCAGACAGTTTTACTACCCGGCCGTTACGCTTCTCTCGCTTCAGTCGTTCATAAACAAAGTTCTCACCGTTTTTCCACATTATCGTAAAATCAACATGCTCTGCAGTTTCCATTTTCCCATATATGCTGACACCCCAAACTGATTCCATTATTTGAGAATACTCAAACAGATAATCATCAAACTCAGAACATTTCTCATTTAGATTTTCAATCGAGATAATACGACTCAGACGTATCGTATTTATTTTTTTCAGACCGTAATCATGACAAAGTACCCATTGACGTCCGGTTTGACTGCTTACATAAATTTTCAAAGGTAAAATAACAGTGTGCTTGTTCTCCGAGAATGATATTGCCATCTTTTCTTTAGCCGTTATCGCCTTTAAAAGCTCATACAAAACAACAGAATCCAAGGCTTGATTCAAATAATGATGCTTAAATGTCAGCGCTTCTTCATCCGATGGCTCAAGTTTATCCAAAAGGTATGATCCGTTAACACCGCACGGTGCAATTTCAGAGAAAAAATTCAACACATCTCTGTTACTGTATTCCAATGATGTCTTCCTTGCATAATACGAAGTTTTTCCCTCTTTATATGTTTCTATAATTCCGAGATTGATATATTCGTTCAATTTCTTACGCACCGACGACTCATCAAGAACTCTTACGAAGTACTTATCATCAATTGCGCTCATAATATCTTTAAGAGTAAAGTATTTACCATTCTCATCAAGGATATCCATAATCACAAAATGCAAGGTAATCATGTTATCCGTAAAGCTCTTCGACTTGAAAACATTATATAACGGATTATGAACAGCTTTACGAGTATCAACCGACACGGAAACATTTTTAGTATCACCGTTGTAATTCTCAACAATATAGTCCGAGAGCCAACTGGTTATACGCTGTTTCTCATAATCATATGTACGGCTGCTTTTAGTGTCATAATCAAGACGACTCTTAAATCCGTAGACATAAAAGTCGCTCATATATTTACGTATATTATCGAAATTCTTAATCAGTTCACTGTTAGCCAAAGAAAAACCTCACTTCATGCTTCTGATTTATATTATACACTTTCGATACATCAGCAACAAAAAAGTCGCACATACTCATCAGAGCACATGCGACATTTCAAAAAAGTCAACTCATCAATGATTAAATATCATTCTCTGCTGAATTATCAGTCTCAAGAGTACTGCCATATGCAACAGAATCCGGGCTTTCCAATTTTTTACACAAAACAATAATGCTTAAAACCATCGGTGCGCCAAACAAAAGCAACAAAATAAAATAAATAACATTAGGTACCATCACAAAAAAGACAGCCAAGCCAAATACCCATAAAGCATTAATCACTATCTTAAATATTGCATCACCGTTAAATGTAACATAATTACGCTTTGAACGACTGATATTAACTGCAGACACTATAACCGAGATAACGGCAAATATAGCTGCAATAATAAATAAAACAACAAAGACTGCACAAATTGCCTCAAGAGCTTCAGCAAAGGATAAACCTACAGACACAAAAAGTTCATTCATCTGTTCCTGTTCCGCTCTGGAAAACACATCTTCAAGTTGGTCTATTCCCAAAGCCAAAACCACACCGAAAATCAATGTAAAAAATCCACTTGCCAAAGCAACCAATATCTCGCAAATCATTGAAGCAACAGTAAGCGTACGTCTTGGTGAATTATAAGTATTTTCCATATAAGATACCTCCCTCTCGCGTACTATTTTGCCACAAGAACGGTATTAATTCAATCACATATGTGTGTTCTCCGACAGAATTTCACGAAGCTGTCTGTCATTCATAACTCCTGTCATTCTTATTACCGGTTTTCCATGACTGAATAGAATTGTAGTCGGAACACTTTTAATTTTAAACTGATTGGCAAGTTCATGTTCTTTATCAATATCAGCTTTAAGGATAATACATTGATCCTTCATCTTGGAAGCGAACTGTTCCAGAATCGGGGCATACACCTTGCACGGTCCGCACCATTGTGCATAAAAATCAAGAATTATCGGTTTTTCTCCTTCACTTACCAATGTACGAAGAAGCTCTGCGTTTGTCTCTTTTACCTCCATATTATCTCTCCTATTCATTTATTTGGTAGATGTCTTTATTCTAATGATGACGTAAAAAAAATATGTATGGAACATACGGCAGAACATAGGCGAAATTGTGTGGTTCCATTTTCGAAAAGAAAAAGATAAAATAATCACATGGAACTAAAAACAATCGCCCGTATCTATTGTGATTTAGAAACTAAATTCGGTGTGCCGCGTCAAAGCGGAGTGGCACCGCATTTGTGCGGAGAAATTGTTTTCGAGAAGGAATGGCGTGACAAAAACGCATTTAAAGGTATAGAGAAATTCTCTCATCTTTGGATAATATGGGGATTTTCAGAAGGATTCAGCGGTCGTGACAAAACACATCAATGGTCTCCGACGGTAAGACCACCGATTCTCGGCGGCAATGAACGCATCGGTGTTTTTGCCACAAGATCACCAAACAGACCAAATCCGTTGGGACTTACTTCAGTTAAGCTTGAAGCAGTCGATTTAAATACAAAGGACGGACCGGTTCTTTATGTCAGCGGTATCGATATGATGAACCAAACACCGATTTACGACATCAAACCATATCTTCCTTATGCAGATATTAAAAGCAACGCCTCCGGAGGATTTACCGATACCCAAAGCTTTAGACGGCTTGACGTAACATATTCCGATGATGCAATGAAGCACTTAAGCGATAAGCTTACTGACACTCAAATAACAGCACTTACGGAGATTCTCTCCAATAATCCAAACCCGCAATATATATCCGCTTCCGACAGACAATACGGTCTTTCCTACGCAGGACTTAATATCATATTCAACATCGTGGACGACAAGGTTTATGGAAGTCGAGTTGATTAAAAACGCAAGATAAAACATAAAAAACCCGCTTCCAATCAGTCAGAAAGCGGGTTTTAAACTTCAATAAAAATAACTATCAAAGATTCTTATTAACAATGTTGTCAACTATAGGAAGCTTAATTGTGCTGCCCTTCAAAGCTGTAAGACCGAGTCCAAGGAATACCAATGTCTTAGCAAAGTTTACAACTGTACTTAAGAAGCTGCAAATTCTACTGATAACTCCGATAGAGAATCCGTCCGAATTAAAAATAGCAACGAATTTTTGAATAACACCTAAACAGTCAGGAATAAGGTAAACTACAGTACTTGCAACGCCAAAGATAACAAGTAAAGCAAGAACTCTTACAGCTAAAGTTCTGATCCAAGTATTCTCTTCTCTCAAAAGAATGTATCCGCCTATGAGAATAGCAGGAATATAACTTCCGAAAAATGTTGAGAAGCAAAGAATAAAACCAAGCAAACCAACTGAAATATTTAATTTTGACTTTTCCATAACAATACCTCCAGTATCAAAACTAAAATAATTATATACTATTCTACAGTAATATATATATTACTTTAATGTTAAATTAAAACTACGCTATCTCGTCCAATTGTGAGCAATAAAGCTTGTAATATGCACCCTTTTTGCTCATCAATTCATCATGAGTACCTACTTCGGCAATACCGCCGCCGTCTATATACATTATTCTGTCACAGTTTTTTATTGTTGAAAGACGATGTGCTATGATAAAAGATGTTCTGCCCTTGAGCATTGCATCAAGTCCCTTCTGAAGCGCACGTTCCGTCTGAACGTCAATGCTTGAAGTAGCCTCATCAAGAACAAGAATTGCCGGATCAGACAAAAGTGTACGAGCAAAGGAAATAAGTTGTTTTTGTCCCTGTGACAAAAGCGAACCTCGTTCCTTAACTTCGGTATTATAACCGCCGGACATGTTCTGAATAAAGCTGTCTGCACAAACCACCTTACTTGCTTTTACTATCTCCTCAGCAGTAGCATCAAGCTTTCCGTAACGAATATTATCTTCAATGGTTCCGGAGAAAATAAAGCTGTCCTGCAACATTATTCCCATCTGCGATCTGAGTGAATGAAGCGTAACCTTAGAAATATCCTGCCCGTCTATGGTAATTGTACCGGAATCCAAGTTGTAAAATCTCGATATCAAGCTTACAATAGTGCTCTTACCTGCACCTGTAGGACCGACAAGCGCCACACTTTCGCCCGGATTAACTTTGAATGAGACATTATGAAGCACTTCCTTACCTTCCTCATATGAGAATGTAACATTTTTGAATTCAACTTCCCCCTTAATTTCCGGTAATTCAGTGGCTCCCGGACAATCATCAACATCAACAGGTTCATCAAGTGTCTCAAATATTCTCTCAAGATAAGCAATGTTATTTATGAAGTTATTGAAGATATTACCAAGATTCATGATAGGTTGCCAGAATCTCGAAGCATAACTTGAAATAGCTACTATAGTTCCGAGTGTTTCCTGTCCCTGACTGAACAACAATACACCTACAACAAAAATAGCAGCACGAACAAGAACAGAAATAGTATCAATTCCCGGCCATACAAGGTTTGTATATACCAATGCATTCATCCATGTTTTACGGCAATTATCCGAAAGTCCGGCAAAAATCTCTGCATTCTCATCTTCTCTTGCGAAAATCTGAGTGATTCGCGCACCGACAATATTCTCCTGCAAATATGCATTGAGATTGGAATTCTTATTTGATACCATTTGCCATGCACGTCGTTGTTTATTTTTAACCCACATCATAAATACAGCAAGAAACGGTATACCGATCATTACAACCGTTGCCAACTTAACATCGGTAGTAAACATAAAAACAACAATAAATACTATATTTATTATCTCGAGAACCACATTAATCAATCCGTTGGAAAGCATATCGGATACAGAGTTAACATAGTTTACTACTCTTATAAGGATTTTACCGTGAGGTCTGTCATCATAATATGTAAACGGTAATTTCTGAAGATGCGCAAACAAATCCTTTCGAATATCAAAAATAATACTCTGGCTCACCTTTACCATAATTCGCGAACGAATTGTAGTAAAGATAATGCTTATCATATAGACACCGAGAAGAATCAGAACAAGTCTCAACAACCTAGTTCTGTCACCTGCCGGAACTACCTCATCCAAAGCAATACGCGTAATTTTAGGCGAGAAAAGCGCAGCTATTCCACCGATAGCACTTAATATCAAAGCCAAAATCATCTTTGAAGAATACTTACGTATATAAACCCATGCACGAAGAAGGTGTTTTATATTAAACGGCTCTTCAAGAACTTCATCCTGTTTATAGGTATTACGTCTGTTTGTATCAGCCATTTACAGTCACCTCCTCACCTGTCTGAAGTCTTACCAAATCAGCATAATATCCGCCATGAGCTATAAGCTCCTTATGTGTACCGGATTCCTTAATTTGGCCATCCTGCATAACAAGAATCTTGTCTGCAGTCTTTGTCGTAGATATTCTCTGTGCAATAATGATTTTAGTGCACTTAAAATCCAATTCTCTGAGACTTTGCTGAATTTTCTTCTCTGTTTCCATGTCAACCGCAGAAGTTGTATCATCAAGAATAAGTATTGACGGCTTTATTGCCAAAGCTCTTGCAAGAGATATTCTCTGCTTTTGTCCGCCTGACAAGCCGACTCCGCGCTCGCCGACTATCGTATCATAACCTTCCGGCATCTTATCAATAAACTCATCTGCCGCCGAGAAACGCGCAAACTTCACTACATCAGCTTTAGGAAGAGCAGTATCTCCGTATGCTATATTTCCGTCAATAGTATCAGAGTATAAAAGCACGTCCTGAGTTGCGAGACCTATATTGCTTCTTAACTGCTTAAGTTTGTAATTACGCACATTTATTCCGTCAATAAGAATCTCACCTGCAGTAGGTTCATAAAATCTCGGAATAAGATGAATCAAGGAACTCTTACCGCAACCGGTCTCTCCCATAATCGCAATTGTCTCGCCCGGTTCAGCAGTAAACGTTACATTATTTATTACAGGTATCTTAGAATCAGAATACATAAAACTTACATTCTTAAATTCTATTTTCCCCTCCAGTCTGTCCGGATGCTCAATGGCATCAGGTAAGTCCTTTATCTCAGGCTCAGAATAATATATTTCCATAATTTTATCCGAAGCAGCCGAGAATCTCTGATACTCATTCAAAATGTTTCCCAAAAGTCTCATCGGATTGGCAACAGCCCACATAAGTCCGGAGAATCCTACGTACTCACCCATAGTCATCTTATTATCGATTAAAAAGAGACCGCCTACAAGAAGAAGAATTACAAGGAGGAAGTTAGCAAAAAATTCAACCAACGGAAAATACTTAAACCATTCAAGCTGCGTTGTCTTATTGGTTTCTGCGTAATCTTCATTACTGATTCCGAATTTCTCTTTCTCGTATTCCTCTCTGGAAAAAGCTTTTACTACTCTGTTACCCGATATATTTTCCTGAGCAGTAGTATTCATCTGAGCAAGCTTCTCTCTTAAAGCAGCATGCATAGGTGCAATTCTTTTTCGAAAAGCAAACACAATAATGAAAATAAGCGGAGCAATAAAAACTATACACAGAGCCAACTGCCAATTCATCCAAAAGAAGTAAACCATCGTCGCAGTTACAAGTGAGAAGGCTTCAATGAACATTCGAATTACCCATGCAAGATTATGTCTTACAGCATCCAAATCACCGGTAACACGAGTCATCAAATCACCGGTTCTGTATTCTGAATAAAAACGCATATCCTGTCTTTCAATCTTATCAAAAAGATAATTACGTATCTTATACAGAGCATGCTGAGATACAACCTCATAAGCCATGCAATCTGAATACACAACAATAACCCTGATAATTGTGAATCCTATCATGCACGCTATAAGAAAGTACAATCCGTTTCTGTCATTTTGAAGATTGCTTACTGCATCCGGTCCGGATAAATACTTATCAACTATTTGTTGAGAGAAGTACGGTATGGTTAACTGCATTACGTTATATACTACTGTTCCGAGCATAGCCAAAATGTACAGCCATCTCACACCTTCAATATTATCCCAAAGCCAGGCAAACTTATTTTTTCTTATCTTAATCTTATTTTGTTCCATAAAAATCACCAACTAATATAACACTCGCTACTAATGATACACTTATTGCTAATAATGTAAATAGTTATAGTAATTATTTTACAAAATGACAATTTTTGTTGAAACTCATTTACAATACAGATTAAAAAACATTCCATCTTCACGTTTTCTTTGGGAAATGGATTGCTAAACAATTTGTAATATGTTTCTTGGTGATTCATGCCTATCGTGGGACTCAGATTCAGTGAACTGCATCGGTAATTGAATCACCGATTACAAACCATATAAATCCCCGCCGAATGAAGACACTAAAGTGAATGATTTATATAAATCCGTATAATTTCTCTCAGTGAAATTCAAATCAAAAGTAATACTCTGAATAATTATTTCAGCAATAGAAATGTAACACTCTTCGTGTTCACTGATAAAAACATTCTCTGCACTTTGAAGATTTGCTTCATTGATTTCATTTACAACAGTAATAAGTCCGTCTCTGTTTAATACACTTTCACTGAACAAAACATCAACAAATTCAGCTGCTCCGTCAGAATTAAGGCAATTACTTAATATAGCAACTGAAACATCGACATTGGCTGTCAAACCACGTTCGTGGCCGTTATAGAAGTTTACAAATCTCCAATAGTTTTCACCGGAAAATTCTAAACAATCATTAAAACTATTAATTCTTACAGGAAAAAGACAGAAATACGATCTCATCACACACTTCATTAAATTACGTATCTCTTCAGAAGGTTCATCCTGATTCAACTGACTCTCTACAAATGAATCATCATAATAAAGCACATTCTTAACAATATCCAACAGCACACTATCTTCCAATATAAACGGAACTGAATCGTATTTATTAAAAAAATCAATATAATTATCGTTTGTCATAGGAGAACTAAACTCTTCCGACGGTATCAACATACCTGAAAAAGAAAGAGTAACCGGAAGCTGATAAATCGGTTCAACGACAGAATCAAAAATACTGATTTTATCAAGAGTTTCAGCAGAAATCATATCAGTAAGATTGCAACAATAATCAGCATTTGAAAGAAAAGAACGATAAGCATAACCATTCAATAAAATATCTGGACCGTCTCCATTAGCAATATCATCCGTTAAAGCATTCAGTCGTTCCAAATTGTATCTCGCAATCTTTGAATCTACATTATATGTACTGTCAAGTTCATACTCATCATTAATTTTTATGTAATAATTATTTGTTCCGTCACTGTTAAATCTTTTTATTGCCTCACACTCAACACTTTTGAGCGGTTCAAGATAACCTGCTGACAATTCAACCTTTTCCTTATTAGGATTAACTGCACTTCTGGAAAATATATCAAATTCAAAGTCTGCCTCATTAGTTACACCGACTCCTGCAAAAATCGTCTTTTTCTCATCACTATATACCAGACTCTGATTTTGAATGTCGGTTATATTACAATAACTGTCGGAAAAATTAATTACTTCTACAAACTTTGCCTTTTGTGTATTAAGTTTAAATACTGACAAAGACGTCACAATATATATTTCATTCTGGCACGTAAAAACTCTCTTACCAATGTCTGAAATTGTCCTTGAATACTCGATATTATAGTTAGTAACCTTACTGTTTGTAACAATGGAATAATGGTCATCATACATCCAAAATACACTTCCGTCATTTACTTGCTTAACCATCAAATAATTGGTGTCCATGTCCATACTGCACTCAACCACATTATCATCGGTGTTCATTTGTACAGAAAGATAACTTTCGTCATCATATCGTGCTCTTCCTACTAATATATCGTTATAGGAATAAAGCTCCGAGCAAATCTGTTCATTATCATTGAAAGCTTTAAAGAATTCAGAGTACTCCTGACATTCATATAAATCTCCGTTTTCTTCGTCTACTGTAAAGCATTCACCTGAACCGTTATTCATTACTATATATGCTGTATTGTCCGTATAGTAAAGAGAAGGGCACTCATCAAAATACTCCGTATCATTATCCGTAAATCCACTTACCGGTTTGCTCCACACATGCTGTCCGTTTAAGTTAAAAAACAAAAGACGGTAATATCCGATGTCATCAGTTGCATACTTACCTATTACCAATACACCGTCATCGGTTGCAACAAATGAAGAAACCGCATTAGCTTCAAACGAATCATCATACTCAGACAAATCAATATCGATTCTGAAATGATTATACCAAGGGGACGATCCGACCAAAGAAACATCGGAATTATTATCATACACGGTACTATTGTCAACACCGTTACTATTCAAATCTATAGTGTTGTCATAACACGAAGTCATAATAAGTGACAAACACAACACTGACACAACCGACGTAAGTCTACGCATAAAACCTGCTCCCCTATCAAACAATATATAGAGAATACAATAAGAAAGCGTAAAATAACACTATTAATTTCATAAAATTATATTAATTATGATTTCCTTTATATCTGAATACTCTGGAAGGTCTGTGACCGAGATTTCCGGACATTTTTCCTGTATCCTCAATCTTATCGGCTATCGTTCTTCTGAAAGCGGCTGCTAATAAAGGCTGTCCGAGAATTAATTCATACACCTTCTGCAAATCACCTATAGTAAATTCGTCAGTCATCATATGAAAGACTATATCCGAATAATTAATTTCTTCTCTGAGTTTTGCTAAGGCAAGATTGATTATTTCCTTGTGATCAAATGCGATATCTAAATTATTCAACGAATCAATATCAAACCATTCAGCATCTACCACATTAGCCTTCTCAGAATCCAAAAGCGACATGTATGCACAACTGATAACCCTCATTCGAGGATCTCTGTTAACCTCTCCGAATGTCATAAGCTGTTCACTGTAAACATCCTTAAGACCGGTCTTGTTCTTTATTGTACGATTAAGTGAATCCTCCAAAGTCTCATTTAACAACACAAAACCACCCGGAAGTGCAAGTGAATCCTTATACGGGTACTCCTTACGCCTTACCAAAAGAATTTTAAGACTCAACTCATCTGATTTACGATAATTGGCAGAGGGCTTTCTTGCCGTACCGAAAATAACTGCATCAACAGTTACAGCAACCGAATCAAAGGCCTTCGGATCATAACTTTCAAGAAAATCCTGCTCTTCTTTACAACTAGGAACATACTTCTGCATAATTCACCCCTCAAAGCTTCAGTGTTAATATCACCGTGTTATTATCATTAAAATCTTAATACACTTATCTTCGGTTGTCAATATGATGTTTGTGCAAATGCCATCATGCAACTCAATTGAAAATCAAATGCGGTTGCATTAAAATATTGACGTTTGTTTTAAGAAAGAAGGTTTATTATGACTCCCTTATTATCATTATCAGTCGCAATGTTCATGGGTCTGTTATTAACAAGACTCGGTAACAAACTCAAATTACCGGATGTGACGGCATATCTCGTTGCAGGCGTTTTGGTGGGCCCGTATTTTCTCGGTGCTCTTAATATACCCGGCGTGGGCTTTTGTAACTTCGATCAACTGGATAACTTAAAAGTAATATCTAATGTTGCTTTAGGCTTCATTGCATTTTCAATGGGTACTGAATTCAAAATAAGCAAACTAAAGGAAACCGGTAAAACAGATACCTTCATCGGTATTTTCCAAGCTGTATTTACAACATTAGTTGTAGATATAGCATTAGTAATTTTCCATTTTATAGCACCGAACGTAATATCTGTATCTGCAGCCATCACTTTGGGTGCTATTGCAGCAGCTACTGCACCGGCTACTACTCTTATGGTAGTTCGTCAATACAAAGCGAAGGGTGAAGTAACAAAGCTTCTCCTTCCTATCGTAGCTATAGATGACGCAGTCGGCCTTATCTTATTTGCTGTATCATTCGGTATAGCAAAAGCTATTCACGGTGGTGTTATTGATGTTAATACTATTGCCTTTAATCCGCTTATCGAGATTTTTGCTTCATTGGCGCTTGGTGCTCTTGCAGGTTTACTTCTCACATTCATTGAGAAATTTTTCCATTCAAATACTAACAGATTGATTATGAGTATCAGTTTCATTCTTCTCACAGTAGCACTATCTATGATAAAGCTTGAAGGAAAAGTCTCACTCGGATTCTCTCCGCTTCTTGTTTGCATGATGCTCGGCAGCGTATTCTGTAATACCTGTCCGTTGTCAGACGAGATTATGGAACGAGCAGATAAATGGAGCCTTCCTATTTTGGAACTCTTTTTTGTGGTTTCCGGTGCAGAACTCAAGCTTAATGTTTTCACACAGATTACTGCAGTTCTTCTCGGAGTATTCTACGTATTATCACGTTCCTTGGGAAAATACATCGGAGCAAGGATTTCAACAAAAACTATGAAATGCGAACCGAATGTTGTTAAATATCTCGGAATTACCCTTCTTCCACAGGAAGGAGTAGCTCTCGGTATGACTGTTACTGCATCACAACTTCCTAATGAAGGTTCTCTTATTCGTAATATCGTTCTGTTTGCAGTTCTTATATATGAACTTACAGCACCGTTGATGACTAAGTGGGCACTCACTAAGGCAGGCGAAATTAAACCTATGAGTCCTGAAGTTGCTAACAGACGTGAACAAAAACTCATAGTTGCTGCCAACAACAAGTCAAATAAGTGATAGTTAAAACATAATAATTGTTAACAAAACAAAAGGAGCTGTCTCAAAAGTGATTCACAGAGAGTCAGCCCCTTTTTAATAGTAAAATAAACAACTATACTTATTTTCCCAATCCGAACAAATAATTAACAAAAATCGAACTCTTTGATTTCTCGGTGAAATTCGTAGAATAAACAAAAGCTATATAATAATCATCATCAGATGATATACCGATTTTTTTTTTTATATTATCATCAAGCTTAATAGCTACCGGATAACCTTTATCATTTATTATCTCATTATAAAGCTCTTTCTTCTCTTCACTTATCGAATCATCATCATCACTTATTTCTACTGCTTCTTCAGCTTCGCTGTAATAATATAGATGATCCTCGTCAAATACAGACACATCAGTCAAAGTGTTTACATCGGCAAATAATCCTAATTGAACATAGTATTCAATAGCCTCCGTATCCATTATCAGATAATCATAATAACCTGCTGATATCTGAGCTAAAAAAGCTGCATCCACATTCTGATTGGTATCCTCATAATAGGCATTCTCCATTTCCAAAAGACCTGTACTGTCATCATAAGTCTGAAAATGAATATCCGACTCAACCAAAGAAGCCTTTTTCTTCGAACCTAAATCAGCCCACTCAATAAAGTCTTCTGTAAGGTATTCTTTTCCTTCTTCACTCACATTACAATTAATCAAAGTTCCGCTGATAACGATTTGATTAGCCTTATACACATCATAAAAATACCAACAGGCACAACCGATAAAGAATAAAGCCACAAGTAATTCAGGTGCATAAT
This sequence comes from Clostridia bacterium, assembly GCA_024403755.1. Classification (GTDB taxonomy): domain Bacteria; phylum Bacillota; class Clostridia; order Saccharofermentanales; family Saccharofermentanaceae; genus Saccharofermentans. The sequence continues at coordinate 27,214 of JAKSRF010000021.1, forward strand.
AATTCATAAAATATGTAAACTTCTGCTTACGATTAAGCTTGGAAATTTTTTCCTTCTCTTCTTTAAAGTAATTAACTACTCTGTTTTTAAGCTTACGGCTCTCTTTATACTCAGCAGCAATTTCCTCTTTTGATTTCTTGGGTTCGTTATTTAACTCAAGGTCACTCATAGCAGCAATGGATTTCAATTCTTTACGAGAAGCTGCATATGAAGAATCTTCCTCTGTAACACTGAGAACTTCTTTATCTTCGTTTTCAGAAACATTAACCTCATCAATATCCTCGGAAACATCTGATTTGTTATCTTCAGCACCTAATGCTTCATACTTTTTAAACTCTATATCACACAAACGAGCCAGAAAATATGTAACAGTAACTGTACAGAAAATAAGAATAAGCGGAAACCATGAAGTAAACCATACTGCTGCAAATAAACCTGTTACAAGCAAAGCAAGAATACCGAGGAGCTTTATAAAATTAGTAAAAATAAATACAACAGTAGCTTTATATAATTCCTTCATAGAAAGCTTAAAACGAGCAATCATAGGAAAAACCGACATATTAACAAACATAACTATTGCAGAAATAACAGTTATAGCCAGTTTGAAAGACATTTCAACATTATTAAGTCCGTTCGAAAAGATAACAACCCAATCAAAAGCGACTAAAGCCGTAACAACCATCTGGAAAAGCCACACAAGAGTTGACTGTTTAAAATTATCCTTGAAGGCAACAAAGAATGGGACAACAACTCCGGATTCTTCATCCTTTGACAGTTTCATTGCAACATAATACTTAGCAGTTAAAGCTGCACCGATAGTAACAATAGGAATACAACAAATAAAACAAATAATATTCAAGATTAAGATATCGGTGATTTTACGAAGAAACTCCATAAATGGACTGTCTACTTTAAGAAAATTCATTACATCATTCCTCTCAAAAATATACTAGTAACTATTATATTCTAAAGTCAGACACTTTAAACCCGTAAATATGAAGAAAATAACCTTACAAACTATAAAAAATCAGGCTATTTCAAAGGATTATCCTTTTTGGGGGCACCCCCTCTGCTAAAGACACTGCCAATTGTACTTCACTGAATACTTCAGTTTTCTTGACACTATATACTTTTTTTAATTAAATATCATCCCAATATGTTACAATACCTTCGTCTGAAAAATCTATAACATGTCGCGACTTATTTCACTGTAGTTATCGAATGCAGAATATATAACATCACTTATGTTATAAATATATCTGTTACTCTACCATTATTAGGCTCGATGTTCTCTTTTTTGGTTCTTCACGTTTTTCTTGGGAAATAGATTGCCAAACAATTTGTAGTTAGTTTTGTGATGCATGACGCTTCGGAGCTCGGATTTATTAAATACAGGCTTTTCCGCAAACAATGCGTTTCTAACTGTAGTATCCACAAGGAATCGCCTTTTATCTTCGAATTTTATGGACGCATCTTGTGGAATTGTAGTCTTTAACGATTTGGAGAAGTTTCCGTAAAAATTGGCCGTTTACCGTGAATCCGGGTGGTTGATGGCTCAGATTCACGGTAAAACCCGATTTTAGTCGCGGTAAAAGTGAAAAAAACGAAT
>JAKSRF010000022.1 GCA_024403755.1 Clostridia bacterium
TGATTAAAAAGATATCTTATTGCAAAGTAACGGTATAAACAATTTCTATTTCTTGCCTTGTTCATCAAATTCTTTACAATCCCCTGACAGGAAGCGCATAGCACGCTGAATGGAATTCTTGCTGTTGCCCCAAGGCTTATCTGTATTGCGATAGTCAAATTTCAGAGTAAACCATTCAACATCTTTAATCAATTCAGAAGTTGATGAATAAAAATTAGATGTCAGTACTGACAAAAAATCAGCAGCATCGTTTTGTGATAATTTGGAAGCTTCACGAAGGAGTAAAGCTAAATGAGGCAAACAATAAGATTTGGTATCAGCAAATTTAGCTTTAAACGAATCGTCATGCTTAAACATCCAAAAGATTACTTCAACATAATGCTTCATTGAATCGTTAATTTTATCACACACGGGGCACATATCAACCCGAGAATCAATATGATCTGCAATACTTATAAGTTTGGATTTATAATCACTGTTTTTTCCCTTAAACAGACCGGCTTTATCAGGCACAGCGGTAGCCAAATCCTTTGACAAATCATCATTAATATTTAATAAGTGTGTATGCAGTATCAATCCTAAACCTAATCTGTTTATATCAGATTTATTAAGCATACCGAAGTGATGCTGACAAAAACCTGTCTTATTTGTCAAAATACGTGTATCTGGTTCCATTAGTGAAGGACCAAGATAGTATTCAATGTACTTCTGTTCAGATAAACTGTGTAATTTGCAAATAGGACAGTCACAAGGAGAACTGTAAGCTTCGTTTACCGGAATAGTATAAATTTTTTCCATTATTTACCTCATTTCTTATTTATGTAATAGTCGTATAGCTTTAACATTTACGGCTATAACAGTAATAGCCGTATATTCTTCTATTAGTCGTCCGACACTTTGTTGAATATTCTGCAGTACTTCCTGAGCATCAAAACCATAGTAGAGAGCTAATTCCAGTGAAATGACAACACCGTAGGTTCTTTTTTCTGCACGGAATGATACTATCTCCGCAAAACCGGATATATCATGCAAAACAATTCTTATTAAGTCAAGAAGTGCGTCATCTGAGATGGAATATGAACCCAAAGAAGAGAAGGTTGGCCTTACTACGGTACGTTCTGTATCATTTGCTATCGGCTTAACGCCTCGTTCTCTGTCAAAACGTTGTCTGATTTTATTGAACGGATCAGAGAAATAACCAGAGAATTCATGCTTTATCTCCATAGAAGGAACAGGAATTGTATGCATTCCTTCAGTCATTCTGGTTGTACGAGCTTGGCGAATCTCTTCTTCTGTACTGACGTCTTCTATTCTTATAAGCATAGTAGGCTGGTTGAGCCACAAATTAGTACATATTTTAGATAACATCGAATCTGATGTACCAAGTATCATAAGAGTTGTCGGTAAGTGTTCTAATAATGCTTTACGCATAACTGAAGAACGTGTCTCATCAGCAAACAAAGCTTGTCGTACGGATTCCATTTTTGTTGGGGCCTTCTTTGCAGAAGTTCCCGCCAGAATGCGGCTGCCGTTAATTAATAAACCATCATCTATAATATAATTAATACTGTTTTCTCTTGCTACACGTATGGCACGTGTGCTTTTTCCTGTGCCGGAAGGACCGACAAATGCAACTACTCCGATATTAGACAATGCTTCTCGAGCGAGAATTTCATTTGAGGCAAGACTGTCAATATTTTGTTCTTCTTTTCTCGAATGAGAGGACGAGATACTGACCTTTTCAAAACGTTTTAAAGTCGACTTGAGCTCAGGAATGAGAATTCCGCGTCTTGAAGCAGGTTCTGAAAATTCAGAAGATTGTGCAGTATCTGTATGAATAGAACTGGGAATAGCAGAAGACAAAGATTCAGCAGTATTAGTCAAATCAACTGAGTCAGTTGTAAAATCGATATAAGAATTTTCTTCATTCAAAACGAAATTACATGAATCCTCAGTTGAGAATTCATGTAATTGGTTTGAATCAGAATTAACAGTCTTTTTGACTCTTTTTTTGCTCATAATACCTATTTATGAATTTAATTGTCCCAATTATGATAAACTTCCTGAACATCATCGTTCTCTTCAAATTTATCAAGCATTTTTTCAAGTAATTCGCAAGTTTCAGAATCTTGAACGTCAGCCATAGTTGTAGCAACAGGACCTAAACTCGAATCTACAAAAGAATAACCTTTAGCTTCCAAGGCATCTTTAACTTCATAATATGTATCAGGCTCAGTTACAACTTCATAGCAATCCTCATCAGGAATAAAATCAGAGGCACCTGAATCAAGTGCATCCATCATTACCGTGTCCTCGTCTTCAAAATCTTCACGAGAAATAACGATGGAACCCTTTTCTTCAAACATAAATGAGACGCTTCCTGACACTCCCATATTACCATTATGCTTATCAAAAATGTGACGAACATCAGCTGCAGTTCTGTTACGATTGTTGGTAAGTGTTCTAACCATGATAGCTACACCGCCCGGGCCGTAACCTTCATAAACGATTTCTTCATAGTCGTCGCCTTCACCGGCTCCGGCAGCTTTCTTGATAGCACGCATAATATTATCATTTGGCATATTAGCAGCCTTAGCTTTTGCAATAACATCCTTTAATCTTGAATTTCCGTCAGGATCAGGACCACCGGCTTTTACAGCAACGGCAATTTCTTTTGCAACCTTCGTGAAAACTGCACCCTTTGCAGCATCAGAAGCCTCTTTTTTACGTTTGATATTACTCCACTTGGAATGACCAGACATAATAACCTCCACAAAACAATAATTACAAAACAATAATATAAACTAAACTAAGTAAAATAACAACAGAACATGTATTAATTATTCCGATATATTTGTTGAACTTTGATTTTCGTAAAGCATATCTTAATGCAAAATATATAAGAGCATATCCGCCGAAAACATACATAGGTACAAAAGAAGAAAAAGAATTCAAAAGTGCGACAGTTGCTATGAAATAAATATTAGTCAAATCAAAAAGGAAATTACCTTTATCATAATCTGTATTCATTTTCTCAAAAATCTTGAGAATAACAAAAAATACAACTAAAACAATAATACCTATTGACGGAACTCTGTACTTCTCAAATACTGTCGAATAAACAATTAAATATACGACAGAAATAGAAGAAAGTACTATAGGGAAAACTTTAAAACACTTTCCGGTATCATGATATATCATCATAGTTGATATTGCTAAGCAGAAAGAGATAAGCAACAAAATGTATCTGAAAAAATAAAAAACATAGAAACGAGCTAATGAAGAATCGTTAATCGCAATCGGTAAATATGCACATTCACGATATAGAAGCGAGCAAACGAGGAAAGTAAGACCGGTAAAAGATTCAATCTTTATGTATCTTGATGCAATAGGTGCTTTGCAGTAACGACACTTACCACGAAGGAAAAGCCAACTGAACATAGGAACTAAATCCAAAGCCGAAAGCGTATGTCCGCAAGACATGCACATAGAACGGCCTTTTGAAATTGTTCTTCCGACAGGAACTCTATATATAACAACATTAAGAAAACTTCCGATTACTATTCCGAACAAAGTCGAGAAAACAACAAAAAACAAAATTAAACCAAACAGTAAATTCATATCAAACACTCCTTGTAAGTTTTAATATAATACTATAATAAAAAAGAAAACACAATTACATTGACGTATTTTGTTGCAAAGTTACAATTACAAGACAATAAGTAGCTACAGAACACAAATAAACTTGTTTTTTTTCTCATCCTGTTGTATATTCTTAAAAGTAAACATGTCAGTATGTGTTATTGACAATTTTGGGCATTTGCCTTCAGTGGAGGAAAAAATGAAGCGACTTGGGGACATATTGATTGAAAGTGGCTTTCTTACTGCAGCAGAACTTGCTTCTGCTTTGAGTAAGCAAAAAGAATCAGATGGTAAACGTTTAGGTGAAGTTATTGTTGAGATGGGATTGATGTCGGAGTTTGATATACTTCGAGCAGGTTCAAGCCAGTACAATTATCCTATTATCGATTTGACAGATATCGAAGTAGACAGAAAAGCAACGATGCTTCTGGATCAGAATTATTGTAAAGAGAATCTTGTTCTTCCGATTGGTTTTGACGAAGATAAATTGGTTGTAGCTATAGATGACCCAATGAATATTTTGGTACAAGATGATGTACAGTTCAGAACTGACTATGAGTGTACATTCATGTTGGCAACTAAATCGGCTATTTTGGCAGCAATCAGTGCATATTTTAACAAGGAATCAGCTGAGAAAGCCGCCGAAGCCTTAAGTGAAGATTTGGATGATGATGCTTTGGACGGCCTCAGTTCAGATATTGCAGATGCTGTAAACAGTGCTCCGGTTGTTAAACTCGTAAATTCGATGATTGATTATGCAATCAGAGCCGGTTCTTCAGATATTCATATTGAGCCTATGGAGGACAGAGTAAGAGTTCGTATTCGTATTGATGGTGTAATGCAGGAAGTAATGTCTAGCCCATTAGCAGCGAGAGACGCAATAACAACAAGACTTAAGATTTTGGGTGGTATGAATATTGCCGAGAAACGAATTCCGCAAGATGGTCGTATTCAAACTGAGATTAACGGACAAGAGGTAGATATGCGTGTGTCTATACTTCCGTGTATTACAGGTGAGAAAACCGTTATTCGTATTCTTGCAAAAAATGATGGAAATCTTAACAGAAAATATCTTGGCATCAGTGAACACAACAATCAGCTCATTGATAAAATCATTAAAGTACCGCAAGGTATATGCTTGATTTCCGGACCTACGGGTTCTGGTAAGACTACAACTTTGTATACTTTACTGTCGGAGAAGAATGATCCGGAAACCAATATTATTACAGTTGAGGACCCTGTCGAGATTCGTATACCGGGACTTAATCAGGTTCAGGTTAATGCTAAGGCGGGAATGACATTTGCCAGCGGTCTTCGTTCAATTCTTCGTCAGGACCCTGATATTATTCTTGTCGGTGAGATTCGAGACGGTGAGACTGCTGAAATTGCAATGAGAGCTGCAATTACCGGACACTTGGTATTTAGTACAATTCATACGAATGATGCTGTATCTTCTATTAACAGACTTATTGATATGGGTTTGGAACCGTATATGGTTAACTCTGCTTTGGTTGGTGTAGTATCACAGAGACTTGTAAGACGTATTTGTACAAATTGCAGGAAAGCATATAATCCGGATCAGTACGAGATGGAATTGTGCCATCTTGAGCCTGGTCAGAAGATTTATAGAGGTGAGGGTTGCTCTGAATGTAATGGTTCAGGATATAAAGGTCGAATTGCTATTCATGAAGTAGTAGTAATGACAAAGGGTATGAAGACTCTCATAGAGAAAAGAGCAAGTGAAGAAGAGATGCGTCAGCTTGCTATTTCAGAAGGAACGCAGATGTTGCAGGATTCTGCTGCAGCATTGGTTGTTGAAGGTATTACAACTGTTGATGAACTCAACAGAGTTGCATATACAATTGATTAACAGGAGGGGTAAAAGTGGAAGAATTTACGTTATCAATGGAAGCTATTTTAACCGAAGCTGTAAGACGTCAGGCATCTGATACTCATATTACAGTTGGTCTTCCGCCGATGATTCGTGTTCACGGTGAGTTGATGCCGATGAATAATCATGTATTGACACAAGAAGATACTGAGTTTTTGTGTAAGTCTATGATTGATAAGTCGCGTCAAACTTATCTTGCAGAGAGAGGAGAGATTGACTTTTCGTATGTCGTTCAGGATTTCAGCAGATTCAGATGCAATATTTTTAAGCAGAGAGGTTCTTATGCTTTAGCTGCCAGAACGATTACTAATGAGATTCCTACTTGTGAGAAGTTAGGTTTGCCTATGCTGTTCAAGGATTTAGCAATGAAACCGCGTGGATTGATTCTTGTAACCGGACCTACGGGTTCAGGTAAATCAACTACTTTGGCTGCCATGATCGGACATGTTAACAGCATGAAGAAGTGCCATATACTTACTTTGGAGGAACCAATTGAGTATTTACATCAGCATGGTGAAGCAATGATTAATCAGCGTGAGATACACGAAGATACATTGTCCTTTGCGAATGCCTTACGTGCGGCACTCCGTGAGGATCCTGATATAATTCTCGTTGGTGAGATGCGTGATCTTGACACTATTTCTACAGCAATTACAGCTTCTGAGACAGGACATCTTGTTATGTCCACATTACATACTTCGAGTGCTGCAGATACAGTAAACCGTATTATTGATGTTTTCCCTCCTCATCAGCAGGATCAGGTTAGGGTACAGTTATCAACAGTACTTGTTGCCGTTATATGTCAAACTCTCGTTCAGCGCGTGACGGGTGGTCGTGTAGCTGCATTTGAAATAATGATTGCTAATGATGCTATACGTAATAACATACGTGAAGGAAAGACGTATCAGATTGATAGTGTTATTGCCACTAATCTTTCAGCAGGTATGTGTCCTTTGGACTTCTATTTGGCTGAATTGGTTAAACGATCCATTATTTCTCGTGAGACTGCTATCGAGCGTTGTCGTTTTCCTGAAGATTTGAGAAGATATATCAACAACAGTGACGGAATGAATCAGAGTCCGTTGTTTAGAGAGTTGGATTTTCAGTGATAAATTTTTGTAAAGGAGGATATTGGTATGCCAAAGTTTAATTATCAGGTAGTTGATGCTAATGGTAAGCAGACAAAAGGTACTTTGGAAGCGAATAATTTGAATGACGCTGCCAGAATGCTGAAGGCTGACGGAAAATTTGTTGCATCTCTTTCACTTGATAGGGGAACTAGTATCTTAAATAAAGAAGTAGGAAGTCCTAGATTAAAGACAAAGGATTTGATTATTATAACGAGACAGTTGTCTTCGTTGCTTTCTGCCGGTGTTACGGTAATCAGATCTCTTGATATGTTGTACCAGCAGTTAGAGTCAAAGAAGGCTAAGAATGTTATAGGTTCAATATATGAGTCAATTCAATCAGGTAAGACGTTAACAGAGGCTTTTAAAGAGCAATCAGAAGCGTTGCCGGCAATTATGGTTAATATGGTTGCTGCCGGTGAAGAAGCCGGTCAGTTGGATGAGGTTATGACGCGTCTTGCAGAACATTTCCAGAAGGAAGGAAAGACTAAGAACAAAGTTTCGGCTGCATTGGTTTATCCAAAAATATTGATTGGTGTTACTTTTGCGATTACTATTGCTTTGTTGACATTTGTTGTTCCTGGTATAGGAGAAACCATTAAAGGCTTAGGTGGTGATTTGCCGGCATTGACATATGCAGTTATGTCCATTTCAGATAGTATTGTAGCTTTTTGGTGGGCATATGGTATTGTTATCGCTGCGATAGTATTTGGATTTAAATTTTGGAAGAAGAGTGAGTCGGGCAAAATGATTTGGGCGGGCTTTTGCCTAAAGATTCCTATAGTAGGTAAGGCCACAAAGATGAATGCTTCTGCCAGATTTACGCGAACAGTTGCGACACTTTTGAAGAGTGGTATCTCTGTATTACAGGCTGTAGAGATAACGAGTTCCACCTTGGATAATGCTTTATTAGAGAAGAAATTATATGATGCCAGAATTGAAATTCGTAAGGGTTCTTCACTTTCAAAAGCAATTAAGCCAATCACTGAATTTCCACCGATGATTTATGCGATGACTGCGATTGGTGAGGAGTCAGGTACGTTGGATACAATTTTGGATAAGGCAGCTGATTTTTTTGAAGATGAAGCTGATGCCGCTACCGCTAAGATGGTTGCTGCAATGGAACCTTTGATTATTTGCGTAATGGCTGTAATAGTTTTGGTTATAGTCGGTGCAGTTGCACTTCCGATTTTGACTATGGCTTCATTTATCAATGTATAAATCTGAGAGGAGAAAAATATGGATATATCAAGTATAGGAAAAAATACAACCAATTTGGTAATAGATGCTTCCAGTTCGAATTTAAAATTTGTTGTGGGTTCTCATAATCATAAGACTGGACTTATACAGCTCGAGAAATTTGGTATAGTCCCTCTTGAACTAGAGACAATTACCGATGGTGCTATTGTTGATAGCTTTGGTGTAGTTATGGCTTTGAAACACGCTTTGGCAAAGAGTGATGTAAGAAACAGAAATGCCATTGTAACAACTGAAGGTGCATTTATGCATACCCGAGATTTGGATTTACCGATTGTTAAAGATGAACAACTTAAAGACATGGTTAAGTACGAAATACTCGGACAGGGTGCTAATCGTGACATGATTGTTGATTATGTAATTACAGACAAATTCAGAGATGAGGAGACCGGCGTTGATAAGTACAGAGTTAGAGCAACTGCTGTTCCTAAGGATGTTGCATTGGATTATAAGGATTTTCTTAAAAATATGGATTTGACACCGGTTGCTTTGGATGTAAATCCGAATGCTGTGCGTAAGTTGTTCAACAGTGGAATGATTAACGGAACGGTTAATGTTTCCAATTCGACTCTTTTGTTAATTGAGTTGTCTGGAAAAACGACTACTATCACAGTTCTGGATAAGGGTTATCCTATTTTGTCACGTAGACTTCAATTTGGTCACTCTAACATCAGACAGGTTGCAGAATCTGTAAGAAAGATGCAGGGTGGAGCAGACAAACAATCTTCGCTTGCACGTAGACTTAATATTACAAAATCTGATGCTGAGTCAGCGGTTGCGCTTGAGGATATTGATGTGTGGCATGAGTCAGTTTCTGAACTTCCTACTCTACAGAGTGCTGTTAATGCGTATTTTAAGAGTCTTACTGATGCTGTATCAAGAACTGCACAGTTTTCAATTAGTAAGTTCCATGTTGATAGTATCAGTACGTGTTTTCTTTATGGTTCTGGTGCTAGTTATAAAAAGATTGACAAGGAATTGTCAAGACAGCTTGGTACTCAGGTTGAAATTCTGAATACTTTAAGTAGCGTAGTTGGTCCTAAAGATTTTGAGTTACCTCAGTTTATTAATTGCTGCGGTGCTTTGATACGAGAAGATTAATGCTGGGAGGTAGATTAAAATGCCGAATTTTAATACGAGAAAAAACATAACAAAGCGTGATGTCAACTTTTTTGCTGAGTTTACTGCATCTTCACGTCGTATGGCAAAGATGTTCGGTTATGCAATTATTGTTGGTGTGTGTGCTATTGCGATAACTGTTGCTATTTGTGTTGGTAAGATAATTAGAAATGCCGGAGTACAAAGTGATATTGATCGAATCAACACTAAGATAAACAGTCCTGAATATCTTGCATTGTCTGTAGATGCAAAGCAGTTGTCAGTAGATTATGAGGCAAAGACACAACAATATTATGCTTTAACAGATATGCGTGCATATGTAGACAGGCAACCTGTAGCAGAGATGAGTTTAACTGATTTACTTGAGAAGAATATACCTAATGATGTAATGATTCTTAATTACAAGATTGAAAATGGTAATTTTGATATTACAGGTTATGCTATTAATTATTCCCGTGCATCAGAGATCGTGCATCTACTTCAAGATCAGGCTGATGTATTTAGTAATGTTAGTATTAAGACGCAAAGATATTTTCCTGAGAGTCCAAGCGTTGAAGATTTAATTTCTTCGAGTATTCAGAATTATTATCAGTTTACTATCTCTGGTTATTTAGTAGAAAGCAGATATGTATCGGTAAAACGTTTTGCTACAGTAGATGAAACTAGTATCGCACTCAAAGGCATAGAAACATATGAAGTAGCTGGTGGCGTAAATGCACAGGATATAGAGATTGGTGAAATAAATCTTGGTGGTACTAAATACACTCCTATTAATATTTTGGTTAATGGTGTTGCTGTAAGCGATGTAATATTTGAGAATGCTGTTTCACAGGGCATTTATTCTGTTCCTGTTTTGAACGATAATGTAGAAGTAGAAATAGATTATGAACCTGTTGTTGAACAGCCGGCGGCTGAGAATACAGAAGGTGCCGAGGGAGGTAATTAATCATGTTAAAGAATGCTACAGCAAAAGAGAAATTATTAGTAGTTGGTGTTGCAGTTGCTTTGTTAGTTCTTGGTATTTATTGGTTTGGAATTAAGAAGCAGAATGAGAAGTATGTTGATCTTGTGTCTCAGCGTAGTGTTTTGGAAGCAAAGGAACGAGAGCTTGACGCACTAAAAGAGTCTAATCAGAATACTACTAATCAGATTGCTGAATTGAATGGATCGATAAGCGATCTTGAGAAGACTTTTCTTCCGGAATTAAATAACGAGTGTATTAATAATTATTTGTTGAATGTTATGGAGAAAGAAGGTTCTCCGTATTTATCTAACATCGAAGATTCAACAGTTGTTTGTGATGATGTATATCTGCCAGATGGAACTGTTTCTACAGACAAAATTGTTTGTCATCGTTTTAAATTAGAATATGCTGCTACTGATGGTTATTGTGTTCCTCAGTATAATGAAACTCCTAAGATTAAGCTTTACAATTTTGAAGATAGAAAAGCAATGTTGGAGACAACTTTGAAGATGGGTAATACTGAGGTGTATCCTTATAACGCTGGTTATTCTGAATTTATTGCTGCACTTAAGAAGTTAGAAGAGTTGAATCCTGATTGCGTTAAATTGCATTCTGTTTCTATGGAGGCAGTTCGTGGATTTAATATATTAGTTGCTGAAATTGATTTTTATGCTCTTGCTTCTTATAATCGTGTTTCTGACGCTACTTCCAACCTTGAATATGTAAATTGGAATGGAAATACTGATGTTCAAGTCGGTCATGGTATAATTGGTCAGCCTTTGTATGTTTCTGACGTTGAGAGTGCATGGTATGGTTGTGGTTATGCCGGTGATTTATCAGGTGTTGAAGATCGTCCGTTTGCAGCATACTATTCAATTGGTATGTTCTATTATCTCGTTGATAACCAGGGATTGTTTATGATTGACCCAGAAATGGATCAGGGTGCAATTGATGCAATAGTTGCTTCAAATCAAGTTATTCCTGTTATACCAACTCTGTCCACAATGGAACCAGATGAAGTTGCCGCAATTACTTCTTCATTAGCAGAGGTTGAGGCATCTGCTGAGGAGGGAGCTGAGGCACAAGCAGAGGAAGTAGCTCAATAATTTTGTAGTAATCATATATATGTTGTTTAGTAAATACTGCCTAACCGATTTGGTAGGCAGTATTTTTGTGCACAAAAAAACACTGGTTAGACCAGTGGTTCGGTAGAGCTTAAGCGATGAATTAAGACCACCAATGGAAAATTTAAACGTAGTTTGCCGGCTGCATAAAAAACAAAATACAGAAGGTCAATTATAATGGAATGAGTTACATAGAATATGCATATAACATTACTTTTCACTTCAGCAAAGAAAAAATGACAAAATTGTGAAAAAAGTGTTGACATCAAAGAGAATCATGATATAATTAAGTTACAAACTTAAATAAATATTTGAAGGAGGAAATTTCTATGAAGAAGATTTCTAAGTCTAAGAAGGGTTTTACACTCGTTGAGATGGTTCTCGTTATTGCTATTATCTGCATCCTTGCAGCTGTTATCTTTAGCGCTGTTTCGGATTATCTTAATAGAGCAGATAACGCTACATCAGCAATGGAAAGCTACTATACTGACATCAATACTGTTACAGCAGCTATCCCTTCATAATCTTTTTTAGATTAGTATTTAGGAGAACACGTTATGTGTTCTCCTTTTTTTTACAAAAATAATTACTGGTTAGTCCAGTGCTTTGGTAGAACTTAAATGAGTGACATAAATAGTTTATCGCAACGAAGTGGAATTGTAAGTATCATATTGTATATGCACCTAAATATAGAAGGCAAGTATTCTATAAAGCAAAGGCATGTGAAGTAGCAAAAATCATGAGACAACTATGTGAATGGAAAGGTGTGAAGGTAATAGAGGGAGAAGTGTGTCCAGATCACGTACATTTGATGTTGGAGATACCACCGAAGTATTCAGTATAAAGTTTCATGTCATATTTAAAGGAGAAGATTAGTACGATGTTATATGAGCAATTCGGATAACTGAAATACTTATATCGAAACAGAGAATTTGAGTAAAGATGATATTGTGTAGACACAGTATGAAAGAATGAAGCACAAATTGCGGAGTAAGTAAGAAACCAACTAAAAGAAGATGAACTTGGCAACAAGTTAACAATACTTGGAACAAAACCGTTCAAGAAGAAATAGCAGCACAACTAAGCGGCTGACAGAACTGCTAAGCACTATAATTATATGTTATTTAATAACATTAAAGCATAAAATAATGAATTATTAAATAATGTGACAAAAATGTGAAAAGATATTGAAACAATGACGCAATTGTGCTATCTTATAAACATATTCATATATGGAGGTTGTTTATGAAAAGGTTATATAAATTGCAAAGCACAAAAGGATTTACTCTCGTTGAGATGTGTTTAGTAATAGCAATTATTTCTATAATGGCTTTTCTAGTATTTAAAGAGGTTGGACCTTACTTAGAAAGAGCAAATAATGCTACCAGCGCAATGAGCGAGTACTACGACGAGATTGATGAGTTAGTAGGTCGTATTGAATAAATAGTTTGAATTGTGGCAAGAATTTGAAATTGTTATGTTGCATAATTGTAATATCGTGGTATAATAAATTTGAATTTTAAGGTATGGAGGGCTGTAGTATGTCCGAACGTAAGAAGAGTAAGAAGGGATTTACACTAGTTGAAATAATGCTTGTTTTGTGCATCCTATGTTTGTTGGTTGCTGTTTTGATAAAAAGCGTTAGTAGTTATTTAGATAAGGGTGATTCAGCAAGTGCAACTGCTTCTGTTGCTAATGCTACGATTGAGGATGCTTTCAATAACAGAATTTGCAAAGAGTAATCGTGGAGGGAAGTATTGTGAGATTTGTTACTAAGGAAAAAAAAGGATTTACATTAGTTGAAATGATGTTGGTGGTGGCTTTTATAGTGCTCATTGTTTCAGTAATTGCAGTTGATGTTGTTGGAAACCAGCAGAAAGCCAATGCCGCTTCAAGTGCATTGGAGAGCCAGCAGGTTGTTGTGTCACAAGAGGCGCGTACTGGTGAGGAATCTTTGGCTGCATTAGGATTTTGATTATAAGGAGTGGGATGATGAAACAGATTTTTAAGAATTCAAAAAAAGCGTTTACTTTACTGGAAGTAATGTTGGCTGTTGCTATATTGGTTGTTGCTTCTGCTATGTTTTTGTCAGGATTTTTGACTTCCTTTGATTATTCTAATAATACCGGTGTGTTTGCACGATTAAGTTCAAGGGATTATTCTAATGCGATAAACAAGTTAAGTGCTAAAGCAGCGGATACAAGTATTCAGTCCAAATTTAAGTTAGGTAGTGGTGAGTCTAGAACCGACATAACGGTTTCTTCTACGAATTATTCGCAAGCTAGTACTGTTTTTGCTGATTTTGGTGCGATTGTGTGGAAACAAGCACCAGCAGGAACAAATGGCGAAGGTTCGTTGACATATAATACTGCTATAGATGGTTCCGGTGTTAAATCATTAAACAGATATTCATTTTGCTATGTTACAAAACCATGTCCTAAATGTACTGGTGGTCAGTTGAGAAAATATAAGGCCAAAGATGGTAATATTTATTGGTTCTGTTGGGATCCTAGCAAAGACAATAATTTGGGTTGCGGATATATTGAGGGACCTGGTGTTTAAGTTTAGTGTCTAGTTGAAGGAGATAGTTTTTATGAAGAAATATGTTAAAAGCCGCACAAAAAGAGGTTTTACTTTACTTGAACTTATGTTGGCAATAGCCATTATGATGATTACGATGGAGTCGATATTCTCTCTGATTATTTCAACTTACTCCAGTCATCGTGAAGTTGGCTATATGAATTGTTGTACAGAGTTATTGGAGATAAATTCAACTGCGCTTGAGACTCATATGCTTGGTTTTTTAGGTTCTCCGGATAAGTCTGTTGAATATACTTGTAAAAATGCTTGTGTTTGTGCCAATGGAAATCCGATTGTGGATGTTAGTTCGATTCCTTCAAAAACTGGTGGACCAAAATTTCACATTGAAGTAGAGTTTAAGGATATTGAAGCTGAGAAGGTTACATATATAATTACTGTTATGGACAATGAAAGTAATACGAAGTATGGTTCCATTAATAAGACAGTTTGGTTACCACATGCATCCAATGGTAGTGTTGTTATAAGTGGTGGCGGTTCGTCTCTTAAAATTTCTAAGTGATTTATACTTTTAAGCGGTAGGCTATCTACCGCTTTTTTTTTGCTCAAAAGTACATTATAATTACTTCTAAGAATATATAAGGAGAATTGATATGGCTATATGTGTCGGCCTTGATATAGGCGGAAGCACAACTAAAATTGTTGCTATGCAAGATGATACAATAATCGGAAAATGTGTTGTTAAGGCAGCAGATCCCATTACTTCTGCGTATGGTGCTTTAGGAAGATTAACCGATGAAATAGGAATTAGACTGGGAGATATAGAAAGAATTAACATCACCGGTGTAGGCTCAGGCTTTATGCAAGAGCAATTATTTGGCATTAAAACTAAAGTTGTACAGGAATTTGAAGCTACCGGTTTGGGCGGATTATTTTTAAGTGGTAAGAATAATGCTATAGTTGTTAGTATGGGAACAGGAACAGCTTATTTAGATGCTTCTAAAAACAGGGTAAAACATATAATAGGCTCCGGTGTTGGTGGTGGAACGATTGTTGGTTTGTGCAATGCAGTATTGAATGTAGATGATGCAAATAAGTTATCGGATATGGCAGCAATCGGTAATATTGATAATGTTGATTTGAGTATTGGAGACATATCAAAATCGGAAATACCCGGTCTTCCTATGAATATAACCGCTTCTAATTTTGGCAAGGTTACAGACGATTTATCTAAAGAAGATAAAGCGGTAGGAATATTTAATCTGGTTTACCAGACAATAGGTACAATTGCAGTTCTTGCAGCCAGAATGGCTAATATTAAGGATATAGTTTTCACGGGACAATTAACAACGCTTTCTCAATGCAAAGAGGTTGCTGATTGTTTTTCAAAGCTTTATGACATGAACTTTATTATGCCTGAAGATGCTGTGTTTGCTACTGCTATAGGAGCATGCATTTCACAAACAGAGGTGTAGTATTATGAGTAGTACCGGTTCAAGAAGAAGAGCACCCGAATTAGATTTTTTTCGAGGCGTTGCTATGCTTTTTGTAATATTGATGCATTTAACTTATGATTTAAGGTACATGTTCGGTGTTGATGCTTTTGAGACGCTTGAAGCAAGATGGTTTTATCCTTTTTTTCAAAGTATTTTTCTGTGTATTTTCGCAGGTGTTTCAGGAATATGTTGTGTTTTTTCGCGTAACAATGTTAAACGCGGACTAAAACTGGGATTTTTCGCAATTTTATTGACAGTAGCAACTTATATCGCGACATATAAATTTAATATGGATTGTTTGATTTTATATAATGTCCTTCATCTTTTATCAACATGTATTCTTTTATATGCATTAATAGAGTTTGCGGAACGTAAGCTTTCATTGTATTTCCATAGGGTTAATCTGTTTTTGGCTTTAGTTGCGGCTTATATATGTGTAGCAGGATCAAGTATTTCAAATTTCCATAATGCTTATAGTAGCTGGTTTTTTATTCCGTTTGGAATAAGAGTTAAAGATATGCCCGGGATGGCTGACTGGTTGCCTTTTTTTCCTTGGGCAGGAGTATTCTTTATCGGAACAATAATAGGACGCAATGAATATAAAGACAAGAAAAGCCTTTTCGAGGGTGTAAAGTGGTTGAATAGTAAGGCAGTAAGGTGTTTTACTGTTCCTTTTGAATTTTTGGGAAAGCATTCATTAATTATTTATGCTGTTCACCAGCCTATATTTTTAGGTGTTTTATATTTAGTTTTTAGATAGTGAGTTTGGCATGGATAAACTTTGGAATTATAGAAAGAAGATATTAAAAAGGGGAAGAAAATATATTGCTGTAAACATACTGGAAGCGATATTAGTTTTGGTAATATTAATTATCCCGAGAGTTTTTGTTTTACCAAAGAATGTAGTGAATTTTTATTCAGAGAATATATTTCCAAAGATTGCACTGTTAGGAAACAGTTTTTCTGATATATTTGTATTCTCACTTACTGAAGTACTTGTAATATGCGGAAGTGTATCAGCAATTATTTATGTGATTTATGTTATTGTTCAGATAATAAAAGCGGAGAAGCGAATAGGCATAAGGCGCTTAATATTCAGAAGATTCATTACCGTAGTGCTGACTATAGCTTTGTTTGCATCAGCAACAGGAACACTTATGCATAAACTTAATTACTACAGAAGTACCGCTGCATCCCGACTTGATATTAAGGGCGAGTACTCGGATTACTATGATTTTTTGGAGACTCTTGAATGGGCTTATAAAGGAATGATTTATGCCAGAATGCAGTTGGGTGAAGATTATAACGGTGTGTCTCACATGATTACGGATTTTGATACAACAGTCAGTGATTTAAATGACTTATTGGATTACTTTAATTACACCTATGATATGGGAATGAGTACTAATTTTATTAAATGTAAACCGGTAATGTGCAGTCACTATTGGAGTTACACCAATATAGTCGGTATGTACTTTTCCATTTTCGGAGAAGCTAATATAAATACGGATAATATGAATACCTTAGAATTTCCTTTGACGGTTGCGCATGAGATAATACATGCAAAAGGATATGCGAGGGAATATGATGCAAACTCAATCGGAGTATTAGCATTAATATTTTCCGAAAGAGCGGATTTCAGATATTGCGGATACTATAAAATATTTTCTAACCTATATTCAGAAACTTGTAGATATGCAGATAGTTTGGGTTTAGATGAACCTGATATGATTACTTCTGATTATGCAGCAGTTGTTCGCGATATAGAAGCTCAGGAAGCATATTGGAAACAGATAGACGAGGAAATAGAGAATACTTTTTTGCTTTCTGATATCGACGATATCTCTGAAAGCATAAATAATCTGTATTTGAAGTCAAACGGACAAAAGGAAGGAACTGCTACATATAATGTATCGCCTAATATTTATGTTGATTTTTACAGAAAATATGTAATAGGAGAATGAATATGCTTTCAGTTTTCTTGGAAGGACATGAGAATTACTATGCATTGTCAGATGTAATCAGATTGTTTTGGAATAAGATAAGCGAGAATAGAAATCAGAGAGTTATTACATGTTCCGATTGTTTGGAAGATGTGAGTATTTTTTCACGCGTTAATAGTGATTTATCGGTGGAAACTTTTATTAATATAAATGAGTCTGTTAAATATTCTGCGGATTCAGTTAATCATTTAGAGCCCATAGAGACAAAGCGTGAGCTTAAGAGACAACTCTATATACTTCTCGAACATTATACGGGGAAATCATTTCCTTGGGGATGCTTAACAGGAATACGGCCTACACTTGTGGCGGGTGAATACGATAACTAT
Source organism: Clostridia bacterium (assembly GCA_024403755.1). Taxonomy (GTDB): domain Bacteria; phylum Bacillota; class Clostridia; order Saccharofermentanales; family Saccharofermentanaceae; genus Saccharofermentans. The sequence continues at coordinate 17,488 of JAKSRF010000022.1, forward strand.
GAGGATGTAAAGAATCTGTATTTGGTGCGCGAAGACAAAGCAAAACTTGCTTATGAAGTGAAGAAGAGTGAAGACAGAATGCTTTCGAAGCATTCAAGGGAAAACTTAAATATATATGTAGGTGTTCCTTTTTGTCCGAGTCGCTGTGAGTATTGTTCATTCATTTCACAGGATATTGCACATCATATTAACAGATTGGAAGATTATGAAAGAGCTCTTAAATGTGAAATAAAGTATTTGGGTAAACGGATTAACCGAGAAATTGACTCGCTGTATATAGGCGGAGGGACACCTACGGTATTTGATGATAAGCTTTTCGAGAATATGTTGCAAACGGTAATGCAGGATTTACCGATTTCAACAGATACTGAGATAACGGTTGAAGCAGGACGTCCTGATACAATTACAGACTATAAACTTGATGTAATCCGTGATTTGGGTGTTAAGAGAATTTGTATAAATCCGCAAACTATGAATAGTACAACATTAACTAAGCTTAACAGAAGACATACGGCGGAAGATATTGTTAACGCATACAAAATGGCGGTAAATAAGGGTATTGAGATTATTAATATGGATCTTATTGCCGGATTAAAATATGAGGAGCCGGAAGAATTGATTCTATCCTTAAAGAAATTGTTTGAGCTTAACCCTGCTAATATAACAATACATACTCTATACAAAAAGAGAAGTTCTGCCATGAGTAAGCAGGATATAGTAAATCGTTTGCAGGAAGACAGAAAACTTGATTCAGCGGTATCAATGGCATATGAGTTATTAGAGGAGAAAGGTTACTTTCCATATTATATGTACCGTCAAAAGGATACGGGTCATGGACTGGAAAATGTCGGATTTGCACGTTCGGGGACAGAATGCTACTATAATGTTGCGATGATGACGGATGCAAGAGATGTTCTCTCGTTCGGTGCCGGTGGTATGAGTAAGCGTGTTTTTGAAGAAATATCGCCGGGAAAGTATCGTGTAGAACGGCATTCATGTGTAAAGGATGTTTTGCTTTATATCAAGAATGTAGAAGATATAGCTTCTCGAAAAGCTGATTTTTTTAATATATAATAATGAGGTAGTAAATGAGATGTCCTAAATGTGGCTTTGATAATGACAGTAAAAGAACAATTTGTTCTGAATGCGGTTATTATATGTACAGAGCCGATATAAATAACAGAGCCAGAATGACCAGAGCACAGCGACGCAAAGAAGATTGGCGCGTAGCTAAGAAGAAAGTAAGTAAAGTTGCTAATATGGTATGGATTGTATTGGTAATGATTGTTATGAGCTTTTGGATAATTGCTCTTATGGTGTGGCTTACCGGTGTTGATTTTTAATAGGTTAGAGGAGTTATGCGATGAAAAATACAGAACAGCTTATAATAAAGAAACGAAAATTTTCTTTAGAAACGCTATGTGCGTATGTGGTTATAGCTTTGGTTTATTTTCCTCTTATTAATATTGATAGAATCGGAACCTATGTATATGACACTGCTATTCAAATAAAAATAGGATTAGACTCAATAGAACAACACAGATTAATTTTAAAAGATATTTACAGTTGGCATGTCGGACTGAATTGGATACCGCATGAGACCGCGTGGTATATTCTTGTAGGCGGAATGTACAAGATTTTGGGGTTGGCCGGTGTTATATTGTTGACTGCGATTTTAATATATTCTATGGCGGTAATTATTTATCGAAATCTGTCTTCAAGATGTCATACACTTGTTTTCTTTTTGTCAATGGCTATAGGTATATACTTTTCTTTTCCGGATATTAATGCGAGACCTCATTTAGTATCACAATTATTGATGGTGATTTTTAGTTTTACGATGTTGGACAAAAATAAAAGTTCACTGAGAAAGATTAGTTGTTTTATTGTGTGTGCTTTTTTGATGAGTTGGTTTCATGGTGGAATGATACCGATATTTTTTGTTATGTATATGGTATATCTCATTATCGAATTGATTTATCGAGAGTTCTCCGTTGTGAAAGTATATTCTATTGGATTATTTATTGGATTTGTTGCATCTTTGCTTAATCCTACCGGTATCAATGTATGGACATATGGGTTAATTCAAACAAAAGCAACTGACTTATGGAACATTATTTCCGGATGGCAACCTGCAACTTTTTCAATTTTTGGAATGACACTTATTTTATTAATTCTTATAGGTTTTGGTGTGGATGAAAGACTTCACAATTTTGATAAGGATACAGTAATTCGTCTTTGCTTCATTTGTATGTTTCTTATTGCTTCTTGTAAGTATGTTCGTTTCATGACATATTTTGCTTTATTTGTTTTTATGTTTGGTGCTGAAGAAATTGAAGTACTAATAAAGTGGTTGACTAAAAATGTTCTTAAATTGCGGGAGAAAGAAGTAAAAATAACTAATTTTTCATATGGGCTTATTTCTTGTTTAGCGTTAGTTGGACTTGTTTATATGTTTATCAGTAAAATATCCTTTTTTCCGACTAACAGCTTGGATGATTGTGCTGCAATAATGGCTTATGATAAGAATGTTGTTGATGTTGTTAAAGAAAAAGGATACAGTAATGTTTTCAATTCATTTAATACAGGTACATTCTTTGCTTTCTATGATATTCCTGTACATATTGATAATAGATCTGATTTGTATATGAGTGAATACTCCGGTGAGGACCATACACGCGGTGAAATGTATATGGAGAATATAGATAGCATGAATAGATTTGTAAACAGATATAATGATGTGGGAGCATTTATTATGGAGTTTGATCCTAGAGATCCTGCTACAAACCAATTGGTTAAAGATGTTTCTGAGTCTGACCGTTTTTCTATAGTTTATGATAATACAGTAGTTTCAAATACTGATTTGAATAAAGCATACAGATGGTTTGTCATAGAAGTTAATTAATATGTCAAAAAGTTCGATAAGAAATCTATTTTGATATTTAATATATGTGAGAAGTATCATGAAATTAAAAAGCATTGAATATTTAAAAACTAAGGATAACAGAAAAAACATTTTTTTTATAATGGTTTTATCGGTCTTCATAGTTTTTGCTGGTTTAGTAAGTTGTCCGTTTTCTCCATTGTATTCATTTTGTGCTGAACCTGATGAAATATGTTATCTTATTATGTCTAAGGGAATATTAAACGGAAAGGTACCGTATTTAGATTTATTTGATCATAAGGGACCTGCCTTGTACCTGTTTTATATTATCGGTTTATTAATTTCAGGTGGTAGAAATTTTGGAATATTTATAGTTTTTACTTTGATTGCTATTGTTTCGGTATGTACAGCATATCAATGTGTACACCTTTTCTGTGACGATGTTACTTCATTATTAAGCGTGGTTTTGATTTTAATTTTAGTTGAATTTGCGACATTTACTAAACCGGATCATTTGTGTTTGATGTTCATAATGCTTTCAGCATATATTTTGTGTAGATATGTGCGGACATATTGCAGAGAAAATGGTTATTGTATCAAGTTATCTGATATGCTGAAAATCGGAGTTTTGTGCGGATTTGTTTTTATGGTAAAAGTAAATCTTTGTATTTACTATTTTTGTTTTATCGGAACTTATTTATTGTGGTTACTTCTGCGAAAGAAATTTCAATATTTTTTTAAGAGCACAGGTTGTTTTTTGGGTGGAATTATTCTGACATCAATGCCATTTATTGCATATCTGTTTGAAAAGGGTGCATTAGTGAGTTTTTTTAAGTGTTATTTTGTGTTTAATGTTAATTACGCAAGTAACGGAATTAAAACTGATATGAAAGCAAGTTATTATGTTGTACCGCTTATTATGTTTATTTGCACAGGAATATACATTTATTTAAAAAGCAAAAACAGACTTCATGTCATTATTCTTTTAATTGACTCTGTGGTTGTCACATTTGTTTTATTAAAGACTTCTTTCTTATATTCAATAATACTGCTTTTACCGATTTTTTTGATTGGTACATGCTTTTTGAGTAAATTTTTATGTAAAACTATTATGGGGAGAGGTTTATTGAAGATAATGACTTGTCTTCTTATAGTTTTGCTTTTTGGCAAAAGTTTTATGGAACATGTTTTCCCGGCAACTACAATTTCTTTTAAAAAAAGTCAATATGAGTTAGATCTTGAAAGGTTTAACCGAAAATTCGAGAATTCTACGTGCCTATACTTTAATTGGCTTTGTTTACCTGCTTTTTATGATTATACAGAAGCCGTGCCTGATTTCAGATATTTCTATACTCCACAAAGCGCAACATCAGATATAGTTTTGGAGCAGATTGGTTATGTTGAAAATAGAATACCAGATGCAGTCGAAATATTTTCGTATGATGGAGTGCCTTTTCCGCAAGTAGTAGAAATTCTGAAAGATTCAGGATATGTAGAATATACGTTTAGCACAGATGAGATTTCAAAAATAGGACACATTTTATATATTCGTTCCGAATATATGGAACAGTTGGATTCCGATATCGATTAGTTAATAATTATATAAACATATGAAGAAAGTGATTGCAGTGAACGATTGTCATTTATATTACGTTGTCAGTGATTATGGGATTCATTGATGCTCTGATACTCATTAACATTACTTAGTGCTCTGCGCATAGCATTGAGTCTTGTTGTTTGCAGTGCATCAAGTTTGTTTGAAGCAGCATTAATGCTTTTTTGAACGTCCTCAAAGGCGCTATTGAATTTACTAAATTCGGCTTTGACTTTTTCCAAAGTAATTCTTATGTCATCTGATTTCTTTTCAATGATGAGCGCTTGCCAATAATTAAGGACGGTTCCTAAAATTGCAGTAAGAGTGTAAGGTCCTGCTACTGTTATGTTGAAGCTGTTTATCTTATCAAGAATATTAAGTTTTACTATCTCGGAATACATTCCTTCAAAGGGAACGAATAGAATTCCGTAAGGCGTGGTGTGAGGTGTAAGAATATATTTATCATGAATAGTCTTACTGTCTTCTATAATTGCATTGGCAAAAGCCTTTGAAGCGTTATCTATAAGTACTTTATCTCCTGTATCGTAGGCTGATAGTAATTGCTCATAACGGTCCAAATGACATTTTGAATCAATAGGAAGATAGACAAAACCATCCCCCTCTCTTAATGGTATTTTGACTGCTATTTCAACATGATTCTGTGAATTTGGGACAGTCGGTATTTCTACGCAGTACTGATTAGGAGAAAGTATATCCGCAATAAGATTCTTAAGTTGTATTTCACCCATAATACCTCTGGTCTTAATGCCGTTAAGGGATTTGTCAAGATTTGACACCTTACCGGATAAGCCCTGAAGTTCAGTCATACTTTTTTGGAGTTCAGTCATATGAATTATGACGCTGTTAAAACTTTTTTCTACCTGCGTGGTTAGATTCTTATCCAGTTTTTCTTCGACCGAAGAACGAATTCGATCTATTTGTTCATTGTTTTCTTTGCGCATTTGACCGAATTGAGTAAGAAAGGAAGTGTTTATCGAATTCAGTCTGTTATCCATATTTCTGTAGATTCTTTCCAAAGATTCCAAAGTGCCCTTTTCCATATCATTGAGAGTAGAATTAAGTGCTTGACTTTTGGAATCATAGAATTTACTGAAGGAGTCAAGTTGGGAAGTTAAAAGTGTATTAGTGGCACCGGCCATATCAGCTATATCATCCTTAATATCTCTTTGAAGTTCATTAAATTGATTATCATTGGAATTATTGATTAAATGAAACATTTTATTCAAGATGAACAGAATAACGCTTCCGATTACTAACAAAGTAAACATTAAAAGAAGAAATTCAAGTGTAGGCATATGCAAAGACTCCTTAATAAAGCTTTTCGAGAGAAGTATACAAGCTCGCAGAGGGAATTATTTGTACTTAAGTTTGCAAATTAATGTGGATTTAATTAATTTTTTCAAAAAAAGTATAATAAATTCCGTAAAATAACATTGTTAAAAAAAACCTTGTGTTATAATTATTGTGATTAAATATTCATTTTAGGAGCTAAATATGGCTAAACGCGTTACATTGGCTAGTACATTTACGGCAAAATATTATCCTTCACAGAATTTAACAGATGCATTTTATTTAGATGGTCGACTTCGAAGTATAAGGGAAGACCGAATGGCAGATATCTCATTTGACAGAGAGGACAGAGGTTTTTTCCTGTCATTGTTTACGAGTGCCGATAACAGTGAACTTAAAAGCGGGGCGTATCCTTCATACGAACCTAAGTTGAGTAAATTTTGTACCGATGTAAAGTATTCGGGTAAGAAGATAGATGATATGACGCGTTCATTCCGCGAGCTGGCGGTAGATATTACGGGACGTATGATGCTTCAGGAGAATGAGACAAGAAACTCGTACTTTTCAGGACTCATGATTAAGGACGGAGAAGGTTTTGCTCTTACTGTAGGAGGAGGACTTGCTTTTCTTTACAGAGATGATGCTCTTTATCCGTTAACTGATGCCGGCATACCGATGGAACCGATAGATGCACACGGAAACAGCGTTGCAGACTTCAGCAATTATTTTTGTTCCAAGTCTGCTCATGTGCTTTGGTCTAATTTCTTCAGATTGAATGTAGATGATTGCATTATTCTCTGTAACAAGGAACTTTACAGTGCCTTGGGACAGCGTGAACTTTTAAGAATTCTTGATGACGCCAACGATCAGTGTGATGCTGCAGGTACGATTATTACACAGGCAGCTGCACGTAAGCCTAATATACCTATGCAGCTTACGATTTCATTTGTCCTTGATGTTAAGGAGGATGCTAAGAAATCGTTGTTTAAGCGAAGAAAGAATAATGATGAGAATACAGAAGGCATGTATGTAAAGTCTGATTTTGAATCCGGTACTTTGGGACAGGCTACGAAGGCTTCTGCTAATGCAGGTTTTGCAGCCGGATATACTGCTGCTGAATTGACAAAGAAAGCAGAAGAACAGGCTGAGGCTGAGAAGAAAGCTTCTGTGGCTGCGAAGAATGTTGCTGCTGTAGTTGATAATACTAAGATTTTATTTGGTGACGATAAATCCGGCGGTTCAGAGGAGCCGAATGCTGATGCTGATATTAAATTCTTCGGTACGGAACAAAAAGTTGAGCCTGCTGTTGAGATTTCAGCAGAAGAGATGATGAAACGACTTTTTACTGATGCAAAACCGAGTATTGTCGAGAATGAAATCAGTACGGTTACGGAGGTAGAGAATGCTGTTCCTGTTAAGGACTCGGTAATCGATACCACTGCCGGAATAAACCCGTTTGACATGGATTCTGATGATAAGGATATGAAGGTTGTTTCTTCTACTGAGTTTGTAAAAGAGGATGATGATTCTGAAACTAAATCAATTGATTCTCTCGATAAATTTATAGCGGAGAAGAAAAATGCTGACAATTCTTCAATTTCTTTGGACGCTTCAGGTATTTTAGCTGCTACGTTGAAGGAACAGAATATTTCTTCTTCAGTAGTTTCTATTGTTAACAAAGATGATGAAGATAAGAAAGAAGATAATGATACTAATGCTGAAGCAGAAGCTGAAACACCTGTAGTTTCCGCTTCACCGGTTGCTGCCGCTGTTATCGGCGGAAGTGCAGTAGAACAGGGAAATGATATTCTGTTTACTGCAGGCAGCGTTGTAGGTTCCGGAATAGCTGATGCAACAAACGCTGCTAATGCTGATTTTAATCCATACGGTGTAGGTGATTCTGTAAAGAAACAGGATGATGTTCCGTTTGTTTTCGGAGATGATTCAGTAGACATTTTGCAGAGTGCACAGAAGAATAAGACGGAAGAAGTCGTTTCAGCACAAAAGGCAGATGACAGTGATGTAAAAACTGATGGTGTTGAGAAAAAAGAAGAAATAATTAAAGACGAGACTGTTCAAAGTACAAACGAGAATACTGTCGATAAGATTAATGATTCTGCAAGAACAGACGCAGAAGAGCCGGCAGATGTTGAAGAACCGGAAGATACACACGGTTTCCTCGAGGTGTCAAAGAAGAGTGAAGAGGTTCTTGATGCCCCTGAATTTACTTTTGCTGATGACACTGTTTATGAAGAAGAGCCGGAACAGAATATAGATTTTCCTGAGACAAAGGGCGAGAAGAAGGACAATGTGGTCGAAGCAAATGTTATTCTTCCTTTCGAAAATCCGGTAGAATCAGTTGTTGAAGAGGTAAAGGCAAAAGCTGTTGAGGAGGAAATACCTCCGATTCCGAATTATTCAGGTGATACATTTGATTCACCGGCATTTGTTCCGAATACAGATATACCGGTCGGTAATGTTGATAATCAGAACTATGCTGTCGGAAGTTATTCACCTAACGAGGAGCAGGTTGTTGATAACAGCAATGTGAATTTCAATCAACCTTACGGAGCGGAACCTATTAATAACAATGATTACAGTGATTCTTTCATTAACGGCATAATCGGTTCGCAGCAAGAGGAGTACGGCAGTCCGTTTAACAATTTCAGCGGAAGTCAGAATGATGAATTCGGAGGTGAGAACATGAGTACTGACAATGAATTCGGTTCTATGGGTAATGATTCATATGAAAACGGTTCATATGAAAGTATTAATCCGGTTCAATCTTCTTATGATGATTATCAACAGTACAATAATTCTAATCCGATTGATTCAAATCAGATGTATTCTGAGTTTAATGACGGATATAGTAATGTAGGCAGTAACGGTGATTATCAGAATCAATACAGCAGTGCTCCATCGAGCGGAATGAATGATGATGAGATTGCCAGAATTCTCGGTATGGGTGGATTTGATACGTCGCTTGATGGTGACGATATGTCTGAACCGGATGTTAAACAGGTTGCAAGGCCGGTTCAGCGTAAGAGTACCAACAGTGCAAACGGCCAGTCGCAGGGCAAGAAACCTGTTCAGCACAGTGCATCCGGAAGACCGGTTGTAAAGCGAAAGGAACCTACATATTTTGGTTTGACAAAGGCAGGATGGATTTTTATCGGTATTGTTGCTGCAATTCTTGTTATAATTATATTGATTATTGCTTTGGGTATAAGTAAGTGTAATGATAACAAGGAAAAGAAGGCTAAAGAGACTGAAGAAACCAAACAGACATATGAGATAGTAGCAAATCCTACTACTGAGCCTGTAGAGACTACGCAAGCCGATCCGTCAGCACCTATCGGACGTTTTGTATTCTCTGATTATATCGGATTCAGAACTTGGAGAGATTTGCTCTTTAATGTTTATGGTATTACGATTGAGGATACAAATGATTCAAGAATAGCAATAATTATATCTTATAACGGTCTCCCTGGGGATTATTCACCAAAGTCCGGGGATATTCTCATGTTGCCGCCTATGGGTGTTCTTGATGGAAGTATCCCTAATACCTATAGCTTCAGCGGAACTGAATCACCTGCACCGACAGATGAGGTTCTCGGTGAGATAGGGATAGGCGACGGAAGTACTGAGACTACAGCCGAAACTGTAGCTGATACTCAAGCCGGTGCATAAGCTAATAAGTTAATGAATTCGCTTACAATCGTTACTGCTGTGTTGGGTGGTAACGATTGTTTTTTGAGGTGGTATATGACGCAAATCAGAGCAATCAGAGGTGATATAACCAAAATCAGCGGTGTTGACGGAATAGTCAATGCAGCCAATTCCTCTTTGCTGGGCGGCGGAGGTGTAGACGGAGCTATTCACAGAGCTGCCGGTCCTTTTCTTTTGATTGAATGCATGAAATTACACGGGTGTAAAACCGGGCAGGCTAAGATAACAGCTGCCTACAATTTAAATTGTGATTATATTATTCACACTGTAGGACCGATTTGGTACGGAGGTACAAGGAATGAAGACATTCTTTTGGCTTCGTGCTACAGGAATTCTTTGTTTCTGGCGCGTGATAACGGAATAAGAAAAATAGCATTTCCCTCTGTTTCTACCGGGGTGTATCGTTTTCCGGTTAAGATAGCTGCAGAGATAGCCGTAAGAGAAGTATATAAATTTACAAAGGATGAGTGTAACAGTTTTGAATTGATTGAGTGGGTTCTGTTTGATGATGATACTTTTAATGTCTATGAGAATGAGATAAGGAAGAATCTATAGTTTGTTTCGGATAATATAGAATCGGTTTTTAAGTTAAGAAAAACAATACTATAATTTTCCATTTGAAAATCAGTACATGCGTTTTTGTGCATTTTTTCATTTTTGCGA
>JAKSRF010000023.1 GCA_024403755.1 Clostridia bacterium
TAATACCGTTTAAGTCGCCGCCGAGATACAATTTGTAGAAAAAGCCGGCAACGGATATAACTGCTGCCGCAATAAAATATGTGATTTTCTTCTTCATAGTAAATCCTGCTTTTTGATATGTTTTCTGTAATCAAAGAGAAAAATGACAAACAAAAACCATACGGCATTTACTGTATTAAGAAGGGAATTCCTATAAATTATCACACGTCAACATTATATCAGAAAACTGAAGTGTCTGGCGGCAACATTTTGCCGAATTTGTGTTGTTTGTTTTTCTTACCGAAATTATGAAAACAAAACATATTCGGTAATTTTAATAATGTCTATTTGTTAACAAAATAGAAAAAACTTTTTGATTGAATTCTGACAAAATACGATATAATAAATTGTATGATTAATAATTTGGAGGTTGTTATGCCACTTACTCCACATATTTTACTTTGTGATGATGATCCGGTAGTACACGAATCTTTAGGTTTATATTTTGATAATGAGAGATTTACATATACTGATGCATATGACGGACGCGAGGCTCTTGAGAAAGTAGCTCAGTGCAAACCGGATTTAATTCTTCTTGATGTTATGATGCCGGAATTAACCGGACTTGAGGTTTGTCGAGAAATCAGAAAAACTTTGTCTACACCTATTATTATTCTTACTGCAAAGGGTGAAGAGATAGATCGTGTAGTTGGTCTTGAATTAGGTGCTGATGATTATATTGTTAAGCCATTTTCTCCTCGTGAGGTAATCGCAAGAATTAAAGCTGTTCTCAGAAGAAGCAGTGAGAGCACCGAGGCAAATACAGTTCTTCGCTTTGACGGACTTGAGATTAATATGGATAACTATACCGTTAAAATTGATGGTGTAAATATTTCGTTCACTCCGAAGGAAGTTGAGATTTTGTATCTTCTTGCATCACATCCGGGACAGGTTTTGGGACGTGAGCAGATTTTGTCACTTATTTGGTCAGATCATTATGATGGTGATCCGAGAACTGTAGATACACATATTAAGCGCATCAGACAGAAGGTAAATGTTGAAGGTGCCAGCTGGTCTATACAGACGGTTTACAGTGTCGGTTACAGATTCGAGGTTTCAAAGTAAATGTTTCGTTCAGTCTTGATGCGTAGAACAATAGCATTGGTTATTGGTGCTTTGTTGTTTACAACGGTTTTGTCAACTATTGCTTTTTCTATGGCAAGCAAGACGGCCAGTTTAAATGCTCAGAAGGATGAGGCTCGCATTCAAACTGATGTTTTTGCCGACTTTATTTCTGAGAATGCCGATTTAATAGATAATGAGAATTTTACGGACTATTTTTTCTCTGATACGAGAATAATGGGCCGTAGTTTCTTTTTCTTTAATTCTTTAGGTACTCCTATTTATACGCCGCATATTGACAATATAGATACAGGGAATACTGATGTGGAGGCTTTCAATAGAGCTGTGTCTTATATTGAAAATAATATGCTTGCTTCTATTTCAGAAGAAGATATATCCGGAAAGACAGAGGATTACGGCAGATTTTTTGACAGTATATTTATATATCAGAGTAATGTAGTTGTCGGTGATGATAACTATTATCTTGTATCGGTATCAGCAGTTACGGATGACGGTGAGACTATTGATAAATTTGTTAATATTCTTCTGTTATCAACTTTATGTGCTGGTTTCTTTATGCTTATTCCTATTTATCTTGTAATAAGAAGAATCATTATGCCGATTCAGAAAATCAATTATACGGCTCAGGCATACGGAAGAGGCGATTTTTCAGTCAGAGCTGATGAGGGAATAAAAGGAGAAGTCGGAGAGATTGCCACATCATTTAACAGTATGGCAGACAAAATATCCGATTCGATTGATGCTCTTACGGTTGAACGTAATCGTTTGCAGGATATATTCGATGTTATTTCGGAAGGAATCGTTGTTGTAGATGAGAAATTGACGCCGATAGTGGTTAATAATACTATGAGTTCTATTTTCGACAAGGTTTCTAAGAAAAACATGTTTACCGAGAAGCTGCAGCTTATTCCGTTCAATGAGATATGGGAGGATTATGCTAAGTGTATTGAGTCAGGTGAGAATGTCGAAAGACAATTGGAGGGAACCACTTACGCTTATCAGGTTAATATTGTACCTAAGTTTGGTGTAAATAATGAAATAGTCGGTGCAACAGGCTTCTTCCGTGATATATATGAAGAACTTAAACTTGAACGTACACAACGGGAATATGTAGCTAATATTTCACATGAGTTAAGAACTCCGCTTCAGACACTCAGAGGACTCATAGAACCGCTTATCGATGGTATGGTAAAAACAGAAGAAGACAAACAGCGTTATTACGGAATCATTCTTCATGAAACTATGAGATTATCCCGATTAATTAATGATATGCTTGAGTTGTCCAAGCTTCAGTCAGGTACACTTGCATTTAAGACGTTTCCGTTTGATTTGAATGAATTATTATCCGAAATTGAAACAAAGTATAATTCTGTTATGGTGAACGCAGGTATTACATTTCAGGTGAAGTTTGTTACAGGACATCTTCCGACGGTTGTAGGTAATCCTGATCGAGTTGAACAAATTCTTGTAATTTTGTTGGATAATGCAAAAAAATATACTCCTGAGGGCGGTTCTATTACGATTGAAACAGAATACAGTGAGATAGACGAGAAGGTTTATGTTTCTGTTAAGGATACCGGACAGGGAATCCACGAATATGATATTGATCACATCTTTGACAGATTCTTTAAGGCTGACAGAGCGAGAGGTAAAAAAGGTACGGGTCTCGGTCTTGCAATTGCAAAGGAGCTTCTTACTTACATGGGTGAGACGATAAAAGTAGACAGTGAATACGGAAAGGGTACTACCTTTACGTTTACTCTTAAAAAGGTTGTCGGCGGAACCGGATGGTTCTAAATTATTTTCAAGTCGGGAGACTTTATTATGAATGATGATTCTTTAGGCATTCGCATAAATAAATATATATCCTCTTCAGGTTATTGTTCAAGAAGAGAAGCAGATGCGCTGGTTGAAGCCGGTGTTGTAACAATAGATGATGTTGCGGCTGTTACCGGTTCGCGTGTTAACGAAGGTCAGGTAGTTAAGGTTAAGGGTGAAGTTGTAATTCCGCATGAAGAGGATGAGCATATATATATTGCGCTTAATAAGCCGCTGGGCATTACATGTACTTCAGACAGACGAGATCCGGATAATATAATCGATTACCTTAATCTTGATGACAGAGTTTTTACAATAGGCAGACTTGATAAAAATTCATCAGGTTTGATATTACTTACCGACAACGGTGATATAGTAAACAAACTGCTCAGAGCTGAGAATAATCATGAGAAGGAATATGTAGTTACCGTAGATAAGCGATTGGCTTCTGATTTTAAAACTAAAATGGAAAACGGTTTACCTATATTGGGACAGGTTACTTTACCATGCGAGGTTGAGATAATCGGCAGCCGTTCTTTCAGAATTGTTTTACATCAGGGGCTGAACAGACAGATAAGACGTATGTGCGAATATCTCGGATATAAGGTAGTAAAGCTTAAACGTGTCAGATTCCTTAATATAGAACTCGGAGATATGAAGCCGGGAGAGTATCGTTATCTTACAGTCCACGAACGCAACGGATTGTTGGGAAAGAGTAATTAATGTCGTATTAATTGTGCAATTAAATATTGCTATATCGGAATTTACAGCGGATATGTAAGCAGATATGGAAAGCAAAAACGGTATATTCTTTTTTGAAAATATTGTATAAGTATATGTAGCAATGAATAAATAAAGGAGGAAAAGAATATGCCGCCATCACATCACAGTTCAAGCTCACATCATTCACACTCGAGTCATTCACACTCGAGTCATTCGAGTCATTCAAGTTATTCAAGTCACAGTTCCGGCAGCAGTTATTCTAATTACAATCCGAGAAGAACAAGAGTAAACCAGCCTAAAGGATATAAATCCGGTTTAGGTGCTACAAAAACGTATTACTGCAAAACTCATGATTATGTTTTTTATCCGATAAATTGGGTGGATGAGGCCAGCGATACTTATTATCGTAAAGGTTATTACGATGAGCAGGGACAGTATTACAGCAATCTGCTTTTGAAGGAAAATGATGAATATACTACTCAATGCGAGTGTCTATATTGCGGCAGCAGCATAAAGCTGAAATGGAAAGAAGGTGCTTTACCGAGTTGCCCTAATTGCGGTGCTACTTTGCAGGAGATTACGCAGAATTCAGCAGTTGATTATATTCAAAAGAGTTCAGGCGTAAACGGCGGCATTGGAGGCAGCGGTTGCAGCGGGGTATTGGTAAAAGTTATTATAGGCTATATTCTTCTGCAGATTTTGATTGTTCCTGTGGCAATGTGCGAAAGTAAAAGCAAACTGGAAGAATTCAGTAGGAAGTATGAAAGTGAAAAGGTTGAAGAAAACAGTAATATAGCTTTATACGGAAGAGATTTTTATGTAGAAGTACTCGGAAGAACTGTTCATTGGATGGACGAATACGAGAGCTATTATGATAAAGAAACAGATTGCTATTTCTACTATAATACTGATGTAGACCCATATGTATGGCAGTACTGGTATGAAGGCATTTCTTCAGATTACGGTGACTATGGTTGGATGGAATATGAGCTTGACGAAGATAAATGGTATATCGAGAAAAGCTATAATACATGGATAGAACTTCCTGACGAGTATGATACTTCTTCCTTATGGCATTTTGAGGGAGAACAGGCGGGCGATTCATATTCTGAAGATCCTGATATCGAGAAATTCGGATATTATATTACTTCCGAAGATGGTGTCAGAATGGACTGGGATGAAGAGAAATGTGCGTATTACAGAGAAGATGATGATTGCTATATTTGGTATAATACTGCTGTAGAACCGAATTTGTGGCAATATTGGTACGAAGGTATTTCTTCCGAATACGGTTGGCTTGAGTATGAAGACGGTGAGTGGTTTGCCGAAGGTGACGGAAGCTGGAACATAAAGCTTGATGACGTGACAGATACTTCGGAACTCTGGCATATCGACGGAAGTATTACCGGAAGTAAATAAAGTAATATTTGACATTCCTACAGGATCCGTTGCGACGGGTCCTGTTTTTTTGCAGTAAATGATGATTGCTTTATGTCAAAATACACAAAAAAATATGATAAATGGTTGCGTAATTGTAAGTTGTGTACAAAAAGTGATATAATATTACAAGCGATTTTTTGGGAGGCATTTATGAAAAATAAAGTAATTTCTTTGTTTTTGAGCATATCGATAATATTCGGTGTTTTTATGAGTTCATCAGTTGATACAGAAGCGTCAGGTACGTATTGTCTTAATGACTATTCGGTGTTCTCTTCTAAAACAAAGGAGGCGATAGCGTCTCGATATTACAGCGCTTTGAGTCTTGCTTCTCAAGACTACTATTCGTCAGAACCTTCTTTTGTTGCTCCTTACAGCGGCGGAAGATTAAGTGATGCTACTCATAAATCGATGACTGAATTACTAAACTATTATCGATGGCTTACCGGTGTTGCTGAATTACCGGTGTCTTCTCACAGCGATGCACTTCAGGCAGCAGCCGTTGTCCGTAATTTTCAGTTTGGTCACACAGTAGACAGAAGTTCGATGCCCAGTGATATGCCGGACGATTTTTTTAATTTGGGAAGTACGGCTAATCACAATATTATAGCAATGGGTTTTACTCCGCAAGGAGCTATTACGGGCTTTCTTCAGGAAGGTTATAATTTATCTAATGGTTCTTTCACTACTATGGGACATCGTGCGATGTTATTGTCTTATATGACTACGTCCTCTGATTTTGGATATGCAGGTAAGATTTGCATCGGTTTGGAGGGGAAGAATTCTAAGGCAGATTCCGATATTCCGTTTTTTGGTTTTCCTGTACCGGGCTATGCTCCGACACAACTTATTACTTCTCCTAAGGAAACCTCATGGTCTTTTGAAATTAATTCGAAAATGCTGACCTACAGCAGTATTGATTCCGTAAATGTTAACGTAAAGGATCTTACGACAGGTGCATCTTATGATTGCAATACTTCCAACGGCAAATTGAAATATGAATACAATATGTTTTCATATGTGCAACCTTCAATTGATACAAAGTTTTATGAACATAAATATCAAATAACAATAACCGGCATCAGTGATAACGGCGGTACACCGGTAACCTTGACATATACTACCGAGTTTTTTGATGTATCTTCTTATGTTGATACCAATATTGAAAGGATAACATTTGAAGGCGTAGAATCGCTCGGTATTTCAGATAATATGAATACTGCTGATTTAAATTCTTTGAATTCAATCTTACCGAATGAAGTTACAGCAGTTTGTGAGAACGGAAGAAACATTGTTTTACCTCTGTCCTCACAGTGGAAGTATGATGCTTCCCAAGGGGCTTTTGTGAACTCTGTCTCGATTGACAATTTACCTGAGCACGTTAAGGATGCGAATGGCGTGACCGGTACTATATCGATTCCTGTTAACATAGATTATTATGGTAAGATATCTGCTTCTCCGGCTCAGCCTTCGCTCGGCGGTAATGTTGATATTAAATTAACGCGTTATTACGTAAACACTACAAAGATTTTCCTTTACAAGATTGACTCTTTAGGAAATTGTACTTTGGTTGCTGACGGAAGTTCTTCGTGCTTTGAGGATGATGCTGACGGAATTCATGCTTATTTTCATTTGACAAATTTTCAAGAAAAAGATAACGGTAAATATTTTATCAGTTACGGATATGATTTTATGGATGAATTGTACATTGTAGGTACGGTTGATTTGTTTGTTGAAGGAAGTAACCCGACTTCCAATCCGACACCATCCGGAAATTCGTCTCCTACTCCTACTCCTACGTCTTCGGTTACACCGGGAGCAATTCCTACGCCGATACCGACGGCTTCGGCTGAATTAGATGTCGGTGATTTTGTAGAAAGATGTTATACCGTGGCATTGAACAGAAGTTCTGATTCTGACGGATACAGTTATTGGCGTTCTGAACTGACCGAAGGACGTGTTTGCGGTGCTCAAGCTGCATATGGTTTTATTTTCAGTCAGGAATACACGGGCAGAAATACTTCAAATTCACAGTTTGTCGAAGACCTATACAGTATGTTCTTTGGAAGAGAACCGGATGCGGACGGATTTGATTTCTGGGTTGCCCAATTAAATGAAGGTGCTTCGCGTGAAAGTGTATTTGCAGGCTTTGCCAATTCTGTTGAGTTTAATAATCTTTGTAATAAATTCGGTGTAGTATCAGGCTATTATGCAGTAGGCATCCCGAATGAGATTCAAGGAGGAGTGAATTGCTTTGTATCCAGACTTTATGCAATTTGTCTTGATCGTCTTCCGGACCCTGCCGGACAAGCAGGTTGGGTAACACAGCTTATTA
Organism: Clostridia bacterium; assembly: GCA_024403755.1. GTDB lineage: Bacteria > Bacillota > Clostridia > Saccharofermentanales > Saccharofermentanaceae > Saccharofermentans. Next base: position 7,436 of record JAKSRF010000023.1, read on the forward strand.
AGGGAACAAAAACCGGTTCCGAAGTTGCTTACGGATTTGTGTTCAGTCCTGAGTTTATAGGACGTAATATGAGTTATGAGCAGTATGTTGCGTACTTATACAGAGCTTTCTTTGGAAGAGAGCCGGATGTTGAAGGATTTAATATGTGGGTTCAGGAGTTAATAAACGGTCAGGATTCATTTTATGTTTTCCGTGGCTTTGTAAATTCTCAGGAGTTTGATAATCTTTGTTCTAAATATAATATTATTCGAGGAACGATTTGAATTAATTAAATAATCATATATATTAGAAAAGCTGTCTCAGGTAATAAAGTACGAAGAGACAGCTTTTTTGATTAAATTGATTTTGTTTGAAATACGAATGTCTCAAATCAGGCTGAGAAGACAATGTCAGGTTTAGCTCATAAACTCTCTGAATAATGCCGGTGCATTGTCAAAATAAATTCCCGTACCGGAACAGAAAGATTCATCATATTTTGCATCATCATGTATTTCACAAGGATCTTCGGATTTGAAAAGCATAAACGGTACTGCTTCCGGAGCATGAGTTCTTATCTCAATAGGAGTAGGATGATCAGGAAGTACCATAATATGGAAGTCCTCACCGTTGTTTTCTAAATTCTCACACAGATAGTTGTAAACAGGTGTGAAGATTTTATCGTTAATCATTTCAATAGAATATACCTTGCCTTCGGTATCACCCTGATGACCGCATTCGTCAGGGGCTTCCAAATGAATGTAAACATAATCGCTGCCGTTTTTGAAAGCATTTATAGCAGCAGATGCTTTACCGTAAAAATTGGTATCTTTGGTTCCTGTAGCACCGTCAACCTCGATTGTGTCCAATCCTGAACAACGGGCAAGACCGAATAATAAATCAACAGCAGAAATCATTGTTCCGTGAAGACCGTATTCTTCAGTAAAATCCGGTGTTGCAGGTTTAGTTCCCTGACCCCAAAGCCATATTGAATTTGCCTTATTAAGTCCGCGTTTTGCGCGTTCTGTATTTATCGGATGATTATCAAGAATCTCATAGGATTTCTTCATCATGGATAAAATTATATCGGCTCTGTCACCTTTAGGCAGGAAATCTGCAATCGGTCGTCCGGTGATGTCATGAGGAGGTGTAAAGGTTATTGATAAAGGGCCTTTGTCCCAAATAAGACAATGTCTGTAACTTCTTCCCGGGAAGAAGTGCATGCCTTCTTTTCCCAATTCATCTTCGACCGCTTTAATAAGCACTGAAGATTCAGCAGTGCTTATTTCACCCGAAGAGTAATCGACAAGAACAGCATCCTCATATGTGCCGCCCTCCGGAATATTAAGTGTAACAAGATTTGTTCTATATGCAGTATCATCAGGAGACATGTCTATGCCGAGACTTACTGCTTCCAGCGGAGAACGTCCCGTATAGTATTTTTGTGGTTCATATCCCATAACTGACATGTTTGCAGGACCTGAGCCAGGTTCCATTCCGTCAGGGATGGTCTTTACCATTCCAAGAAGTGATTGCTGTGCCAAGTCGTCTATTTGAGGCTTGTTGGCAAATTCAAGCGGAGTTTTATTCTGAAGTGAAGGAATCTTGCGGTCAGCCATTCCGTCACCGAGGATAATTAAATATTTCATCTTAATATACCTAAACTTTCATTAGTTTGTACTATAATCTTTGTTATATAATGCAACATATAGATTTTAATGATTTATTCTATAATAAGTCAATAAATAATTTAGTAAACGGAGATTGAATATGAGTATTTTTAGTGAGAAGAAACTTAATATTTTTATTGGCGCATACGGCAGCGGAAAGTCTGAGATATCTGTTAATGCAGCACGTATAATGAAAGAGGATAATCCTGACCGAAAGGTTCTTCTTGCAGATTTGGATATAGTTAATCCGTTTTACAGATCGGCTGATGCAGCAGTAAAAATGAAAGATTTGGATATCAGAGTTATATGTCCTTCGTTTGCTAATTCAAATGTCGATGTTCCGGCATTGTCAGGCGAGATGTATGCCATTTTCGATGATGATGAATATATCGGAGTTTATGATATAGGCGGTGAAGACCTTGGTGCAAACGTTATCGGAACTCTTACAAGTCGACTCAACGGATTCAGCTATAATCTTTATATGGTTGTAAATACACTGAGACCTTTTACATCTTCACCGGAACAGATTGCGGAAATGACAGCTCTTCTTGAGTCCTCCGCAAAACTTAAAATTACCGGATACATAAATAATACCAATCTTCTTGATGAGACATCGGCCGAGGATATAATCGAGGGAGACAGGATGATTAGGGAGGCAGGAAAAATTACCGGAAGTCCTTTATTGGCAACGACTTTGATGCCGAATATTTACGATAAAATGAGATCTGAGAACATACTTGATAAACTCAGTGGCGAAATAATACGTCTTAATCAGTCAATAAAGTATGATTATTGAGTTATAAATTCAAAAAAAGTTAATCTATTCGACTTGTTGACATTATTAATTAATGTTAGAATTTATTCATGCGTGAGTTACGTAAATGATTAAAACATTGAGGAGGATAGAGTTATGGGTTTAATTTCTTTGGCAGCAAATGTTATCGGTGTTGCTGGTTCTTCCATTTCTTCTACAGTAAGAGATCAATATTTAGAGTTCTTTACATGTGATTCTCTCGGACAGGGTGTTATTGCTCGCCGCGGAGCAGCTACAATGAAGAATGGTAAAAATAAGGGAAATGTAGATGTTATAACTAACGGTTCTAAGATTGCCGTTCCGGAAGGTATGGGTTGTGTTCTTGTAAATAACGGTGAGGTTGTGGATGTTACTACTAAATCAGGTATGTACACATGGGATTCATCTACTGCTCCTTCAGTATTTGCAGATGGTAAGCTCGGTGAGAAATTGAAGGCTTCACTCTCTGAGGCTTGGCAGCGTATGAAGATGGGTTCTGAGATTGCTCAGCAGCAGAGAATTTATTTTATCAATATGCTTGAGATTAAGGATCAGAATTTCGGTACACCTACACCGCTTCCTTATAACGATCCGGAGTATCGTAATATTTATATCAGATTGAACGGTAAGTTCTCATTTAAGATTGTTGATCCTGTTACTTTCTTTAAGACACAGCTTTCTAATATTTCAGGTGAATATACAGTAGCTGAGTTTATGGGTACTCCTGCAGATCCTAAGCAGCCTAGAACAGAGTTCCTTGACAGATTCTCTGAGGTACTTAATAAGTGCGGCGGTCAGGACAAGATTATGTTCGCTAATCTCCCATCAGAGCAGGGAAGACTTCGTTCATATATGCAGGAAGCTTTGGATGAGGATTGGCTCCAGGGCAGAGGTGTTGTTGTAGAGTCAGTTGCTATCGGTGGTATTACACCTGATGATAAGTCACGTGAGAGAATTGAGCAGGTTGATCAGGCAAAGATGTTTGGTCAGGATCCTAATGCTTTGGCTGCTACTGCTATACTCGGTCAGACACAGGCTATGAATACAGCTGCCGGAAATGCAAACGGTGCTGTTAACGGCTTGATGGGTATGGGCATGTTAGGCGGAATGGGCGGAATGGGCGGAACCAATTCTGCATTCCAGTTCCTCGGACAGCAGCAGGCAGCTCCACAGGCAGCTCCACAGGTTGCTCCACAGGCAGCAGGCGGATGGACTTGTTCTTGCGGTGCAACGAATACAGGTAAGTTCTGCAGTAATTGCGGAAGTGCTCAGCCGGCTCCTGCAGCAGGTTGGACATGTGAGTGCGGTGCAACGAATACAGGTAAGTTCTGCAGCAATTGTGGTAAGCCACAGCCGGCAGCAGGTTGGACATGCTCATGCGGTACAACAAATACAGGTAAGTTCTGCAGTAATTGCGGTAAGCCACAGGCTTAATCAATTAATTGAAAATCTTTTGAAAACTGCTTCGGAAACGGAGCAGTTTTTTTTGTAAATTATTTATTTTGTTATGGAATTAAACACAAAAAACTGATTAAATATTTATATAAGTTTTTGTTGGTATGAGGTGCTTATGGGGAAATATGAAAGACCTGATAAAGCCGAGATGAACAAGGTTGTTACTGCTGTAAGAACTGCGGATAAGATGCTCGGCGAGTTGAATAATAAGCTCAATGATTTAGATAAAAATGTAAAATCCTTGCACAAAGAGATTCTTGAGGTTCAACGTAAAGAGCGTTTTGCACAATTATCTGTTGAAGACATAAACAGCAGTAACGCGGGTATTAAGGTTGCAACCTTGAAAGAAGCGGGCATTAATACATTGGCCGATGTTATGGATAAGAGTATTGCAGAATTGTCGTCTATCGAAGGAATAGGTGATGCTCAGGCTTCTAAAATCAAAGAGAAGTGTAATGAGATTAAAGCAAAGTCATCTGAAGCTATTACTCTTTCTGTCGGAGATTCGGCATCTGAGAAACTTATATATATTCTTGGAAAAATCAGAATTGCTAATTTGAACGGGATCGGAAACAGCATCAGAAATTCTTACGGGAAATATCATTCAACGGTTTCCGATAATCTGTCAAAAGCTGAGAGTTTGTATGGTTTGAAATGGATTTTTTCGAAGAGTACTTATAAAGAAGAGAGACTTGAAGCGTATAGAAAAATCGAGGAAGTATCTAGTTCAGGCTATCTTGATACTGCCGGAGAGACAAATAAAATCTGGGAAGAGAAGATTGAACACGTTGCTGCCGAAAGTATAATAGAAGACTTTAAGGCAAATACGGCACCTTTTTATGCAATTCTCGAAAGGATTTGCGGAAAGGGTTCACTGAAGGATGAGTCGGAGATTTTTAAACTTCCTAAAGAATTAATTTCTCAGATAGAAGCTTTGGAGCCGGATTTGTCTCTTATGAATGCTACTTTGAGATCTTATCAGGACTTTGGTACAAGATATATCATTAATCAGCAACGGGTTTTACTTGGTGATGAGATGGGACTCGGAAAAACCATGCAGGCTATTGCGGCTATGGCTCATTTTAAGACCAAGGGATTATACAGATTTTTGGTAGTGTGCCCGGTGAGTGTTCTTGTTAATTGGGGCAGAGAGATATCTACTCACAGTAAGATGGAAACAATGGAGATTTACGGTAATGACCGTGAAGATGAATATAATCGTTGGCTTGAAGACGGTGGAATAGCTGTTACAACATATGAGACACTTACACGATTGGATTTGGATTTACTTAAAAATGTTACGGGTGACGGAAGCAGTAAGCTTATTGATATGCTTGTAGTCGATGAAGCTCATTATGTAAAGAATCCTGAAGCTAAACGTTCAATTGCTCTTAAAAAGGTCTCGGAAGCTACAGATAATTGCCTGTTTATGACAGGAACTCCATTGGAGAACAAGGTTGACGAGATGATTTTCCTTTTGAGTCTTCTTCGTCCTCAACTTGCAAAGGAATTGGAAGGAATGAAGGAACTGAGTCGTGCTGATGAATTCAAGGAGAAGATTGCTCCTGTATATCTCAGAAGAGTAAGAGAAGATGTTTTGACAGAACTTCCTGAAAAGGTTGAATCTGAGGAGTGGGTAAAGCTTTCAGATAATGAGACAAAGACATATAAGAATTCTTTGATAGCCGGAAATATGTCCGATATGAGACGTGTATCTTACAATGTTGAGAATGCGGCCGACTCTTCAAAGATTAACAGAATAGTTGAAATATGTGATGATGCAAAGGAAAACGGAAGAAGAGTAGTTATTTTTTCATTTTTCCTCGATACAATCAAAAGAGTGGGTGAAGCTTTGGGTGAGCGCTGTTTTGCTACAATAACCGGTGCAATTTCTTCCGATAAACGCCAGGGAATGATTGATGATTTCGGTAAGGCTCCGTATGGAAGTGTTCTTGTCAGCCAGATTACTGCCGGAGGTACAGGACTTAATATTCAGTGTGCAAGTGTGGTTATTTTGTGCGAACCTCAATGGAAACCTTCTATAGAAAATCAGGCAATATCAAGATGCTACAGGATGGGTCAGTCTAATTCGGTTTTGGTTTACAGAATTTTGGCGTCAAAGACTGTTGATGAGAAGATTACCAAGCTTTTGGCTGAGAAAAGTGAGATTTTCGAGAAATTTGCTGATGAATCTGAGATAGATACAGTTAATAAATCTTTGATTAATGATATTATAGAAGAGGAACGTAAGGCTTACGGTATTACGAGCGGTGATGCTGATGATGTTGAAAATACAGATAACAGTATATCTGCAGATGCTGATAACGGAGGAGAGCCTGTGACAGAGAACGAAGAGAAAGAAGCTGCAAATGAGGCAGTTGAGAATCTCGAAGAAGTAAAAGCAGAGTATAATTAAATTTTTTATATGTAGGAGGAATTATAGATGGGATTAAATTTTCGTAAGAGTATTTCATTGGGACACGGAATGAAAATTAACCTCAGCAAATCGGGTCCGAGTTTTAGTTTCGGTCGTAAGGGTATGAGGCAGACAATAAGTGCCACCGGTCGTTCTACAACATCTGTCGGAATACCGGGAACAGGTGTTTATTATACCAAGCAGACAAATGTCAAAAAGATTGGTAATTTTATTAAGAGTAAGTTCGGAAAAAAGAAAGATGAGGAAGAGGTTACGGGTAAGAGTAAAGCAATCAAGACCGCTTCGGATTCTAAGAAAGCAAAAAATTCCGATGATCAGAATACAGTAGCTGAATATGAGGCATATGTAGAGGCTATTAAGACAATTCACAGAAGCTGTGACGATATAATCGAGTGGGAGAAAATCAACAGTGATGATGTTCCTGCAGGCTATAAGAAGGGTTCTGAGGATTATGAGAACTGGAAGAATCTTCATGAGATGGCTGCCAAAGTTCTTGAAGGTGACATTGATACTTATCTTGAAGTAGTTGAGCAGATGAAGCCTTTTGATGATTTACTTGAATATGGAAGCAACTTTGAAGTAGGTACAGAGGATTCCAGTGAAATGACTGTTGAGTTCAATGTTAAATCTGACGAGGTAGTTCCGACGAATGTTTATTCAATTCTTGCTTCAGGTAAACTTTCTGAGAAGTCTATGCCAAAGTCTCAGTATAACGAATTGGTTCAGGATTATGTTTGCAGTACTGCAATACGTGTAGCCAGAGATTTGTTTGCTCTTCTTCCTATAGAACGTGTTATTATTCACGCAGTAGATTCGGTATTAAATCCTGCTACAGGAAATGAAGAGGATGTTACAATCCTTTCCGTTGCTATTGACAGAAAAAGACTCGAAGAGATAAATATGGATAAGATTGATCCGTCAGATGCTCTCGGTGCTTTGGAGTGTAACATGTCATTTTCAAAGACCAATGGATTTAAGGAAGTAAGCAGAATAGATTGATTCTATGTTTTTCCCCATTGCTTTATTGCAATGGGGATTTTTTTTAGCAATATTTGTTAAATATAGTTCTTTTGCATCATAAAACCCTATTTCTGTTTTTCTAGGGTAATTACAATGATTATTTGTATATTTGTTGTTAAACACGCAGTAGCAACAAATGTTGAATTTATGCAAATTGTATAAATTTTCACTGATTATTTTGCTTTTTAGAAATTGACTAAAAAACATATTATTAATAATATTTATCTATTACTATGTAATATTATGCATGGAGGAAAAAAATGTATTTTATAGGTGTAGATTTAGGTACTTCAGCCGTTAAACTCTTGCTTATGGATGAGAAGGGTAATAATGTTAATGTATTATCCAAGAGTTATGATGTCTGCTTCCCACATACAGGTTGGAGCGAGCAGAATCCTTCTGACTGGTTTGAGCAGTCAATTCTCGGAATTAAGGATTTGCTTAAAGGTTTTGATGCAAGTGCCGTTAAAGGAATAAGCTTTGGCGGTCAGATGCATGGATTGGTAATGTTGGATTCTGATGATAATGTTATCAGACCTGCTATTCTTTGGAATGACGGTAGATCCGTAGAAGAGACCAATTATCTCAATAACGTAATAGGTAAGGATAAGCTTACCGAGTATTGCGGTAATATTGCTTTTGCCGGTTTTACTGCTCCTAAGGTTTTATGGGTTAAGAAGAATGAGCCTGAGAATTTTGCAAAGATTGCAAAGATTATGCTCCCAAAGGATTATCTTGCATATAAGCTTTCAGGTGTATTCGCTACAGATGTTTCGGATGCTTCAGGTACGCTTTATTTTGATGTTAAGAACAGATGTTGGTCTAAGGAAATGTGTGACATTTGTTCAATTAAGCCGGAGTGGCTCCCTAAGGTATTTGAAAGTTACGACAAGATTGGTAATATTCTTCCTGAGCTTGCTTCAGAGTTGGGTATTCCGACTGATGTAGTTATTGCTGCAGGTGCCGGTGATAATGCTGCAGCTGCTATAGGTATGGGCGTTTACGGTGGCGGTGGATGTAATATTTCCCTCGGTACAAGCGGTACGGTATTCATGTCTATGGATTCTTACGGTGTTGACAGCAATAATGCATTGCATTCATTCTGTCATGCTGACGGCGGATATCATCTTATGGGTTGTATGTTGAGTGCTGCAAGCTGTAATAAGTGGTGGATGGAAGAGATTCTTAAGTCATCAGATTTTGCAGGCGAGCAGAAGGATATCAAGGAACTTGGAACAAACAAGATTTTCTTCCTTCCGTATCTTATGGGTGAGCGTTCACCTATTAATGATGTTAATGCACGCGGATGCTTTATCGGCATGAGCATGGATAATACACGTTCTGATTTTACACAGTCAGTATTTGAAGGTGTTGCTTTTGCTCTTCGTGATTCTTTCGAAGCTGCATATAAGCTTGGTGTGAAAATTGAGAAGTCAACAATTTGCGGCGGCGGTGCTAAGAGTCCGTTGTGGAGAAAGATTGTTGCTGATGTTCTTAACATTAAGCTTCTTCAGACTGATAACGAAGAAGGCCCGGCACTCGGCGGTGCAATTCTCGCTTCTGTTGCAGCCGGTGTATACAGCAGCGTAGGTGAAGCTTGTAAGGCTATTGTTAAACCGGTAAATGAGACTTTGCCTGATCCTGATGAAGTAGCTCGTTATGAGGAAAGATATCAGGAATTCAAGCAGTTATATCCGGCATTAAAAGGATTCTTTAACAGATAATGAGGTGAAAGTATGAGTAAGATTCAGATTATTGAAGCTAATGCAGAGAATTTTAAGCAGTACGGTCGTATCATTTCAGAGCACGACTTCTCAGATTTAATCGGTGCATTGTCAAACGTGGCACTTCCTGCTGACGGTGTTGCATATGAGCCTTCTGTTGCTTCTCTTGAGGCATCTTCAGACTATAAGTATTTAACAAATGTTACTTATGGTGAGCTTCCGATTGAAATCGGCTATTGTGCAGGTCATAATTCTTTGCTTAATGCACTTGAGTATCATCGTTCCTCTGAGATAAATGTATTTGCAACAGATGCAATTCTTTTGCTCGGATTACAGCAGGATATTACAGCAGATTTTAAGTATGATACTTCAAAGGTTGTTGCTTTTAAGTTTAAGAAAGGTATGGCTGCAGAGGTTTATGCTACTACACTTCATTATGCACCATGCGGTATAGATGGTAACGGATTTATGGTTGGTGTTGTTCTTCCTAAGGGTACTAACTTCCCGTTGGAATCTGTACATGAGGCTGTTACAAACAGCAATAATTTCGAGGATAAGCTTATCACTGCTAAGAATAAGTGGCTTATCTGCCATCCGGATGCTCCGTCTGAAGCAGGTCATTTCCCTGGTCTTGTAGGCGAGAATATCGATATTTCAGCTTTGTAATTAAAGAAAATAAATATTAGTAGGTTTAAGGAGGATTTATATGAATAATCTACCAACAGTTAAATTAGGTATCATTGCAGTTAGCCGTGACTGCTTCCCGATTGCTCTTTCAGAGCAGCGTAGAAGCGCTATCAAGGCTGCTTATACAGGTGACCTTTATGAGTGTCCTGTAACAGTTGAGAATGAGCTTGATATGCTCAAAGCAGTTGAGGATGTTAATAAGGCTGAGTGTAATGCACTTGTTGTTTTCCTTGGTAACTTCGGACCTGAGACACCTGAGACACTTATCGCTAAGAATTTTGACGGTCCTTGCATGTTTGTATCAGCTGCTGAGGGTGATGGTGATATGATTAACGGCCGTGGTGATGCTTACTGCGGTATGCTTAACTGCTCATACAACCTTGGTATGCGTCATCTTAAGGGCTATATTCCTGAGTATCCGGTTGGAACAGCTTCTGATATTGCAGGAATGATTGCTGAATTCGTTCCTATTGCTCGTGCAGTAATCGGTGTTAAGAATCTTAAGATTATCACATTTGGTCCACGTCCACAGGACTTCTTCGCTTGTAATGCTCCTATTAAGGGCTTATATGAGCTTGGCGTAGAGATTGAAGAGAATTCAGAGCTTGATCTTCTCGTTTCATTTAAGGAGCATGAGAATGATCCTCGTATTCCTGAGGTTTGCGCTGATATGGCTAAGGAAATGGGTGAAGGTAAGTATTACGCAGATCTTAATGCTCGTATGGCACAGTTTGAGCTTACACTTCTTGACTGGGCTGAGAATCATAAGGGTTCACGTAAGTATGTTGCATTTGCAGATAAGTGCTGGCCTGCATTCCCTTCACAGTTCGGTTTCGAGCCTTGCTACGTTAACAGCCGTCTCGTAAGCCGTGGAATTCCTGTATCTTGTGAGGTTGATATCTATGGTGCTCTCAGTGAGTATATCGGTATGTGTATTTCAGGTGATGCTGTTACACTTCTTGATATTAACAACTCTGTTCCACAGTACATTTATGATGATGATATCAAGGGTAAGTATGATTACACTCTTACTGATACATTCATGGGCTTCCATTGCGGTAATACTCCGGAGTGCAAGATGTGTGCAAGCCGTGCAGTTAAGTATCAGCTCATTCAGCATCGTCTCCTTGAGCCGGCAGGAAGCGAGCCTGATTTTACACGTGGTACACTTGAGGGTGATATCGCTGCAAGTGATATTACATTCTATCGTTTACAGTGCAACAGCGATGGTGAGTTAGTTTCTTACATTGCTGAGGGTGAGGTTCTTGATGTTCCTACACGTTCATTCGGTGGTATCGGTATCTTCGGTATTAAGGAGATGGGCCGTTTCTATCGTCATGTTCTTGTTGAGAAGAGATATCCACATCACGGTGCCGTTGCATTCGGTCACTACGGTAAGCAGTTGTTTGAGGTATTTAAGTTCCTCGGAATTAAGGATATCGCTTACAATCAGCCAAAGAATCTTCCATATCCTACAGAGAATCCTTTCTGCTGATATAGAATTAGGCAAAGTAATCAACACAAATGTAATTTTTGAATAGTTGTTTATAACATTTTCCTGTCTGGATAACTGTCAGTTTATGATAATATTTAGGCAGGAAAAGTTGTGAATAAGACTTTTCGAGTATAATGACAGAACGGAGTTAATTATGAATAACAAAGAATTAGCTATTATGGCTACAAAGGTTCGTAAGGGAATCGTTACTGCTGTTTACAGTGCTGCTTCCGGACATCCGGGCGGATCACTCTCTGCAGCTGATATGTATACTTATTTGTATTTTGAGAGAATGAATATTGATCCAAAGAATCCAAAGATGGAGAATCGTGACAGATTTGTATTGTCAAAGGGACATACTTCCCCTGGACTTTATTCTGCTCTTGCAAACAGAGGTTATTTTGATGTTGAGGAGCTTACAACTTTCCGTAAACTCGGTTCAAGACTTCAGGGACATCCTTGCATGCAGGAGACACCGGGTGTTGATATGAGCTCAGGTTCACTCGGACAGGGCTTATCAGTAGCAGCAGGTATGGCTCTCGGTGCTAAATTAAACAATCAGGACTACAATGTTTACTGCTTATGCGGTGACGGTGAGATTCAGGAAGGTCAAATCTGGGAGGCTGCAATGTTTGCAGGTGCCAGAAAACTCAACAATCTTACAGTAATCGTTGATAATAACGGCCTTCAGATTGACGGACCGGTTGAAGAAGTATGTTCTGTATATCCTATTGAGGATAAGTTTAAAGCATTTAATTTCAATGTAATCACAATTAACGGTAATGATTTTGACGATATAAGAAAGGCATTTGAGTTTGCTGATAAGTCAACAGATAAGCCTACATGTATTGTTATGAAGACAACAAAGGGTAAAGGTGTGTCATACATGGAAAATCAGGTTGGCTGGCATGGTAAAGCTCCAAACAAGGAACAGTACGATCAGGCTATCGCTGAACTTGATGAGCAGCTTAAGAGCCTTGAGGCATAATGTAAGATAGGTAGGAGAATAACAATGGTAAAAATCAGTGATACAAAAATTGCAACCAGAGAGAGCTATGGTAATGCCTTGGCTGAGCTCGGTAAAGAGTATGAGAATTTAGTTGTTTTGGATGCCGATCTTGCCGGTGCTACAAAAACCAGCGTATTTAAGAAGGCATTCCCTGACAGACATATCGATTGCGGTATTGCAGAGGCTGATATGACAGGTATTGCAGCAGGTCTTTCTACATGCGGTAAGATACCTTTTATATCTTCTTTTGCTATGTTTGCTTCCGGACGTAACTTTGAGCAGGTTCGTAATGCTATCGGATATCCTCATCTTAATGTAAAAATCGGTGCTACTCATGCCGGTATTACAGTAGGTGAAGATGGTGCTACACATCAGTGCCTTGAGGATTTATCTCTTATGAGATCTATCCCGGGAATGACAGTTATAGTTCCTTCAGATGATATTGAGGCAAAGGCAGCTGTTAAGGCAGTTCTTGACATGCAGGGGCCTGCATATTTAAGATTCGGCAGAGCAGCTTCTCCTGTGTTTAACGATTTTGAAGGCTATAAGTTTGAAATCGGCAAGGGTATTGTTCTTCGTGAGGGTAAAGACGTTACTTTGTTTGCAACAGGATTTATGGTAGCTGAGAGCTTAAAGGCTGCTGAACTTCTTGCTGCAGAAGGCATAGATGCCGAAGTAATCAATATTCACACAATCAAGCCTATCGATAAGGATCTTATTGTTAAGAGTGTATCAAAGACTAAGAAGGCAGTTACACTTGAAGAACATTCTGTTATCGGCGGTCTCGGAAGCAGTGTTTGTGAGGTTCTTTCTGAGAATCTTCCTGCTCCTGTACTCAGAATCGGTATTAATGATGAGTTCGGTCAGTCTGGTACTGCTTCTGCTTTAGTTGAGCATTATGGCTTGAATTCTGAAGCACTTTGTAGCAAAATTAAGGCATGGTTAAAGTAAACAACAGTCTTAATACGAATGTTGCCGATGAGGTAACAAATATAAATAGAAATAATTCTGTAAAACAAATGAGCAAGGATGCGAGACGCAGCCTTGCTTATTTTTGGGATTATTATAAATGGCATGTTATTATTACGGTACTTGTCGTGTGGGCGATAATTGCCTTTGCAGTATCATTTTATAATGAACATAAAGAAGTCTATTTGTCTGTGTGTCTGGTCAATGTTACAACAGAATGCGGTGATATTCTCAAAGATTACGAAGTGAATGTATCTGATACAATAAGTGTTTCATACGATTACAGACATCCTAAGGTAAGTGATCCGTATTTTGTAAGCGATGATGGTATAAATGCCAGTGTACAAAAGCTGCAAACCGTAATCGCAAGCGGCAAAGCTGATGTAATATGTACTAATACAAGAGCAATAGACGAGTATTCGGTTAATGACGCATTCATAAATCTACATGAGGTTTGCAGTGATGAGTTTATTGAGGAATATTCCGATTACATATACTATGTTAATGATATTCCTATAGGGGTGGATGTTACTGCTTCTGATGTATTAGTTCCCGCTTATATTGATTCTGATGAAAGTCATTACCTTGTTGTTTCAAGATTTAGTGAAAAGAAAGACAGAATTAAATTACTTATAGATTATCTTTACTCGGTTCAGTAGATTCTTCATTATCGGTATTTCTTGCTTTATTGAGTCCGAAAATCCTGCGAAGAAATAAAGCAGTGAACCATGCCATAAATCCGCAACCGTTGAACAATGCTAAGCTGCCCAGGATAACAATAAAAACATGGTTAAAATCAATAAGAAGATACATTCCTATATAAATGACCACGATAAAAATTGTGGTAGGAAGGTTACCCAAGCTGAGAAGTATAGAATTCTTTAACGTGTTTTTGAGTGAATTTTCAAAAGAAGCAAGTAAAGGGAAGGCATAAATTAATATTGAGACTACAAAGAACAGCATTATCCAAACCGGTATTTGTAACCACGGCATATTCTTAAAATTGTTAAGATAACCTAACTCAACAGCAAAGTATGCTGAAAACAGAAGAATAGGAATCCAAATAATTGTAGCCTTCTTGAAATCTGCTTTAAACTCTTGAACAAAATCACGGAAAACAAAAACTTCATCACCATTGTGCATCGAAAATACAATCTTATACAAACCGCAGAGTGAAGCACCTATAGTAAACAGTGGCAGAGAAAATATAATAAAAATAATGTTAACTAAAATCATGTTTGCAACATTAGTCAGAAAGCGCATAGCAAGGCTGTTTTTATTGAAAAAATCATCCATGGTTTACAAAAAATTCCCTTCGTTAAAAAAATCTATAAAGAATTATAGCAAGTTGTACAAAAAAAGGCAGTACAAAAGTAGCATATTGACGTTAAAAGTGTCAAAGTTAGCAATAAAAGTATTAAATTTGTAAACATGTAGCAATAAATGTAAAGAAAAATAGGATGATTATGGTTATTATGTATACGTAATTACAAAAAACAGGCCTAGTTTTCATCGAATTTAACAAATTTAGGAGGATAACATGAAAAAAGTTATTGCCAGTGCGCTTTGTTTGACAATGGTTGGTGCAGCTTTTGCAGCTTGCAGCAAGGACGGCGGCGCTAAAGGAGAGTCAGATAAGATTCTTAACGTTTGGTCTTTTACAGATGAAGTTCCTAACATGATTTTGAGATATAAGGAATTACATCCGGATTTCGACTACGAGATTAATATTACTAATATTCCTACAACTGATCAGGCTTATCAGCCTGCATTGGATGAGGCTTTGGCAGCAGGTGGTAAGGATGCTCCTGATATCTACTGTGCAGAGGCAGCTTTTATTATGAAGTATTCACAGGGCGGAGCTGCAGGATATGCTCTTCCATATGCTGATCTTGGAATTGATGTTGATAAGGGAATAGCTGATGCAAAGATTGCTCAGTATACTATCGATATCGGTACAAGACCTTCTGACGGTAAGCTTGTTGCTTTAGGTTATCAGGCTACAGGTGGTGCTTTCATTTACAGACGTACAGTTGCTAAGACTGTTTGGGGTGCAGATGATCCTGCTACAGTAGCTGAGAAGATCGGTGCTGATACAGGTAGTTGGGATAAGTTCTGGCAGGCAGCTGAGGAGTGTAAGAGTGCAGGTTGTGCTATCGTATCAGGTGATGGTGACGTATGGCACGCAGTTGAGAACAGTTCTTCAACCGGTTGGGTAGTTGACGGTAAGTTGACAATTCCTAAGGAGCGTGAAGAGTTCTTGGATATCTCAATGAAGCTCAAAGAGAATAATTATCATAATGATACACAGGACTGGCAGGAAGCTTGGTTCGCTGACATGAAGGGTCTCGGACAGAAGGATGTTCTTGGTTTCTTCGGACCAGCTTGGCTTATCAACTATACAATCGCTGATAACTGTACAGATGAGGATTCAGGTGTTACAACTTATGGTGATTGGGGCGTTTGTAACTCACCAATCGGCTTCTTCTGGGGCGGTACTTGGGTATTAGTTAATAAGGATACAGAGCATAAGGAAGCTTGTAAGACACTTATTGAGTGGATTACACTTGATTCTTCAGAGACTGGTTTGCAGTACATGTGGGCAAACGGTACATTGTATCCGGATAAGAACACAAAGGATGCAGTTGCTTCTGCAACAGTAATGGCTAAGTCAGACGGAACAGTTGAGTTCCTCGGCGGTCAGAATATGTTTGATACATTTATCCCTGCAGGTGATTATGCTAAGGGTGATAAGTTGACTGAGTATGATGAGAAGATTAATGGTTTCTGGCGTGATCAGGTTCGTGCTTATACAGCAGGTGAGAAGACACGTGAGCAGGCTATTGAGGACTTCAAGGTTCAGGTTAAGGAGAATACAACTATTACAGTTGAATAATTCCTAATTGTGATTAATTACAGGGCGGACGAATTTGATTCGCCGCCCTGTTTTTTTTTGTTAATTGATGTTTACTGTTTTTTAGAAAACAGAATTTGTACAGAAAGAAGGTGTCAAGATTGCAGAAAAAACGCGGAGTAGTTGACTATACTAAATATGGCTATTTATTCTCTATACCATTTATGGTTGCTTTCTTGATTTTTACCTTGTATCCTGTTCTTTACACTTGTTATATCGGATTTACAACCAAACAGGGTTTGATTTCCGAAGCAAATTTCTTAGTGGATGATCCTTTTAAGAATTTTAGAGAAGTGTTATTTGAATCGACGTTGTTTAGATTAGCTTTAAAAAATACAGTAGCTATTTGGATAGTTAACTTCATCCCACAGATGGGTTTAGCTCTCCTTCTTACAGCTTGGTTTACCGATAACAGACTTCGTATTAAGTGTAAAGGCTTTTTCAAGGTAATTTTCTATTTACCTAACATTATAACAATGGCTTCTGTTGCTATTTTGTTCAGAGCTTTCTTTGGTTATCCTATGGGTCCTGTGAATGATATTGTTACAAAAATCAAGGGTCCTGGATCCGAAATCTATTTCTTGATTAAGAAGACTACAACAAGAAATATTGTTTCATTCATTCAGTTTTGGATGTGGTATGGTTATACCATGGTTCAGTTGGTTTCCGGTGTTCTCGGTATTGATCCTTCAATATTTGAAGCAGCTGAGATAGACGGCGCTAACAGATTACAGACATTCTTTAAAATCACTATCCCTAGTATCAGAACAATTCTTTTGTTTACATTGGTTACAAGCTTAATCGGTGGTTTGAATATGTTCGATATTCCTATGTTGTTGGCTAACGGTGGTCCGGATAATGCTACTCTTACAACCAATCTTTATATTTATAACCAGGCTTTCAGCGGAAGCTATAAGTATAATACTGCAGCTGCTGCAAGTATGATAATGTTTACTATTATTGTTGTATGTTCGGCAATTCTGTTCTACTGCATGAGAGATAAAGATGAAGCTGAATTGAAGAAATTGCGTAAACTTGAAAGAAAGGAACAGCGTAAAGCTATGGCAGGTGCATAATTATGAATAGTAAAAAAGTTTCAAAAGCAGAGCAACCGCTTAGCCTTATGATACCAATTTATGTTGTATGTATTTTATTGGCTGTTCTCAGTATCGCACCATTCTGGATTATGATTATAAATGCTACTCGTTCAACAACGCAGATTCAGGCACATGCTATATCATTTATTCCGGGAAATGCTTTGATGAATAACTTGGAGAAAATCCAGGATAAGGATATGTTTAAGCCACTTGTCGGTTTTGCAAACTCTGCATTAATATCTGTAGGTGTAACCGTATTGGCTTTGTACTTTTCTTCACTTACAGCCTATGCTCTTACTGCATATGAGTGGAAATTGCGTGAATCCTTTTTCAGCATGATTATGGGTGTAATGATGATTCCTAGTACTGTTACTACTATTGGTTTCTATCAGGCTTGTTACAGACTCGGACTTGATAATAATCGTCTTATGCTTATCCTTCCTGCTATTGCTTCACCAATGATGGTTTTCTTCATGCGTCAGTATTTGCAGGCGTCGCTTCAGATTTCTATAGTTGAATCTGCACGAATTGACGGTGCTAAAGAATTGCAGATATTTAATAAGATAATTCTGCCTATCATGAAACCGGCGTTGGCTACACAAGCTATTTTTACGTTTGTTTCATCTTGGAATAACTTCTTTATGCCGTTGGTTTTGTTGACTAAGTCAGAGAAGTACACAATGCCTATCATGGTTAGACTTCTTAACGGTGATAGCTACAAAACGGAGTATGGTTGCGTTTATCTTGGTTTGTCTATGACAGTATTACCTTTGATACTCGTGTACATGTTCCTTTCTAAGTACATTGTTGCGGGCGTTGCTCTCGGTGGTGTAAAAGGATAATTTTTTGGTTAGGTTTAATATAAATATGACTGTCTCAGAACTTGAAATAGTTTTGGGACAGTTTTTTTACTGATTCTGTTTGAAGTACTTTGAAGAAAAAACGGAGATCACTTGGGGTGATATCTCCGTTTCTGATTTTTCTTTTAATTTGATATTTTAAGTTTATGTCTGTATTCAGATGGGGAGCAGTTGACTGTCTTTTGGAAGGCTCGACAAAAACTCGTTAGATTATTAAATCCCGTTTTAAATGCTACATCGGTTATTGATAAAGAGTCATCATTAAGCAGGATTTTTGCAGATTGTATACGTCTGTTAGTAAGATAGTCGTAAAATGTTGTATCTGTATATTCTTTGAAAAGTCTTGAGAAATGATACTTAGAGAATCCGATAAAAGTAGCGGCATACTCTAATGTAATATTATCCATATAATGAGTATTAATATAAGTAATCAGACTTTTAAACTTAATATAACTGTCTCTTTGACGTGCGTTCTCAATTGAAATAGGTGTAGCACGTGAAGCTGACTTGGCAAGCAGACCGAATATACTCAAAAGATGAGAATAAATAGGCATTTCAAGAACAATATTATTATAGAGAAAATATAAATCATTTATTTGCATAAACTGATTATATATTTGCGTATAATTCTCAGGATAAGTATTCGGATTAACAAGTCGCGGTTCTTTCATGAATTCAGCCAAATCCTTGTAATCAAAAAATCCTTTGATGAAGGATATGTCGAACAAATATATAAAACGTGCACCTTCAGTCTCACAGTCAATCTCGTGCAGAATATTAGGTGGGATAAAAAGAATATCTCCGGCATTAAGCCTGAAATTTCTTCCGTCTGCTATATATTTGTATCCGTTGTCTACCGGAATAACTATTTCCAAAGCCGGATG
>JAKSRF010000024.1 GCA_024403755.1 Clostridia bacterium
ATGCACCAAAGAAAAACCTGCCAACAAACTCTTGATTTTTGTTAGCAGGTTTTTTATATCAGGATTTTTTGTCCACAATAAGTAATACTTATCATAGACGATAGTTTATGGATATTATACAAAAGCATCCCTGCTTGTTATTTGACCTTATTTTTTGCTGGGGATAAATTTTGTTCATGTGTTCTCAAAGAGAAAACTTCATTATTGTCTGAATAAAAACATACTCAATACAGCTTTCGTTTTACCTTGCGATTCAACAGTTTTTGTATTCCGTAAAGCAGCAGTGCAACCAAACAGGAACCGGTTGCCATAACGATTACGCTCAATTTCCAGCGTCCGCCCTTGTTGAAACCGTAGATGTCCTTCCATACGCCCTTATCGATTACCTTGTAGTAATACATGAGACCGTAGGCGGTAATCGGAAGGAGACTCAAAAGGGTGTTATAGAATCGGAGATATCCATTTTCGAGAATGAAGAAGGAAAAGAGCATCATGCACGGAGTGACAAGATGCAGAATAAGGTTGCGTTTGGAAAATGCCTTGGCAAAACCCTTAGTAGGCACAAGATAAATTGTAACGGTAAGCATTGTTACGGTAAGGGCAACCGTAGCCATATATTTAAGTCCAAGTGTAGGCGTGCTTATGTATTTTTGCTTTCCGGTGATAACCTTTATGTTCTCGGGAATCATAAAAGCGCAGGCCAAAGCTGCGAAAAGATTCGAGTCAACGGTAAAGTATTTTAATACGTCAATGCCTCGTACTTTCAGTTTGTTATAACCGATTGCACTGCAGAAATCCAATTCGCTGAAATAGTTGATTTTCTTGAAGAAACTCGATACCGTAACAACTATTATGAATATGATAGCAAGATTGATAAGCAGGGCTATGAAATTTTTGACTTTTTTTGTAACCATTTAGTACTACTGTTTATCCATTTGTTTAGTATAATATTATTTATTATACACAAATTGCGTGGCAGGTAGAAGTTTATTTTGGATAATTTGGATGATGCAGAATTAATTGTTGGGCAAGATGCAATTCAGAACGAGATTCTTAAGACGGAGTACGAAGCAGAAGCGGAGACGCAGGCTGATACGACTGTCTCGAGTGTTGTTGAAGAGAATCTTTCGAAGAATGAAGAAGTTAAAAATGAAGGCTTTAAGGACAAAACCGAGCGAGACACTGTTTATAACGGTTCTGCCAAATTATATTGCAAACCGCTCCGAGTGAGATTTTTTATTTTCGGGGTTATTGTACTGGTTCTGTTTTGCCTTTGCTTCGGAGTTTTCCTTATGCTGGATTTGGTAAAGGGCGCCAATGTAACGGAATTCTTGGTTTTGGCGTCTGCTATAGGCGTAGTAGTTGCATTCTTCTACTTTTTTGTTGTAGAGAGAGCCAAACTTTTACTTATGGATGACAGAATCGTTGTTTACAGGACGTGCAGAACGTGTGAGCAGTTTGCTTTGGAAGATTTTACTCATGTAAACACAAAACGTATATATAACGGCGGGCATTACATTCCTAAGACTCAGTATCTGTGTTTTAAAAAGTATCGAAAGGGAAAAGCAGTCGGTGAGTTGAAGCTTAATTTGAATTTTCTGAAGCACGACGATATTGTTGATTTGATAAACAGAATTTATTCAAAGTGCAGACCTCATATTACGGAAGAATATGGTGTTGTTGATGAGAAGGGATATGTAAATCAGCGTTTCGAGTTTAATGCAGAAGGTATTAATCGTCGAGCTGTACGTCTCAAATGCAAAATCGGATTTTTGTCGTTGGGAGTGTCATTAGTGTTCGTTGCGGTTCCTGCGTTGCTTTGTAAATTTGTGGCCGGCGGAGATTTGAATGACATAATTGTTATGTGCTTTATCGGTTTATTTCTGAGCTTTTTTGTTTTCCTGTGGGCAAGACGAATTTTCTCTGCCGTTTCCAAGGTACAGCGTCGTTCTGCAACCAGTGTAGAGATTAAGAGAAACGGTATAGAAATTAATGAGGAACAGCTTGTTCGAAAGGATGACATTAAATATATAAGCATCTCATCAAGTCTTGTAAGCGGTGTTACGGCAGTGAAGATAAAAGGCGTATCATATAATATGAAGCTGTATTTTGATTCTGTCGAGGAACCGGATTCTAAAGAAGAGCAGAGAATGATGAAGACTTTGGAGTATTGGTGTGATATTAACCGTATTACTTACAGTGAGGAAGAGTGATTATGAAGAAACGTGATTTTATTGCGGCAGTTGCCAGAGTAAGCCTGAAAGGCGAGAAATCCATAAAGCGCGGACATCCGTGGGTTTATGATGATGAACTTGATTTTAACGTGCCGGAATTAAATGAAGGAATTGAATATGATTCCGTTCCGAACGGTTCACTGATAGATGTTATCTCTCAAAAGGGCAGTTATCTCGGTACCGGTTTTCTGAGTAAGAACAGCAAAATCAGAGTTCGAATTTTGTCCTCAAATGCTAATGAGAAGTTTACGGATGAATTCTGGAGAAGAAGAGTTAAGTATGCAATTTCATATCGTCAGACTGTAATGAAAGAGGATATCTGCTGTTCCAGACTGATTTTCGGAGAGAGCGACGGCATTCCGGGTCTTACGGTTGATTTATATACGGATATTCTGTCGACAGAGGTTCTTTCTTACGGTACAGAGCTTGTTAAGGATGTTATATACAAGGCGCTTGTTGATGAACTTGCTGCCATTAATATAGAAATTCGAGGAATATATGAACGTAATGAGGCAGCAATCAGAGCCAAAGAAGGACTTGCGTTGTGTAAGGGTTGGTATAAAGGTGATTTTGTAGGTGTACCTGATTCTCCTCTCACGGATATAGTTGAAAATGGTATTAAGTATACCGTGGATGTGGAAAACGGACAGAAAACAGGATTTTTCCTTGATCAGAAATATAACAGAAGAGCTGTTGCAGGACTCGGTAAGGGAATGAAGGTTCTGGATTGTTTTACTCATACCGGTTCCTTTGCGTTAAATGCTGCAAAGGGCGGGGCTGCGCATGTTACTGCTGTTGATGTGTCACAAACTGCTGTAGATATGGCAAGACATAATGCAGAGGTAAACGGTCTTGCAGACAGAATGGATTTTATCTGCGAGGATGTATTCGAGCTGTTACCGAGACTTGCCGGAGAACATGCTGATTATGATTTTATTATTCTTGACCCGCCGGCATTTACAAAAAGTCGTAAAACTACGGAAAATGCAAAGAGAGGTTATAAAGAAATCAACTATCGTGCTATGCGAATGCTGCCGAGAGGCGGTTATCTTGCCACTTGTTCCTGTTCGCATTTTATGCCTAATGAGTTGTTTTTCAGAATGCTTCAGGAGGCTGCGCAGGATGCGGGCGTGGGCCTTAAGCTTATAGAAGAGAGAAGAGCCGCTCCGGACCATCCGGTATCACTGTCGGTTCCGGAAACGGATTATCTGAAATTCTATTTATTGCAGATAGTCTGACTTTTTTTCGAAAATATAACTTCAAATGCACTTGATGTCCAATTATTTTCTCCTTATTTTGCTATAATATTTTTAAGAAAATGATTAGGAGCTTGATATGCTGACAGTTAAGGTGGATGATTCGGTAAAGCCTCGTATTTATGATATTATTCGGTCTGAATCTGAGGATTATTACGGTAACGGCGGAAGATGCGGAATTAATTTTGTAGTACCTGAGTCGGTTAAGGCTTCGGTAGAACGCGAGGTTATCAAACATCGTATTGACAGATGTTCTTCGGTGCGCATCAGCGAAGGTGAAGATAAGACGATTGCAAATATTAACGCTTCACTGATTGACGGAGATGTTTTAAGTTTTATAAGACTCGGCGTGCGTATTCTTGAGATGTCCGGAACAGCATATTGCGGCGCTTCGGGAGATTTGATTCTGCGTAATGTTATATACAGAATATTAGTTGAACATAAGGATGAATTTATTATTATTTCAAGACTTGCGGGCAGACTTGAGTATGTTGATATGATAATAAATCTTTTGCAGGATTTGGTAAGATACAATATTCGTCATCCTCAGATAGAGAAGGCTTATAATCTTGCTAAGAATGAGCAGTCTCCGTATTCGGATAAGCTTCATGATTTAGTCGTTCTTACAGGATATATTGACGAATATAATAAAAAATACGGATACAAGCTTTTGGTAAGTATAATCTCACAGGCAGACGGTGTTTTGTTAAATTTACTTACGAATCCTGAAGCTAAAGATAAGTTCGATAATTATGAGCTTGTGAATTTCCTGAGAGGCCGATTTGTTTTAATCGGATTTGGTATTGATCGACTTCTGACTCCGGAGGAGCTTTTGTTTGTCGAGCATCTGTCGAGGCTTGGTGCGGATGTCAGACTTTATCCTCTTTCTGATGGTTCAAGTGAGCCGGAAGACGGATATAAAATCTATTATTATGGTAATAAATTGCTTAACAGTATCACGGATAAGCTTGAAGCAACGATAGATGACATTACTGCCGAGACGGCAGATAGTGATTTGGATATGAATACCTTGGGAGGAATTGTCGAGAATTATATTTTCGAGAAAGAGACTCCTGAGATTAAAGATATTGATGATCTTATATGCACAGAAATTAAGGGTATTGATGACAGAATTTCTTATGTGGCAAATGAGATAATAGATTTAACGCGTAACAAAGGATATCGCTATAAGGATATACGAATAGTATGCGTCAATGATGATTTAATTCCGAGAATGAAGAGTATTCTTGCAGTTTTCGGACTTGAAGGCTTTATCGATCAACGAATCCCACTTAACAATACGCCTGTTTTGAGGTATGTTCAGGAACTGGTGCATTTGCCGCTTCGTAATTATGATCTTGCCGATGTTCTTGCTTTGATGCGCACATCCTTCTTGATGATTCCGCCGGAGTTGATAGATTTATTTGAGAATTATGCAATTGAGTATAATCTTACATGGGGAAACAGAATTTTTGATGAGAAGTATTACAGTCATGAGAACGAACGCGGCAAAACGATAAAGCTAGGTGAGAAATTCTATTCTGTCGGTCACTTGGGCAAATTTATTTGGGATAAGGTTGTAATCAAATATCTTATGCCGGTTTATGCTTTGTGCCAAAGCATCATTAATGCCAAGACTATTTCCGGTAAATCTGCAGTTTTGGCGGAGGAGATAGACAGCAAGCGCTATTTGGTGGAAAAATTACGTGACGAATTAATCGAGCGCAAAGATACAGACGGTGCTTCAGCCTTGGTTATGGGCTATAAAGAGATAATGAGTCTTCTTATCGGATTCACGGATGAGATAAACAATGTAAACATATCGCTTGATAATTTTGATACATTGCTGAGAATTGATATGGGCAGAAAGAGTGCGGGTTCGATTCCGTTAAAGGTTGATTCCATAGAGATTACCAACCCGAGAATGTGTTTTCTTACACCGTGTAAGGTTATGTTTGTTATAGGAGCCGATGAGAGTAATTTCCCTTACGGTAAGACTAATGACAGCTTGCTTAACAGTAAGGAATTACAGAAACTGTTTGAGTCGGCTGAAGTTGAATTTCATGAGAAAGCTGAGAATAAAAACAGACAGGATTATATCACATGCTCATTAATGCTTAATTCTGTAAGCGATAAATTGTATTTTGTTCATGAATTCGGAAAGGCCGAGAGCAGCGTCTATACGTATCTTAAGAGCTTTGTGAGTGAGGATAAAGTTAATTATAATTGCTTTAATTCACCGGTCTACGGTACCCCTGTAGTCAGACGTCATGAGTTTGATAAAGCTTCAATAAGTGAGGCAACCATGAAGAAGCTTTTGCCTGAAGAAAGCATAATCAGTGTATCAGCTCTTGAAGAATACAATATTTGTCACATGAGATATATGCTTGATAAAGTTTTGAGAGTCCTTCCGAGAAATGACGGAACCAGGATAGAATATAATGAGATTGGTCTTCTGGCACACGGTATGCTTGAAAATATGTTCAGGAGAGTAAGGGATGTAAGTGACGGTGATAAGGAGAGATTCGGCAATGTTGTGTCTGAATATACTGCAGATTCGGAATTGTTGAGTGATTTGATTGACGAGAGCTACGATTATGCTTTGAATGAGTGCCGACATCCGGATAAGAATACCGATATTTATTCTGTAAGTCAGGGTGATAAGGTAAAAAGAATAGTAAAGAAAGCCTTTACGGATTTGCTGAATGAGTGCAGTGAATTGGATTATTTACCTGATAAGTTTGAGTATAGACTGAAGGATGCAGAGAAGGGAATTGAGATAACTACAGACAATAATACGAAGTTTATATTCAAAGGAACAATAGACAGAGTAGATGCCAGATTCGATAATCCTAAGGCTGTCAGAATAGTCGATTATAAGACAGGTCCGAAGAATCTTGACTATAAGAAGTTGGTTCAGGGGACTCAGATTCAGTTGTTTACATATGCTAATGCCCTTGTTCGCAACGGATATTCTGTAGAGAATGTCGGATATGCTCCTATCGGTTTGGGTTCTGATGAAGGAGAGACACTTCGTGTTTCTGTACAGGGAATTAAATTCGGCACCAAGAACGGTGAGATTAAAGTCGAAGATGTGACTGATGCAATCAAATATACCGATGTTTTGCTGAAGGAAGGCTGTAACAGTATAGCTAACGGTGCTTCCGAAGCTAAGAGTGAGTATAAAAATGCTAATTGTTGCGAATATTGTAATTATTGCGGAATATGCGGAAACAGTATAACGGAGCCGGCTTCACAAGACAGTAAACTGAAGCTTCCTAAGAAACATACGCTCCAAGCAAAAGATTATTTCGAAGCAATTCACGCTCGTTTGGAAGAAGGTGAGAATTAATATGAATTTTTCGGATGAACAACTCGAGATTATTAATGCTCCTATAAATAATATTCTGGTTTCTGCTGCGGCAGGTTCAGGTAAGACGACGGTGCTGGTTGAGAGAATTATAACTAAGATTCTTAACGGCGATTTTAATATTGATGAGCTTCTTGTGGTTACATTTACGACAGAAGCAGCAGATAATATGCGTAAGAAAATCAGCAAGAGTCTAAAGGAAAGACTTAATTTGTATAAGCAAATGCCTGTAAAGGACGTTGATACAATAAGACGACTCAAAAGTCAGCTAGATAAGCTTCCTAATGCATATATTCAGACATTAAACAGCTTTTGCGCACGAGTAATTAAGGAAAAAGGATATGCGTATACCGACCCGGATACCGGTGAGATGCTTGAACCGGGAATACCGATATTGGATGAGAATACACTCGGAATTATCAGAACTGATGCAATTTCCGATGCTTTGTCGGTCTTCTATAATGCTATTGCCGACAATTCTATAAGCGAGGAGAAGAAAGAGAATTTTATTCTTCTTACTCAAATGTTCGGGGACGGAAGAAATGATGATGCCTTGTGTCAGGCAGTGGATGCTGCATTCAGGAAGCTCAGAAGTATTCCGGATTACATTAAAGTTATTGAAGACGAATATAAGGAACGTATGATAACCGAGAGTAAGGGCGAAGTATACGGTCTTGAGAATATACTTGATGATATTGTTGAGTGCTGTCATTCGGCATTGGACAGTATTCCTAAGCTTGAAAGCATGGTTGATGATTTTAACTATTTGGCGAAGGCTAAAGATAATAAGGACAGAAAAGATTTATGGCATTCCTTTTTGGAATCCTATTCAATTTATCTTAACAGAGTTTTATCGGTTGCAGATGATTCTTCGTCATTACAAAAAGATATTTATGATGCTGTTTTTGATCGTGATATATTAGATGACGAGAATACACCGGGATTGCCTTCGTTTGATGTAAAAAGAGGGAATGATGAGGTCGAAGTCAGAACATTTTATAATTATTTCTCACATATTGCGGCTATTAACCAGTTGAGAAAGAAAGTATTCGGTATCAGTAAATCGAGAACAAATGGTTACGGCGAATGCGCTCTTCTCACGGATTTTCCTTCAAGTTATCATATATTCTTTAAGAATCAGTATGATGAGCTTTTCAATATGCAGGTTATTCGTAATAAGGAATTATCTGCCTTTATTGCGTTGATCAAAGAGACTGACAGGTGTTACAGAAAACGTAAGAATCAAATTCATGGTATGGACTTTTCCGATCAGGAACATATTGCATATGCTATTCTCAGTAATCCGCAGAACAGTGATGCAAGAGATTTTTATCGTGATAAGTTTGTTGAGATTTATATAGATGAATATCAGGATAACAGTAAGCTTCAGGATGCTGTTATTGATGTTTTTGCCCGTAAGGAATCTGATA
Organism: Clostridia bacterium; assembly: GCA_024403755.1. Classification (GTDB taxonomy): domain Bacteria; phylum Bacillota; class Clostridia; order Saccharofermentanales; family Saccharofermentanaceae; genus Saccharofermentans. The sequence goes on from JAKSRF010000024.1 coordinate 8,291, forward strand.
ATGAAGAATACTTCGGAAATGTATTCAGAGTCGGTGACGTTAAGCAAAGTATTTATAAATTCAGATATGCAAATTCCAAGCTTTTCAGTGAGAAAATGAAGAAATACGGACAAAAGGACGGCGGAATTCTCTATCTTTTAAATAAGAACTACAGAAGTGAGGCAAGTGTCATAGATTTTGTTAACCTCATTTTCGAACAGTTAATGTCAGAAGAAAGCGGTACAGAGATAACCTATGACGAACAACAGAAACTGATTTTTAATGAGAATTATGACCATAAACATGAGCCTCAGGTACCTAATGTGGTTTTTATTAATAAGAAACGTAATACAGACGAAGAAGGTAATGAGATTGAATACCTTGATAAGGACTCGGTATCGAAGCTTAAGTATGTTCTCAGACAGGGTGTTCTTTATGAAGCACTTCGTTATCTTGAGGAGGGTTATCAGCCGGGTGAGATTTGTGTTCTTACCAGGACTAATAAAACAGCTTTGTTGATTGCGGATTATTTGAATAAGCATAATATTCCTGCTAAGGTTGTCGAGAACAGGGAATTGTTTAATGACAATGATATAAAAGGAATAACCAACTTGATTCTTTGTCTTGCGAATCAGTACAGAGACGAGTATTTACTCGGGGTTTTGCTCTCAAATTACAGATTCTCAAACTTTACCTTGAATGATATTGCCGAGATAACGGCAATTTGCAGAACTGAGGGTAAAGATAACCTCTATTTAATTGATAAATTGGCATTTTGTTCGGAAGCGGATTCAAATAATGATGAGCTTAAGAAGAGAATTCGTGTTTTCATGGATGTTTTCAATAAATTGAGAATGCAGAATATAATGACTGATATCGGAATTCTTATTGAATCGATTTATACTGAAACGGGATTAGCTGCTACTCTAAAGGCTAAAAGTGATACTGAAGCGGAGAAATTACTGATTTTTAAGGATTTTCTCTGTCAGAATTATTTGGGCATGGGAAGTAATATTGCCGGTGTGGCAGGTTATCTTGAACAAATGCAACTGAAGCTTACTTCTGAAGTCACAATGAAAATAGACGATGTATCAGAGAATAAAGTTCGTTGTATGACATGCCACAGCAGTAAAGGCCTTGAGTTTGAGTGCGTAATACTGGCTGAATTGGATAGCTTTGGCGGCAAAGACAGTAAGTATTCAGTTGATTTTGATGCTGATTTCGGATTTGCAGTAAGAGATTATATAAATGACAGATACTGTATCCAAGATTCACTTGAGAATATGGTAGTTGCGAAGAAACAGAAGCTTGCTTCTGTCTCAGAGGATATAAGACTATTGTATGTCGCATTGACGAGAGCTAAAAGCAGATTATCCGTTATTGCTGAGAATTCTGTAACAGATAAGGAAAATAACAATTATACACTTTCTAAGTATGCTTTCCTTCAGGAGAGTAAAACATTTGATATGAATGTTTTTAATAATATCAGATTGGGAATGGGAAGTATATTTTTTCTTGCTCTCAGCCGAATAGCAAAGATTCAAAAGCTTCTTGGTGATACTGTAGTTCCGAATAATTATTTTTGTAATACGGAATTACCGTATGATGCAAGCCTTGATTGTAAATATATCAAACCTGATGATATATATGCGGATTATCCTGATTTAGTCAGAATTGCAGGTAATGCTTCCGAATCCGTTGCTGATGTAACACTTGATGAAGAAGGTAATGAAGCAGAATCAGGAAATGACAACGACGGATATAATACAGGATTTAACAGAGATAATAAGGATACTGTTTTCTTTGCAGAGGAACTTAAAACCAGTAAAAACAGTATTAAACTTCACAGTGTTGCCTCAACATCTGACGGACTTCCTGTATTTGAAGAATATGCATATGAAGCTTCTACGGCAATTCCGTTTAAAGTTTCCGTAAGCCAGCTCAAAAACGAATTCGAAGTTCAGAAGAATGTTTCTATGAATCTTGAACTTCCCAAACTTGCAGATATCAAAGATGAGAAGAGCGAAGCTTCCAATGCAGCTGAAACGGGTACATTTGTACACGGAATAATGAGATATATTGATTTATCCTTGCTTGCCGTAAAGCCTGAGAGCTTTGATGATGAGACCGCAAGACTTTATAGCAAAGGTATCATAAGCGACAAGCAAATGCCGCTTATAAATCAATTCAGGGAGGCCATATTACATTTTGCTCAAAGTGATGTTGCAGCTTCGATGAATGAGGCAATGCTTCGTAATGAACTATATAAGGAGAAGCCTATTGTTTTTTCTATTCCCGTAGGTGAAGGAAATGATACGGATTTTGCACTTGTTCAGGGTGTTATCGATGCCTATTTTATCGATAATGACGGTCAGGCAGTACTGATTGATTATAAAACTGATAATCTAAGTAAATTTCCTGATGATAATGCAAGGAAAGAAGAAGCTGTAAGAAGGCATAAGGTTCAACTTGATCTTTATGCGGCTGCTCTTGAAAGTTCGGGAATTAAAGTTAAGAAAAAGGTTTTGTATTTGTTAAGACATAACATCAGTGCGGAATTCAATTGAGTTTTGTTTGGCGTTTGGCACGGAAGAAGGATTTCAATAACTGTGAAGCTTCTTCCTCACAAATGCCGCCCTCAAAATCAACTTTGTGATTATGACCGTGACTTACATCCAACAGATTGTTGCGTGATACGATAGCTCCGCTCTTTGGTTCGTATGCTCCGAAATATATTTTACCGATCCTGGCTTGCACAAGTGCTCCTGTACACATAGTGCACGGTTCCAAAGTCACATACATGGTGCATTCTGTAAGACGCCAGTCACCGAGCTTTTTGCATGCTTTTTTTATAGCCAAAATCTCTGCATGATTAATCGGGTCGTTGTACTTAACCTTGGTATTGTGAGCTCGCGCAATGATTTTATTATCCTTGACAATCACACAACCTATTGGACACTCTTGATTGTTGTAGGCTATTTCTGCCTGCTTAAGTGCCTGTCTCATAAAATATTCATGTGATTGTTTACTGTCCATATTTGGAGCCTCCGTTTATCGTGTGAAATAATATTATCATTTTTTCTTTTCGAAAATGAGATTTTCAGATAAAAAAACGAAAAATCAACTTTATTGTTTCTTTATAAATAATATTGCATTTTTTTAACTGTTGAATGATACTATCTTTGTTGAATAAATAATGAGGAGATTACTATGCTGGTTGTTAATTCGGTTACAAAAAAATATCATAAAACTGTTGCAAATGACAATATATCTTTTAAGGTCGATAATGGCGAGATTGCCATTCTTCTCGGACCGAACGGTGCCGGAAAATCCACAATAATTAAATCAATTCTCGGTCTTTTAAAATATGAAGGGAAAATTGAACTTGACGGCTTGGATAATCATTCAATTGAAGCAAAGCGTAAGATGGGCTATGTTCCGGAGGTTCCTGCTCTCTATGATATGCTTACGGTAGAAGAGCATCTTGAGTTTGTCAGAAGAGCATATAAAATTGAGGATAAGGGATGTGCAGAGGCACTTCTCTCAAGATTTGAACTTGAAGATAAGCGTAAAAAACTCGGAAAGGAACTTTCAAAAGGTATGCAGCAAAAGGTATCCATTTGTTGTGCATTGCTTCCTAATCCTGATTTTATTGTGTTTGATGAGCCTATGGTCGGTCTTGATCCGCACGCTATCAAAGAATTGAAGGGTATTTTTACGGAATTAAAGAATCAGGGAAAGACAGTTCTTATTTCAACTCATATGATTGATACTGTAGAGGACTATTGGGATGTGGCTTACATTATGAAGAACGGAAAAATTGAAGCTACTCAATACAATAATAAAACGGATACAGAAGAAAAATCACTTGAGCAATTGTTCTTCGAGATTACGGAGGATAAAAATGCTTAACAGTCTGTTGTATCGTTACAGAAAGCAGTTTATAAAGAAGCCGGTTAATATGCTTCTGTCGCTTGTAGCAGTTGTGTTTGTAATATTTATGATTTTATTTCCGACATTAATGCAAATTGACAGTGAAGAAGCGATTATGTACGATTCGGAAATAGTGTCAGGATTATTCGGCATTTTAAGCTTTGTTTGCTTCTTTATATCCATATCTGCCGTAACTAAAGGAAAAATCACAGGATACTCGTTGGCTGATGTCAATTTTCACTTTGCAGGTCCATTTTCTCGCAAATTTAATAAAATAATATCGGTTATAGGCAATATTCAAATCAGTTTGGTTATTTGCTTTGTTTTTTGTTGCCAATCCGCATTAATTTATTCAATATCCGGTATAACTTCTGTTGATTTGGTAGTTATGCTGGTTTTGATTTTCATGTCAACAATAACAGGTTCATTGTTAAGTAATATTTTCGCTCCGGTTGTTGCCGATAATGAAAGCTTGAAACGTGCAGTAAGCGTCGTAATATATGCTTGTGTCGGAGTTTTTATTTTATTCGGTTTCGTAGAAGTTTATAAGGCGGCGGGATCTGTATCTTCGATATTGTCTTTGGGTCTTCCGACAATTATCAAGCTTGTCGGAAACAGTCCGATAAGCAGATTCTTTCCGTATTCCGGATGGTTCTCGTCGGTTTATGTCGGAATTATTACGCATAATTATTTACTGTTGATTATAAGTATCGTATTGAGTGTGTTGGGAATTGCAGCAGTTGTATATTTTTTGGATAGACTTGATATAGAGTATTACGAGCTTGCGAGTGAAACTGCTTTGAAGGTTGCAGATTTAGTTGCTGCACGTAAAGCCGGCGTTGATTCTGATACTGCAAGAATCAACAACAAGGTAAAGGTAGGTAAGGAAATATTTAACCGTGGTTGGGGTGCCAATGCTTTTATGCATAAAAACTTTTTTGAGTATAAAAGACAGACTAAATTTTTCTTTGTTAATCCGCTTTCTGTTTTCTACAGAATCTTTATTTTTGTATATTTAATGATTATGAGCAAAACAAATCCGGATTTAGTGTTCATGGAATCGTTGTTTATGAATTTCATTTTGAATGCAGTCATTTATGCCGGAGGTAAGTCCGTATTGGAATTTAACAGACCGTTTTTCTATATGATACCTGAGAAGGCAGGTGTAAAACTATGGTATTGTATTCTTGCTGATATTCCTACCATGATTTTTGATTCTGTAATTTGTCTTATTTCTATGTTGATATTGACAGACAGAAATATGGTATCCGTTCTCGGATGGGTATTTTATATGATTATGTTTGTTACATTTGATTTGTTCTGTGAATTTATGGCGGTAATAATAATTAAGAAGTTTTCCGGTTTGGACAAAATCGGACTTACAATTGTCAGAAATCTGATTATTTATGCAGTCAGCGGAATAACAGTGCTTATCGGTTATATATTGATGAATGCGTTCAGATTATCATTTGCTTGGTTGTTTGTCTTCTGTACTATAGGTTTTGTTGTCGAATCACTTATTTTGTCACTTATTGTGCCACCGCTCCTTAATCAGATGGAGTAATAAATGTCTTTGATATCACTGAAACTTTTGATACTGCGATTTCTGAAGAGATATTAACGAGGAAAAGATGATATAATTAATAAAAAAGAGAAGATTTATATGCTTGACAGTTTTTGTTACAAGATTACAAGACAATTAAAGAACAATAAGATACTCATTGTTGTTATGATTTTGGGTGTGATTCTGTTTCTTGTTAATTTTGTTATGAATCTGGTTAATTTCTCGACAGTTGAGGTAAACACCGTTACTCTCGGATTTGTAAGAGTTATTACTTTTTGCATGTTTATAGCTTCGTATTTTATTAATGAGACGGGATATATCGGGGCCTTCTCGGAAGCAGACGTTAAGTTTCATCTTGCAGGACCGTACAGCAAAAAATTTAATAATTTTCTTTTTATTCCGAGTAATATCGTGATGAGCAGTGTTTATGTTTTGATGCTTAACTGTTCGTTTGTAATAAATCAGAGCCTCTCGAAAGCTTTACATATGAACGGAACGGCAGTATTTGCTTTGTCATTTATTGTTTTTGTTGCTTCTATGACAGGCGGTGTCCTGGGAAATCTTTTGTTTCCTTTGCGAACGGAAAATCCGATGATAGGCAGAATAATTCGTTGGTTGATTATTCTAGGTTGCACAGCTGTAGGATTATGGGCATTGATGCCTGCTTACGCTGTTTCCGGTTCCGTCAAAGGATTAGTAAGGCTTGGACTTGTAAAAATTGTTGATTGCTGCGGTCAAAATCTCGGTCTGAAGTATTTTCCGCTTGTCGGAGGTCTTGTCTCAATTTATGAGGGAATAGTATTAAAATCCGGTTTTGTTTTATTGTCAGGAATAATTCAGACGGTTATATATTCATTTCTTATAGTATTGCTGGTAATTAAATATGATGTTGATTACTATGAGGCTGCCTGTCTGTCATCGGTGAAAGAGAAGGAGTTAAAGGAAGCTCTAAAGGCCGGAGTTGATCCGGATTATATCAGAATGACATCTAATATTTCTGTAGGAAAGAGTACTCTTAAGAACGGAATCGGTGCCGGTACATATTTCTTTAAACATATTCTTGAGTATTCACGTAAAAATATACTGTTCTTTATAGACAGCTATACCATACTGTTCAGATTGGTTGCTACAGCATGCTTATTCATAGTATATGCTTCCGATATTGACATAAATGAGCAGTGGCCTTTGTTTTTTATTGCCGGTCTCCTTACCAATCTTTATTTCGGAGGTTTTATTTATTCGGGAGGGTTGACTGTTATGGAGGTAGGGAATCCGTATTTCAGATTGATGCCTGAAGAGACTCCGAAGAAGCTTTTATTTTGTGTGTTGGCCGATGTACCGTGTATGCTGTTTGATTCATTGGTTTGTGCCGTTGTAATGTATTTGTTTATTTATCCTTATATGATTCCTTCGGCTTTTGCATTATTTGTATTTGTACTTTTGTCTTACGATATAATGTGTGAATTTTTGGCTATCCCGATTGTACGCTTATGTACAATGGTCGGCAGAGGAATTGTTCTTTCAATCAGAATTATTGTATCCTCGATTCTCGCCCTGATGCTTTTTACTGTTACCGTTATTCTTTTTTATATAGCACGCATGAGACTTATTTATATAATGGCTTTAATAGGCGGTGCGTGTCTGGTTTTTGCCATGATTGTTCTTATGCTGTCGGCAGCTATTATTGATTCAATGGAAAATTGATGTTAACTATCGCGAGATGTTTGTTATAATAATAAAATAATGATTTGGGAGGTGATTCCGATGATGGTAAAGCAGATAAATGTTTTCCTGGAAAATCAGATGGGAAGGCTGGCCGAGGTAACCGGTACTTTGGCTGCGAATAATATAGATATTCGTGCTTTATATATAGCTGATACAACTGATTTCGGAATTCTCAGAATGATTCTTGATAAGCCGCAGGAGGCTCAGATTGTCTTGGCTCAGGCCGGTTTTACGGTCAGCTCGAATCCGGTAATAGCGTTGGCTATTGATGATGTGCCGGGTACGTTGGATGCAGCATTGGCAGTATTGTCAGAGAATAATATTTCTATGGAGTATCTGTATGCCTTTGTGGGAAGAGCTTCTTCTGATGCTGTTGTAGTTATTCGTGTTGATAACCCTGATGAAGCACTTAAGGCTTTATGTAAAAACGGTGTTAAGGTCCTCTCAAGTGAGGAGGTATACGGAATTTAATGAGCAATCCTTATTCGATATACGGAGTCAGTGACGAAGCAGCTTCTATTGCTTCGGAGGCAATGAATGCGGTTTTACCGGTATTCAAAAAAATAGATGAGATAAAAGAGATAAACCAGCTTAGAGTGCTGGAAGCTTTTCGTAAATGTAAATTCTCAGATGTCCATATGGGTTCTACAACCGGTTATGGTTATGATGATATGGGAAGAGATAAGATTGAAGAGATTTTTGCAGAGATTTTCGGAGCTGAAGCAGCATATGTAAGAATGCAGATGGGATCCGGAACTCAGGCAGTATCTGCCATGCTTTACGGTGTGTTGAGACCGGGAGATGAGATGCTTTCAGTTACCGGTAAGCCTTATGATACCTTGGCGTCTACTATTGGCTTGGGTGAGGAAAACTATGACGGAAGTCTCAGAAATTACGGTATTTCATATACCGATGTGGAACTTAAACCTGACGGAAGTCCGGATATAGACGCAATATTGGGAAAACTTAATTCAAAGACAAAGATGGTTTTTATTCAAAAATCGCGCGGGTATACAAGTCGCCGAGCTCTTAACGGCGCAGATATCGAGAGCATTTGCAAAAATGTTAAAAGCTATGCCTCAGAGCATAACCAGGATATCGTAATAGCAGTGGATAATTGTTATGGTGAATTTGTCGAGACAAAAGAACCTTGTGCACTTGGTGCAGATATATGTGCAGGCTCGCTTATGAAGAATCCGGGCGGCGGAATTTGTACGACAGGAGCTTATGTTTGCGGCAAAAGTGATTTAGTTGAGAAGGTTGCGCAGAGAATTACTGCTCCCGGACTCGGATCACACGTAGGACCGACATTGGGCTTTAACAGAATGATTGCTCAGGGGCTTTTCCTGGCACCTCACACTGTTGCGGAATGTATAAAGGGCGCTGTATTTGCTTCCAAGTGCTTTGAGATGGTAGGACTTAATACAAGTCCTTCATTCGATTCGGTAAGAGGCGATATAGTTCAGACGATTACTTTCGGTGAAGCAGATAAGCTTATAAAGTATTGCCAAAAGATTCAGGCATGCTCTCCGGTTGATTCATTTGCTGCACCGGTTCCGGGTCCTATGCCTGGTTATGAGGATGAGATTATCATGGCAGCAGGAGCTTTTGTTCAAGGAGCTACTACTGAATTGTCGTGCGACGGACCGTTGAAAGCTCCGTATATTGCTTATATGCAGGGCGGCTTGGTATATGAACAGGCTAAGCTTGCGGTAATGCTTACGCTGAGCTGATTTTTATATAGCGTTACGGTTAAAGAGGAATAAGATGGATAACAGAAAGAAAAGAGACGAACATATTAACAAGAGTAAGGGCAAGAGTGCTTCTGCTGACCGCAAAAAGAATATGGGTAAGGAAGCAGTTAAGCCTAAGGCACCTGATATGTTTAATGTTAATTCCAAAAGCGTTAAAACCAATCAGAAAACTCCTGCGGTCTCTTCCGATAACTCAAAAACGAAGGTTGTTCCTTCCCACAAATCGCGTTCTGTTTCTGCTTCAAACAGTTCAGTTTCTCGCGTTTCCGATAAGAACGTAAGCAAGAAAACAGATAGAAATTCTGTCAATGTTAAAGGCAAGAAGGGTGATAAAACTACAGGCAGTAAATCCCAGTCTCATCATTCTGATGTGAAGAATTCCGTTAATTCCGTTAAGCGTTCTGATAAAGACAGTAAGAATATTAAGAAGAACAGTATCGGAAAAAATGTTAAGACGAATGACAAGAAGCCGAAGGAAGAGAAGGATTACAAAGATTCTTTGGTCTCTCAGAGTGCGACGGTAGGTAATGTTACGGTTGAAGATGTTCAAAAGGAAAGAAACTCTAAGAATAAACATAAACGTGCTGAGAAAACAGCTGTTGTCAGAGGACTTACGTTGGCTGCAATTGTACTTGCTACCATGGTTGTTCTGATATTTCTTGTGTATCATTTGTATAATTACATTGCCGTTAAACCGGAGCAAAGTTTTATAACCAGCGGCAGTATAGAACATACAATCGGTGCAAAGGCTATGGTAATACGTAACGAAGAGGTTATGAAATCGACCTGCCAGGGTGATTTGGTTACCAAGTCGGCTGAGGGCGCACGTATTTCTACCGGTCAGCAACTTGCAATGGTGGTACCGGCTGATTTGCAATCAGTAGTTGTAAATCTCCGCAATACAGAGTCTCAGATTTCCGATGTTCAACTGGAACTTATTCAACAGGGCATGGCTTCAGGTGCCGATAACATATATTCAAAGATTGACGAATTGCTTGTACCTATTATTGATTCCTTAAGACAGGATTCCATGAATAGTAATATAAGTAATGTTACTTCGTATCAGTCTTCAATTGAGGTTCTGATAAGTCAGCGTGAAGAACTTTTGCTTCAGGTTGATTTTGATGACGATAGACTCGATGATTTGCGTCGAGATGAACGTAATTATGAGAATCAGCTTGCCAAATCAGCAACAATAATTTATGCACAGAATCCGGGAATAGTATCCTTTAAGATTGATGGTAATGAGGAACAATTGACATTTGATTATATGCTTAACGGTGATGCAGGTGAGGTGAGTAAATACATCGATTCTGCTGTTGGTGTAATTCCGTCTGATAATTATGTTAATAAAGACGAAGGTGTTGCAAGAATTGCAAAGAATGATGAACAGTATCTTGCGGTAGTTTTGGAAAATAATATAAGTAACAATCAAGGTTTTGAAGTGGATACTTTCCATAATATCAACATTCCTTCCGAAGGTGTCAGCATAGATAACTGTAAGGTTGTCAGAGAGACTGTAACCGGTGAGGGTTTGCTTATAGTGTTCTCAACGACTAAGCATGTTGAGGATTTGGTTGATTTAAGAAGTGTTGATATTGAGATTGTTATTACCGAAGCGCGAGGAATGAAAGTGCCTTTAAGCAGTCTTGTTAATCCTGATTATGAACGCGGAATAGCTTCTTTATATGTTAACAAGAGCGGTTTTGTAGAAGCGGTTGATGTGCTTATTGTTGATAATGACAGAGAGTTTGCGATAATTACACCGGTAGGTGATTCCAATATACCTAACCTGAATACTGTTATTATTACGAATCCTTCCAGTACGGCAGCCGGAAATAAAATAACTAACTAATTAATTTTCAGAAATGAAGGTGTTTAACTGTGTTTGAATATAATGAGCAATCAGTACAGGAGTTTAAGGAAAGGATAAGTAAGGTAAGGTCGGAATTGGATGACGCCTGCAAAGCAGCAGGAAGAAAAAGTGATGAAGTAACATTAATCGGAGTTTCTAAAGTGTTTCCCGTAGAATGTGCTATGTCTTGTTATACGGCAGGACTTAAGGACTTGGGCGAGAATAAGGTGCAGGAGCTTATTCCCAAAGAGGAGGCTATGCGCAATGCAGGTATGAATCCTAACTGGCATCTTATCGGTACACTTCAGAAAAATAAAGTTAAGTATATTGCCGGTAAGGTTACTCTTATTCATTCTGTTGATTCCTTTGATCTTGCTAAGGAAATCTCCAAGCGCTCAGAGGGATTGGGAATTGTGTCTGACATATTGTATCAGGTAAATATTTCGAGAGAAGAATCCAAGCACGGCTTTTACGACGAGGATATTCTGACACAACTTGATGAGTTAAACAAACTCAACGGTATCCGTGCCAGAGGACTTATGACCATGGCACCGGCTGCGGCAACAACTGACGAGGCAAGACAAATATTTGCTGATACTCGTAAGCTTTTTGAATTAATGAGCAATCAGGTAAAGGATAAATCTGTGTGGTCTGTTTTATCAATGGGAATGAGCCGTGATTTTAAAGAAGCCGTGGCTGAAGGTTCCACGCATATCAGAATCGGAACAGATATTTTTGGTGACAGAAAGGTAATTCTTAATGCCGGTAACTGATCTTTGGACTGAACTTAAGTCTGCAGATAAAAAAATTGTATTGTACGGAACCGGTAACGGAGCCGATAAGATTATAGCGTGCCTTGAAAGACATGGTATTGCCGTTGACGGGATTTTTGCCAGTAACGGATTTGTAAGAGACCGTGAATTCCACGGAATAAAAGTAAGAAGTTACGAGCAGATCAAGGAAGAATTCGGTGAGTTCATAGTATTAATGTGTTTTGGTTCTTCCAGAGTCGAGGTAATAGATTTTGTAAAAAGAATAATGTCGGAGAATGAGTTTTATCTGCCGGATGTTCCTGTTTACGGCGATATAGTTTTTGATTCCGAATATTATTTGAATAATGTTAATCGCTTTAATGCTGTTGAAGCAAAGCTTGAAGACAGTATCTCTCAGAAAACATATCGTGATATCATTCAGTATAAGTTAAGCGGCGATGTGCGTTATTTGTTTGATTCGGAGACAACGGAGAATGAAGAGGAAAGCATTATTGAACTTGCCGATAACAGTATTCTTATTGATTGCGGTGCTTATAACGGTGATACGGTGCGTAAATATAAACGGGTTTATGGGAACAAGTTGAGCAGAATTATTGCTGTTGAACCTGACAAACGTAATTACCGAAAGTTGTGTGCTTTTGCGGAGAATATGACAGATGTGTTCCCGATTAATGCCGCCGTCTCTGAAGCGGACGGGAAAGTTATTTTGCAGGATAATACAGGTCGCGGTGTTCATATCGATGGTAATTCCGTTTTCGATAAGGAAAGGGAAAATACGGTTGATGTGATGTGTATAGATACCATTGCGGAGAAATATATGACGGATGGCACCGACATAAAGGATATACTCATTAAATTTGATGTGGAAGGAAATGAGGTTAAGGCTCTCAACGGCGCACGCAAGCTGATAGAGAACCGACGTCCGAAAATGGTTGTGGCATGTTATCACAGAAATGATGATATGTTCAGAATTCCTGAAACTGTTTTTGCAATACGCGGAGATTATAAGTTGAAAATAAGACATTTACCCGGTCTTCCGTGCTGGGATACGCAGTTCTATTTCTACTAAAATAACAGAAATATTAGTTAAGTTACGGGAATGTTACGGAAGGTTTCCAAAAGCAAAACAAACGCTCTGATTCTATTGCGAATAATTATTGGTTTGCTATGATAAATACATGAGTTTTCCAATAAAAAATTGGCTAGGAGGAAGAGTAAAAATGAATGATTTTTTTGAGAAATTTAAGAATATGATGCTTGGTGAGGCTGTTGATGAGGTAGAGGACGAAGGCATCTACGAGGAAGAGGGTTACGAGGAAATCGATGATACTGCTGAGTACTACGAGGAACCACAGGAAACTGCTTTTACATCCAGTGTTTATCAGCCACAGCCACAGCAGCCGGTACAGGCTATGAATAATATTTATCATATGCGTCCTAATAACATTAAGAGCGCTCAGGAAGTTATTACTCGCGTAAGTGAAGGCTCTGCTGTTATTTGCGAACTTTATGCAGATGCCGCACAGATCAATCAGAGAGTAGTTGACTACATCTCAGGTGCTGTATTTATGGCTAAGGGTTCTGTTTATGCTTTGAATTCAAAGACAACATTTATTTGTGTACCGTCTAATGCTCAGATTATCCCTCAGGTTGGTGAGGTTGATAATAACAGCGCTAAAGTTACAGCTCTTTAATTTAAGTTTATTGCAACCATTGATGCCTTAAAACACTACGTTTGTTTTAGGGCATTTTTGTATTTTCAGCGAAAATGGGGGTAGCAGACTTTATGGATAAGAATCAGAATTTCTATTTTAACCAGTTTAAGACTATGTTTGCGGAACTGGATAATGATAAGAAAAAAGTGCTTCATGACTATCTTGAGAAGATGTCACCTGATGACAGAATGAAGCATGCGGTTGCGTTGGGTAAAAAATACTATGAAAGCCATAAGGTTAATGAATCCGACAAGCGAGTTATTGTCAAAACTGATGCTAAGGCTAAAGAGAATTTAAAAGCTAAGATTGATGCCGGGGCAGCCTCTAAGGGGAAGACCAACAATAAGGCCGAACCGAGGAGAGAGATGAAAGGTTCTTCCAAGGCGAATTCCGGAAATGCCATAAAACCTGAGAACGTAACAAAGACCAATACTGACAATTCATTATTGGTTCCGATGCTTGTTGCTGCATGCATTTTTCTTTTGGTTCTTTGCCTTCTTAAGTTTAAAGACATAAGAAATGCCAAGAAATTGCAAACTGAGAGTACAGCTTTATCTTCGGTATTACCGACTGAAACGACTTCGGTAACAACTGAATTGCCGACCCCTACGCCAACACCTGAACCTACTGCTACACCTGAGCCGACTCCTACACCGGCTCCGACACCTATACCGTTGGCTGCTGATGCGCCTGATTTATCCGGCAAAACTATAGTGATCGATCCGGGACATCAGGAAATAACTGATGAGACAGAGGAAGCTTGTGCTGATTGGCTCAGCGTAACTAAACCGAGATGTACTTCCGGTACTGTCGGCAAAGCAACCGGTATCCATGAATATGAGTATACATTGCAGTTCAGCCTTCTTCTTAAGAGTTACCTGGAAGAATGCGGTGCAGAGGTCTATATTACAAGAAATGCCAATGATGTTAATATGTCAAATCAGGAAAGAGCCGAATATGCTGTCAGTCTTAATCCTGACTTGTTCCTGAGAATTCATGCAGACGGTGCAAATGATTCGCTTGAATCAGGTGTTCGTGTTTATGTTCCGGATTCAGGTAACTATACCGGCACTAATGTATCTGAAGGCAATAATCTCGGAAAGGCCGTAGCCGAAGCATTGGGTTTGAATTTTGATAAGGCTCTTGCGACATATGTTTATACAGGCTTGAATTATGCAAATACAGTTCCGAGTTTCCAAATCAGTCTCGGTTTTTTGACAAACAGTGACGATGAGTCGGCACTTCTTGATGAGAATAACCAACTGAATGCTGCAGAAGCAATAGCAGAGTTTGCAAACTCGCTTTGATATAGTATAATCAAGTCATGTTAATTCTTTGGAGGGTAGAATACATATGGAGAATGATATTAATGAGAATGTTGAAGGTTTGGGAGTAAATTTGGACGTACAGGAAACTTCTTCAAACGAAGAAGTTGTGTCGGGTAAGACTGATATTGAGAAGGTTATCAGACATATCAATACAGTAGAAGTTTTAAATCATGCCATGTGGTTGCTTCTTCAGGAAAAGGGCTTTACACATGAAGATTTGAATAAGAAGATTGAACAGGTTCTTGAAGATCAGAAGAAAATCAGTTCGGCGAAGATTGATATCAAGTGCAGTGTATGTAATCAGAAGATGCAGGTATCGGGAAAGTTCCTTGCAAAGTGTATTTACTGCGGTACAGTAAACAGCTTTAATCCGTATCAGCTTGAGGTTGATTCAAAGCCTAATGCGACTGAGGAAACTCTTGAGATACATCATGTACCTGAAGAGACTTTCGAGCCTTACGATGTTGATAAAGATTTGAATTTTGACAGTGAGATGTAAAAAGTATATAATCAATGCTCTCACTTTGTGAGAGCATTATTTTTTTGATATGGGGGCGCACCGGTTTCGACGGGTTCGTTGATATCAAGGAAGCGGGTGGAGGATTCTCGTTTGCCTCCTTAAAAAACGGGAAATGCAAGTAATTGCAAACAATAATTTTGCTGTAGCTGCTTGATTTAGCTACCGATTCGCCATTATATCTGCGTGATGGGTCGAATCGCAGTTTGCAGACCTTACCTGATAGAGGTTAAACAGGACAACCTCAGTGTGAAAGCTTTGACATGCTGTTGTATATATGAAGCTACCGGACGTTCTGCCTGTTATTGGGCTCAGATCAAAGGGGAATACTCTAAACAATAACTGCACCCGGAGATGCTTTGGAGGATACGGGTTCGGACAGGAGTTCAATTCTCCTCGTCTCCACCAAATTGCAGGGGCTGTCTCAAAAGTGATTGATTCACAGAGAGGCAGCCCTTTAGTATTGTTAAAAAATGATATAAACAGTCTTCTAAATAATAAATAATCAATGCTTAAGTGCCGAGAAGCAAATCTCATAAAATCGAGGTAAAATCTCACCCTCGGGTGATAGAAAAGGCCGTTTTTGGTGAGATTTTGTCGGCCCTTCTGCCTGATTTGGAGAAATCGTAAACAATTCACTGAAACTGACCATTTCAATCACTTTTCAGTGACTGAAAACGGGGTTTACAGTGATTCTCGTCGGTTTAGCCTTCCCGAGCCACCGAACGTGCGGCAACACGATGGTTTTGAGACAACTCCTTTTATAGCAAAATGAATCTGAGCTTAAAAACTCGAATCTGTCTAGAATTGCATTTTACTAATCTAACATCATTAACACAAAGCTGGCATAAACTTGGCAAAATGATACAATCCTTACAAGATGATAACTGAATTTTCCATCCGTGTTTTTTGCCGTAACAATGTACTTTAATTCTACTCCTTCAAAAGTAGGATGTTTCGACCAGATAATCTGACTAAAAGCATCTTCGCCACTTACAAGTGATAACCTTCCTTCGTTAAATGCTTCAAACATTTCGTTGTTCATATTATTGTCCTAAAGATAAGACAAATAACGCTTTAAGAGGATTATGTCGAGAAAATGATTTAATAATTGAAATAGAACGATAGAATATGAATTTTATAAAGAAGTGCGCAAAGTCGAAAAAAAATTGAAAATGAAAAGTTTTTCGAGTAAAATCGAATTGGAGGTGAATCTCATGATAGAAAGACCGTTATATTTAAAACAATTAATTAAACATAAGGATAAAGATATAATCAAGGTTATCACGGGAGTAAGACGCTGTGGAAAATCTGTTCTCTTATTTGATATATATGCCAATTATTTGATTGAAAATGGCGTGGATACTTCTAATATCATAAAAGTCAATCTTGAAAATATAGACAATGCGATTTTGAGAGATTCTATGAAATTATATGAATACATCAAGGGGAAAATAGTCAATGATAAAAAATACTATGTAATGATTGATGAAATACAATATGTGAAAGAATTTGAAGATCTGGTGAACAGCCTAAAGAATAAGGGGGCAGATGTTTATATTACAGGCTCCAATTCTAAACTTTTATCTAGCGATATTAGTACTAAACTTCGAGGTAGAAGCATTGAAATAAAGGTTTATCCATTATCATTTGCTGAATATTACAGTTTTAGGGGTGGAGATAAGCAGGATGCATATAATGAATATCAGATGTATGGTGGTTTTCCATATGCTGCAACAGAAAGTGATAAGGACTCGAAGATAGAGTATTTAAAAATGCTTGAGGAGACAGTTGCGACAAAAGATGTTATTGACAGATACGGAATACGTAATCCCAATCTCTTTAATGCTGTATATAGTTTTCTTTGCTCAAATATTGGTTCAGTTGTCAGTGCAAAAAAAATATCAGATACATTAAAGTCAAATGGATATTCTACAATTACTGCCGATACTGTAGGGAATTATTTGGAATATTTGTGTGAGGCATTCTTGTTCTATAAGGTTTATCGATACGATATTAAGGGAAAGGAATATTTAAAGACATTAAATAAATACTATATATCAGATATTGGTCTTAGAAATAGTAAACTGCAATTTAGACAACTGGAAGTGACGCACACCTTGGAAAATATTATTTATCAAGAATTACTGCGTCGTGGATATATGGTTGACATAGGAAAAAATAAAGAAAAAGAAATTGATTTTATTGCAAAAAACAGCAAGGACACCTATTACATTCAGGTGGCATATAGCATAGCAGATCCGGAAAAAAAAGCGCAAGAAATCTCGTCCTTTTATAAGATTGATGATGGATATAAGAAAATTGTTATTACTATGGACAATGATCCATTTTCTATTTTGGAAAATGGATATAAGAAGATGCATGTCTTTGAGTTTCTGCTAAATGAGAGTGCATTGGAAGAGTGTTAAAAATGAGTATCTGATTCAATAGAAACAGAGGGAAGGGATATGAATGTTTACTAACGAAGAAATCCTTAGAGTTGCGTTGGAACAGTCGGCAATAGACTCAAATTGTAAACGGGATGTTTTTTGAAAGAGGCAAAGTTCCTTTGTTGTGCCTGGTCTAATATTAAATCAGCAAGAAATGCAATTAAGTGTGGATT